>NZ_CP054026.1 GCF_005862305.2 Rhizobium indicum | reverse complement strand
AGCCGTTCCGCATCCAATAAATCATGTATTTTCAACGTATTAAGAAATGGCAATCGTTTGCCATGGCTTGATAATAGCCAAGCCGGTTTTTTAAGCAAGCGATTTTTGGCAAACGTTTGCTATAAATCGCTCCCTGCCTTAGAGTTGCAAATCGAAGCATCCGGGAGACCGAAATAAACATGAATAAAAACAAGGATGTGGCGGGAGATGAGCCATCCGGTGCATTGATGGCCGATGTCGCGCGGCTCGCCGGCGTTGCGATATCGACAGTCAGCCGTGCACTCGCCAATCCCGGGCGGGTCAACGAGAAGACGCGCGCCAAGATCAATGCCGCAGCCCGGCAACTGGGCTACACCCCGAATGCGATGGCGCGCGGTCTCAGGGTCGGCAAATCCAACATCATCATGATCATTCTGCCGGGATCGCTCTACTATGGTGCTTCCCAGGTCATTCCGCAGGTGCTGCAGAGTATCAATCAATCGCTGATCCAGGGCGGCTACAACCTGATGATCGCCAACCTCGATCGCGACGAGATTTCCGAACGGCACATTCTCGACCTCGCTTTCGGCGGCAGCGTGCGCGGGGCCATCATCCTGTCGTCGAAGCTTCCCGAGGTTGACGGACGCTCGCTGGCCAATTCCGGCCTGCCGATCGTGTCGATGCTGCTCGATATGAGCGATGCCGGCCTGCAGAGCGTCGTTACCAACGACCGCGAGGCCGTGCGCGACGCCACGGATGAACTGATTCGATTAGGTCATCGACGGTTCTTCTATCTTGCAGGGCCCGAAGGCAATTATCACGATGTCGAGCGTTACGGCGGCGTGCTCGAGGCGCTCGAGGCGGCAGGATTGTCCGAGGAGGCGGTGCATCGCTCGGGTGGTCATCTCGATTATCAGCATGGCTTCGACATTGGTGTCCAGGCGGCGGATGATTTCGCCGAGTTGACCGAGAAACCGACAGCCGTCATCGCGACCAGCGACGACATGGCCATTTCATTTGTCAGCCGTATCCAGCGGACGGGCCTAAGCATTCCCGGTGATCTGTCCGTCGTCTCCTTCGACGGCTCTCCCGTCTGCGAATTCTGCTCGCCGCCGCTCTCGACGATCAAACAGCCGGTGGAAGAGATGGGGCGCGCTGCGGTAGATCTTCTGCTCGACGCCATTGACCAGAGGCAGAATATGGCCACGGTTCGCACCGTCATCCGCAGCAGCCTGATCTTGCGGGAGAGCATCGGCCCCACGAAGAGCTGACGATGACGGAAACCGGCCGTGCATCCGTGCAGAAACGCCGACGTTGTCAATTTGGACGCTGCAATTTGCATCCATTTAAGACGCCTACATTGCTTGACCCTGCCAAGGATCGACAATGACGACACCGGTGCCGTCGAAATCTCTCACGTTTCGCGTGACCACGGTAAGATTGTGCACCACTGCAGTGGCAGCAATTAGCGCATCGGCCTCGTTGCGCCGGTCGGGAATATGCAGATGCGCGCAGCGCGTTGCGATGGCATCATCGATCGGCAGTATCCGGCCGGCGAACTGCGGACGCACGTGATCATCAAGCCATGTACGCAGGCGTGAACCTTGCCGGGCATCGCGTCGTTGGACAGCAAGCACGCCCCGTTCCAATTCGAGAATGGTAATTGCAGAGAGATAAAAATCAGAAGCGTTTGCCGTTTTGATCCATGCCACGACTTCCGGATCAGCCTTACCGTCACCAATCTTACGCAGTTCTGAAATGACATTCGTATCCAGCAGATAGCTCAAGACAGGTCAACTCCGCGGGTTTTGATCTCGACCCGCGATGGCATGAAATTAATTTCCGACAGGCCCGGCATGGAAAGCCCATCGACCAGGCTTTGGCTCCTGCCGGAAAGACGCTGAAATTCCTCATATGTCAGAAGGACATGGGAAGGTTTGCCGCGGTCAGTGATGATGACTGGCCCTTTTCTGGCAGCTTTCTTCGCATTGCTGACGTCGTGATTGAGTTCACGGCTGGAAAGTGTCGTAATGGTCATGGCTGGCTGCCTCATGTAGGTATTTACCTACATATAGCACTGTCAGCCGTCAGAACAAGCATTGTCCCTTCATTGCATCCATTGCGGGGATTCTGCCGCTTCCCGCTGCCGTCGAGGGAAGTCGCTAACGTTCGGCGATATGTCCTATAAGGCGCCGATTGCACTCCATCAAAACTTCGTCTGACCCCATCAGTCGACGCGTCGTGCTACGAAAAATCACAACACCGAGCGACTTGAAACTTCGGGTCAGCGCGGTGGAATTTTGAAATTCCGAGCACGCACATGGACCTCTCGAAGATAAAGACGCTGATCGACTTTGTCGGACGATCGAACATTACCGAGCTGACCGTGACCGAAAAGGACGTGACGGTTCGGATCTTCCGCACGTCGCCGGGTCAGGAGGCTGCTGCCGAGCCCCAGAAAGAGGCAGGATCGACGACAAGCCTTGCCCAGGATGCTGGCTCCGATTTGCCTTCGAGACCTGAGAAAACCCATGCGGTGAAGGCGCCGGTCTTCGGCGTTCTGCACCGGACCCCGGCGCCTGGGGAGCCGCCATTCGTCGCAATCGGCGACGAGGTGGAGGAGGGGCAGACGCTTTTCATCGTCGAGGCAATGAAGGTCCTCAACACGATCGCCGCGCCGCGATCCGGGCGCATCACGCACCTGACCCATATCGACAATGGCGAGGTCGAGACCGGCGATCTGCTGGCGGAGATTGCCTGATGCCGGAAACGCCTGAACAGTCTGTGGCCGGTCGCTTCGATACCGTTTTGATCGCCAACCGCGGCGAGATCGCAGCCCGGATCCAGCGCGCCTGCCGTGAGCTCGGCCTGAAGACGGTCGCCATCTGCTCCGAGGCCGACAGGGAAGCGCCTTACGGCAGCACCGCCGACAGTTTTATCTGCATCGGCCCGTCGACCGCCGCCAAGAGCTATCTCAATCAGGATGCCATCCTTCTGGCTGCGCGTCTCGCTGGCGCGGGCGCCATTCATCCGGGCTACGGTTTTCTGTCTGAAAACGCCGCCTTCGCCGACGCCGTCGAAAAGGCCGGGCTGACCTTCATTGGTCCGACCACGTCGTCGATTGCGACCATGGGCGACAAGATCTCGGCAAAACGCGCGATGATGGCGGCCGGCGTCCCCTGCGTTCCCGGTCCGGACACCGCGCTGCCCGATGACCCCGCCACGATCGAGCGCATAGCGCTGGAGATCGGATATCCCGTCATCATCAAGGCAGCCGGCGGCGGTGGCGGGCGCGGCATGCGCGTCGTGCCAAAGGCCGACGTGCTGCATGAAGCAATCGCTCTGACGCGAGAAGAGGCCCGCAAAGCCTTCGGCTCACCCTTGCTCTACATGGAGAAATTCTTAGAGCATCCGCGTCACATCGAGATACAGGTTATTTGCGACGATCACGGCAATGCCGTGTGGCTCGGACACCGGGATTGCTCGATGCAGCGCCGCCATCAGAAAGTGGTGGAGGAGGCGCCGGCGCTTGGGATCGCGCCCGACATCATCCAGCCAGTCGGCCTGGCTTGCGTACAGGCCTGCCTCCAGATCGGCTACCGGGGCGTCGGAACCTTCGAATTTCTCTATGAGGATGGCGCTTTCTATTTCATCGAGATGAATACGCGACTTCAGGTCGAACATCCCGTCACCGAGATGACGAGCGGTGTCGATATCGTCCAGGCGCAGATAAGGGCGGCGCAGGGTCATGGTCTCGATCTCACCCAAGGCGATGTGACATGCGAAGGCCATTCCTTCGAATGCCGCATCAACGCCGAGGATCCGGAAAGTTTCCTGCCGTCGGCGGGTGTCGTCACCCATCTGGCGTTGCCGGCGGGACCAGGCATCCGCGTCGATACGCATATTCATGCCGGCTACAAGGTCTCGCCATACTACGATTCGCTGATTGCCAAGCTGATCGTCCATGCGCCGACGCGGGCGGAAGCGATGACAAGAATGCGCGAGGCGCTTGCCGACACTGAGGTCGAGGGGATTTCCACCAACATCCCCTTCCTGCGCGCCCTGTTCGAGGATGGCGCATTCGCGCGCGGCGAGACGGATATCCATTATCTCGAACAATGGCTGAAACTGCGGAGGGCGGCATGAGCGCGATCGATTTCAGCGATCCGGCGACGATTGCATTGCTCACCGAGGCGTTGACGGCCGCCGGTGTGGACGGTCTCGAAATCTCCCGGCCCGGCGGGCAGCTTCGCATCGTCGTCGCCGGAAAAGACGGCGCTAGGATCAGCTCGACCAAAGCGACGCCCCGTGCTCCCGGTTTGGCTCCCGGCTCTGCAGCGGCCGTCGTGAAGGCGCCGATGGCCGGCCGCTTCTATGTCGAGCATCCCGCCTCCGCCGCGCCGCAAAATCTGCCGCGCTCCGTATCCGATGCGGATATCATCGGCTTTGTCGGGGTAGGGCACATCCTGCTTCCCCTTCGCGCCGGCCGTTCCGGTGTTTTGACCAGGCTGCTGGCCGAGCCCGACGCACTGGTCGGCTTCGGTGATCCTCTGCTCGAAATCGAGTTCCAGTCATGATCGTCACGACGAACAGACACGCATCGCAACGCGAGATCGTTCCGGCCACCAAAAGCCTGGCGCGGGTTTCCTCGATCGGCGCCAGATCCTTCCTGCTCGAGGCGCCAGGCGACTTTGATCTCATCGCGCAGCGGCGGATCTGGGCTCTGTCCCAGACCGTGAAAGGCTGGCCGGACCTTGCGGAAAACATTCCGGGCATGACCAATCTGCTGGTGATCTTCAAGGAGACGCCCGAGGATCCTGATGCGGTGGTCGCTCGGCTGCTGGAGGCATGGGAGAATGCCCGCAGCATCGATCTCAAGGGCAAGACCATCGAGATCCCCGTCCATTATGGCGGCGAATATGCGACGGATCTTCCAGCCCTTTGCGATCTGTCGGGCTTGAGCGACCGCGAGGTCGTCCGCATCCATCATGAAGCGACCTACCGAGTCTTCGCCTTGGGCAGTGCTCCCGGTTTCGGTTATCTGCACGGTCTCGATCCGCGCATCTACATGCCGCGAAAGACCGTGCCTTCGCTGAAAATGCCGAAAGGCTGCGTGACCATCGGCGGCATGCAGACCGGCGTCGCCATGCTCACAGGTCCGAATGGCTGGAATTCTATCGGCTTCGCAGCGCTTGAGATGTTCGATCCCACGTCGCCGACCCCCGCCATGATGGCGCCGGGAGATACGGTGCGGTTCCTGCCAGCAGGGATCGAGCTATGATCGAGATCATCGAAAGCGGCCCGTTCAACACAGTGCAGGATCTTGGCCGCCCCGGCTATCGCGACATCGGCGTATCGGCGAGCGGCGCAATGGATCCGCTGGCTGTCCGGATCGGCAACATTCTCGTCGGCAATGACGAAAATGCCGCCGCGATAGAGGTGCAGACCTTCCCGTTCAGCCTGCGTTTCGAGCAGCGCGTGGTATTTGCCGTTACCGGCGCCGACGGCAATCCTCATCTCAACGGATCGGAACTGCTTCCCTGGTGCGCCTATCTCGCGGAGCCCGGACAGGTTCTCGAACTGAAGCAGCCGCCGCGGCTCGCACGTGCCTATATTTCGATCGGAGGCGGGCTGGATATCCCCGTTGTCATGGGTTCGCGCAGCACGTCGCTGCGCGGTGGTTTTGGCGGCAATGCCGGCCGGCCTCTGGCGAAGGGCGATCGGATCGCGGTCGGCGAGGATGCAGAGATCGCCATGCTGCCGGCCTCTGGTCTCGCCGTCGTCGAACCGGCCGTGGCGCTGCGCGATGTCTTCCCGGCTCCTGTCGGCGGCGCATTGCCGATCCGCGCCCTGCCGGCTGGCGAGCATGATCTTTTTGCCGGAGATGGCGAAGGTTTCTGGAGCCAAACCTGGAGGATTTCCTCCCGAAGCGACCGGACCGGCTACCGGCTGTCAGGCGAGCCGATCAAGCCGACAGCATCCATCGAGATGCGCTCCCACGGCGTCGTGCCCGGCGTGATCCAGGTTCCGCCCGGCGGCGAACCGATCGTGCAGATGAGCGATGCCAACACCGCCGGCGGATATCCGAAGATCGCCGGCGTAATCGAATGCGATCTCTGGCGGCTCGGCCAAGCCCACATCGGCGCCCGCCTGAAGTTCGTTCGCTCGACGCATGCGGAGGCGCACAAGGTGGAGCAAGCTGTCGCCGGCTATGTCGAAGACGTCAGGCAGACATCCCGAATGGTCAAGCGCGCCTTGAGGGTGATGGCCTAATGCATATCGTCCAAAAGGCCGTCAAAAGGAGGAACTGATGAAGATCGATCTGAATTCCGACATGGGCGAAGGATTCGGTCCCTACCGGCTGTGCGACGACGAAGCGATGATGAAACTCGTCTCGTCGGCCAACATTGCCTGCGGTTTCCATGGCGGCGACCCGGATACGATGGGACGCATGGTCCGGCTTGCGAAGCTGAACGGCGTCGGCATCGGCGCGCATCCCGGTTTGCCTGATCGGCCGGGTTTCGGTCGGCGCGAAATACCGTTTCCGGCAGATGAGCTTCGCCAGCAGATGCTCTATCAGCTCGGCGCACTGATGGCGATCGCCAAAGCCGAGGGTGTCACTGTCTCCCATATCAGCTTCCATGCGGCCATGGGCAATATGGTCAACCGCGATCCTGTGCTGGCCGATCTGATGATGGATGCGATCGCCACGGTCGATGCTGATCTCATCGTCTTCGTGACCCATGGCAGCGAGATTCAGCAGGCGGCCAGACGCGCGCGTTTGAAGACGCTGGCGCTTTTCCTTGCCGACCGGGCCTATGACGCCGAGGGCAGACTTGTTGCGCGCGGTCTTGCAGGCGCCGTCATCAAGGACGAAGCCGCGGTGCGTGCGCGTGTGCGACAATTCCTGCTCGAGGGAACCGTCGAGACAATCGACGGAGCCGTGATCGCGATGCCGGCCCGCTCCATTCTCGTCCACAGCGACACACCCGGCGCCCTGGAGCTTGCCGGCATCGTGCGCGGCGAGATCGAAGCCACGGGTGCTGCGCTCGCGCCTGCCGCCGAACTCGCCGACTGACGCAATCCCGATCGCCCGCGGGCGGTTTCCCGTTCCCATCTTTCATCGAAGGACCATGTCGATGTCCGTCATCGCTGACCGCCTGAAAAACGTCTCCATATCCGCATCCGCTGCCATGACCCAGCGCGCCAGGGAACTGGCCGCCAAAGGCATCAAAGTTGTCAGCCTCTCGTCCGGCGAGCCGGATTTCCCCACTCCGGCGCACGCGATCGAGGCGGCCCATGCGGCCGCTCTTGCGGGCGATACGAAGTATCCTCCGATGGACGGCACACCGGCGCTGAAGTCCGCCATCATCAGGAAGTTCAAACGGGACAACAATCTCGACTATGATGCCAGCCAGATCGTCGTCTCGGGCGGCGGCAAGCAGGTGATCTTCAATGCCATGCTGGCAACCTGCAATCCGGGCGACGAGGTCGTCATTCCCACGCCCTCCTGGGTCAGCTACGCCGATATCGTCAAATTCGCGGGTGGCGTCCCGGTCGCCGTCCCCTGCCACGAGCAGGCCGGCTTCAAGCTGCGTCCGGAAGATCTGGAGGCAACGATCACGCCACGCACCAAATGGCTCTTCCTGAATTTCCCGAACAATCCGACCGGTGCAGCCTGCTCCCGGGCGGAGATGGCTGCCATCGCCGAGGTCATGCTGCGTCATCCCAATGTCTGGATCATGACCGACGATATCTATGAACACCTGGTCTATGACGACTTCCAGTTCTGCACGATCGCCGAAGTCGAGCCCAGGCTCTATGATCGCGTCCTGACGATGAACGGCGTTTCCAAGGCTTACGCGATGACTGGCTGGCGGCTCGGCTTTTGTGCCGGGCCGAAAGACTTGATCTCCGCCGTCAGCAACGTCAACGGACAGAATGGCGGCGGCATCGCGACGCTGACGCAGGCTGCGGCGACTGCGGCGCTCGATGGGCCTCAGGATCTCTTGAAGGAGCGTGCGGCGATCTACAAGGAAAGACGCGACTTCGTTCTCGACAAATTGTCTGAGGTGGAAGGGTTGCGCTGCCATAGGCCCGAAGGCGCCTTCTACATCTATCCCAATATCTCGGGGCTGATCGGCAAGACCAGCAAGGGCGGGCGAAAGATCGAGACCGACGTCGATTTCGTCATGGCGCTCGTCGACGAGCATCATGTCGCGACCGTGCAAGGAGCGGCTTACGGAATGAGCCCCTTCTTCCGCATTTCCTATGCGACCAGCATGGAAAAGCTCGGCGAAGGCTGCGCGCGCATAGCCCAGTTCTGCAGGGATATGCGCTAAGCGCAGCCTCCTCAGACTTTCAACCGCGCCGTCAGCTCAAGAAGGATGTCGCGGACGGCGAGGGCCGGTTCCGACAGGGGATTCTGGTCGGAAACGCATAGCGACAGGGTTTCTTCGATCCGCGGCGAGACGAGCCGGCAGATCAGCGGCTCGCTCGATTCCGATACGATGCGGTCGGCGATGGCTTTCGGCATGATCGTCGCGCCGAGACCGCTGCCCACCGCGCGGGCGAGCGTGCGGACGATTTCGACTTCCGCCACGACTTTCAAATTGGTGCGCGTGCGCGTGAAGGCGGTATCGACCGCGCGGCGGACGAAATTATAGGCCGGCGGCAACAGCAGCGGTATTCCGTCGAGAGTGTTGACCGGAACGGGTTTCGAATCCGCTTCGATCGCAAAGTCCCGATGCGCGACAAGGAAAAACTCTTCGCTCAGGATCGGCTCGAACCGGACGCCCTTGATCGGTCCGGTTCCATGGAGAAGCGCCATCTCCAGCCGACCGTTCATGATCATCTGGCTATAGGTCTGGCCGACGCTTTCGGTGAGGTGCAGCAGGATACCGGGATGCCGTTTCCGGGTCTCCGCCAGGAGGTCGACCGACAGCGTGGCGGCACTGCTGAAGGGCACGAGACCGACGGACACACGCCCGGCAAGCGAATTGCCGGCTGCCGATGCATCGGCTTGCGCCTGCTCCATCTGCCGAAGGATAATCTGCGCATGGCGGTACACCGCATGTCCCGCATCGGTCATGCTGACGCCCTGCTGGCTGCGGATCAGCAGCTTGTGGCCGAAATGCTCCTCCAGTGCCGCAAGCTGCTGGCTGAGCGCTGGCTGGGCGATATGCAAAAGGTCCGCCGCTCGCGTGATGCTGCCGCTGTCGACGATCACGATGAAAGATTTGAGGCGTCTGATGTCCATGAGGATCGGGGTACCGTTCTGATCTGCGCGGCTTACATTTGCAGACACGCATTGCTTTTGCAACGCGACGCCGTCGCTGCTTTCCTCAGGCCCGGACGCAGCAAGCTGATGCCCGGCATCAGCTCTTTCTCTTCTTCAGCAGCCTGCGCGGGCTCCATAACCGTTGCTTATTGCTCCAGAGATAATCGGTCTTAGGCAAGGGGTTTAAGCTTCGCTACTGTCTCGATCAACAACAAGGGAACGACAATGCCATTCTCCGACTACAAGACCGCACTGGTGACCGGCGCATCCTCCGGTATCGGCGCAGCCGTGGTTGAGCGGCTCCGCCGGGAGAACATCGAGGTCCATGCCGTTGCCCGCAGTGCCGAAGCGCTACAGCAGCTAGCCGCCCGAACGGGCTGCGTCGCCCACGTCATCGACGTGACCGACCGTCAGGCCATTGCAGAGCTCACCCGTCGGGTGGAGTTCGATATTCTCGTCAACAATGCCGGTGTCGACCGGCCGAAAAAGTTCCTGGAAGCCGACGAGGGCGATATCGATCTCATCGTCGACGTCAATCTCCGGGCGGTCCTGCACATCTGCCGACTGGTCGTGCCCGGTATGGTGGCGCGCGACCGCGGGCATGTCATCAACATTTCGTCGATCGCCGGCGCCTACAATTTCGGCGGCAACTCATCCTATCACGCCACCAAGGCAGGGGTGAGCATGCTGTCCAACCAGCTGCGCATCGACGCTTTCGGCAAGCGGGTACGGGTCACGGAAATCTGCCCCGGCCGGGTCGCCACTGACATTTTCAATCACGTCCATGGCGATGACCCCAGCATCCGCGAACGGTTCATCGACGGCTTCGAACTGCCGCAGGCGGGCGATATCGCCGACGCGATTGCCTTCGCCATAGCAGCCCCCGTCGCCGTCAACATCGGACACATGGAGATCACACCAACGCTGCAGGTCATGGGCGGCCTGCAGACGGCAAAGCCCCAGCCTCCGGCGAAGCCGGATCAATCCGGGGAGCCAAGCCCGTGAGCGGTTTCGACCTTTCGGCAATCCTCGGAAATCCGGAATATACCGCCATGCTGCTGCATGGCATCGAGATGACCTTCATCATCTATGCCGGCTCCTGGTCTATGGCGATGGCGCTGGCACTTCTGCTGCTGGCTTTGCGTTTGTCGCCCTTTCGCTTCGGCGATCCGTTAGTTGCCGCTTACGTCTCCTATCACCGGAATGTTCCCACCCTGGTTCAGCTGATGCTGTGGTACTTCGGGATTTTCACCCTGATGCCAAGCGGAGTAGCCGAATGGCTGGCCGTCCATAATGCCGAGGCCATCTTCGCGGTGATCGGGCTCGGGCTTTGCCAGGCGGCCTATTTCAGCGAAGATCTTCGTTCCGGCGTACGCTCGGTCAGCCCCGGCCAAATGCAGGCAGCCCGCGCGCTTGGCCACGGCTATGTCTCCGCAATGCGTTTCGTCATCATGCCGCAGGGCGTGCGCAACGCGCTGCCGCCGCTCATCAATCACAGCGTTTCCCTGTTCAAGAACAGCAGTCTCGCCGTCGTCATCGGGGCTTCGGAACTGACGCATGCCGTCAAGGAAATCGAGAACCTCAGCTTCCGGACCTTCGAGATCTACCTGATCGGCACGGTTCTCTACCTTTTCTTCTCGCTCGTGATCATGAGCATCGGCGCCTATCTGTCGATGCGCACCGATCCTGCCAGGAGCGCGCGCGCATGATCCACGACATGATCGCCATCGTCCAAGACTACTGGCTGCTGCTGCTGATCGGCCAATATCCGAACGGGCCGCTTGGCGGGCTCGCCAACACGCTAATCCTTTCGGCGCTCAGCATCGCTCTCGCCTTTCCGGTCAGCATCCTGTTCGCACTGGCGCGGCTCTCCAAGTCGCCGCTGCTGCGCTGGCCGGTCACGGCACTCGTCTATTTCACCAGGGGCGTGCCGCTGCTGATGCTCATCCTGTGGAGCTATTTCCTCGTTCCGCTGCTGACTGGCGCCGATGTACCGAGCTTCGTGACGATGCTGACGACGCTCGTGGTCTATCAAAGCGCATTCCTGAGCGAAGTCGTCCGTGCCGGCATCGTCGCGCTCGGACCGGGCCAGATGGACGCGGGGCGTGCGCTTGGCCACGGTTATTTAGGTGCGATGCGCTTCATCATCCTGCCGCAGGCGCTCTACAACATGATCCCGAGCATCATCTCCACCTTCGTCTCAACGATCAAGGACACGACGCTCGGCTACGTGATCAACGTGCCGGACCTGACCTTTGCCGCAAGCCAGGTCAACAACCAGCTCCTGACGCAGCCTTTCCAGGTCTTCCTCATTCTGGCGATCGTCTACTTCGCCATCTGCTGGACGCTCACCTACTTCGCAAATCGCCTCGAGCGGAGCATCACGCGGCGGCGTGCGGGACTTTCCAACCTTCCTGCCGCCGCCTTGGTCGCGCCATCGAAAATCATATCGGAGCAGCCATGACCATGTCAGTTTCAGCCCAGGAATTGCAGACGATCCGGCTTTCGCAGGTCTGCAAGAGCTACGGCGACTACCCGGTTCTGAAGGACATCGATGCGCAGGTGACACGCGGCGAAGTCGTGGTCATCTGCGGGCCGTCCGGTTCGGGAAAATCGACGCTGATCCGCACGATCAATCGCCTCGAGGAGATCAACAGCGGATCGATTACGCTCGACGGGCAAAACATTCATGCCGCCATGCGGGCGAAAGAACTCAATGCGCTGCGCAGCCGGATCGGCTTCGTATTTCAGAACTTCAACCTGTTTCCGCACCTTTCGGTGGTCGAAAACGTGTCGATGTCGCCAATCCGGGTGAAAGGCGTGGCGCCTGACGTCGCAAAGGATAAAGCCCTCAAGCTTCTCGATCGGGTCGGCCTTGCCGACAAGGCGCGGGCCTATCCCGGTCAACTCTCGGGCGGCCAGCAGCAGCGGGTGGCAATTGCCCGCGCCCTTGCCATGGAACCGCCGGTGATGCTGTTCGACGAGCCGACCAGCGCGCTCGATCCTGAAATGGTCGGCGAAGTGCTGGCCGTCATGAAGAGCCTGGCGTCCGAAGGCATGACCATGCTCTGCGTCACCCACGAAATGGGTTTCGCGCGCGACGTCGCGGATCGGGTCTGGTTCATCGATGCCGGCCAGATCCTCGAAATGGCGACCCCCGAGGAATTCTTCAACAATCCACGCCATCCCCGGGCTCAGCGATTCCTCGCTGATCTCAGGCATTGATACCAACCACCAAAAACAAAGGAGAACAGCAATGAACTGGAAATGCCTAACCCTCACCGCCGCATTTGCCGGCATGGCGGCCGCCTTGCCCGCACAAGCCGATCAGCTCGACAGCATCCTGTCGGCGAAAACCCTGCGCTGCGCGACGTTCGCCGACGTTCCTCCCTTCGCCTCTCCCGATCCGAAGACCCGCGAAATGGCCGGTTTCGACGTCGACCTCTGCGGCGCCATCGCCAAGGAATTGGGCGTCAAGGCTGAAATCAAGCCGGTTTCGGTCGAGGCGCGCGTGCCCGAGGTCAAGCTCGGCCGCGTCGACATCACCGTTGCCAACCTTGCCTATACTCTCAGCCGCGCCGAGCAGATCCAGTTCAGCGATCCCTATTATCTCGCCAAGGAAATGCTGATCGTGCCGGCGGACGATGCCGGCAAGAAGAAGGCCGATTACGCAGGCCAGCGCATCGCTTCGACCAAGGGTTCGACCTCCGAGATGTCGATCAAGCTCAACAAGTCCGACCCGCTGACCTTCCAGGATACCGCCTCGGCCTATCTCGCCGTCCAGCAGGGCAAGGCGCGCGGCATGGTGGCCAACACCATGACGACGACCAAGTTCGTCAATGAATCGAAGAGCAAGGGCAAGGCAATGCGGATGATCGAGGAGCCGATGCTGTACCAGCCGATCGGAATCGGCATGGCCAAGGATCAGCCGGCGCTGACCGCCAAGATCAACGAGATCCTTCGCAAGCTCGACACATCGGGCGAGATCAACAAGATCTGGGACAAGTGGCTCGGCCCGGATACCGAATACAAGATGACGCGCACCGACAAGGTCGTATCGCTCTCGGAACTGAAGTTCGACCCGATCCCTTAAGACCTCGGCGTCTTCCAATGACGATATCCAAACGAAATCAGACGGCGGGACACGCCCGCCGTCGGCCAAAAATGGGAGGCATCCATGATCCATATTAAAGATATTGCCGAACGGCCAAGCAAAGCCGATATCGACGCCGTTTCCAAATTTTCGCCCGCGACGATCCACGAGGCCCAAGGGCGCCGCGGAGCCCTTTCCTCCCGCCTCAAGCCCGTCGACTACCGCATGAAACTCTGCGGTCCGGCCTTTACGGTGAAGTGCGCGCCGCGTGACAACATCATGCTGCAGCTCGCCATCAACTACGCAAAGCCGGGCGATATCATCGTCGTATCGGCAGGAGAGTACGAAGAGGCCGGATCCTTCGGCGATGTGCTTGCCAATGCCTGTCTTGCAAAGGGCATCGGCGGTCTCGTGACCGACACCGGCGTGCGCGACACGCTGCAACTGAAAGAACTCGGTTTCCCGGTCTTCTCGCTCAGCGTCTGCATCAAGGGTACGGTGAAGGAAACCATTGCGGCGGTGAACGACACGATCATCGTCGGCGGCGAAATCATCCATCCCGGCGACATCATCGCCGGCGATGCCGACGGCCTTGTGATCGTGCGCCGCCAGGAAGCGCAGGAAGTCGCCAGGCTGTCACAGGCCCGCGAAGATGCCGAGGCCGGCTATATCGCGGCATATAAGCAGGGCAAATCGGTCATCGAGGTCAGCAATCTCGAACCGGTGCTGAAAGCCAAGGGCCTCGTCGTCGACATCTGAGACGACACCGCAACAGCTATCAGCCCTGCCACTTTATAGGGCGGCTGGCCTTTTCTGCCAGCCGCCCTATGCAAACCGGGCGGTTCAAACGCTTTCGGGCGTAATCGTTTCGAAGGGAACCACACGCTGAAGGATGGTTGTGCTGTCGCGGTGTTCCAGCGCGGCGATCATCGTGGCGATCAATTCGTCTGATATCTGATCCAGCGGATGGCACAATGCCGCCATGATCAGGCCTTCCGTCAAGCCCTTGCGCGTTTCCGGGCCGATGTCGCGGCAGACGACCCTGACCTTATCTCGCTTTTCGACCGGCGCTTCGCGAAGAGCGCGCAGCACACCGGAAATCCCCCCTCCGACAATGAAAATGCCTCTGAGGTCATCGAGTTCAGAGAGCAGCTGGCTGACGATGCGGTAGGCTTCCTGCGGCTCCTCATGTGTCGGTCTGCTGTCATCCACCTGAAGATGGGGTGCGTGCTCGCGCATATAGGATCGAAAGCTCGCATCAGAAACATCCTGGCATTGATAACGATGATTGCCGATGAAGACGGCGATCCGGCCGGGCGCCGGCGTGGTCTGAGCCAGAAACCATGCCGCGGTCCGCCCAAGTTTCCAATTGTCGGTGCCGACGAAGCCGGCGCGATCCCGGGCAGACTGATCGGTTATGTATGCAACGACCGGCTTTCCTCTCTCCTTGAGGGATTGGATGGTCTGCCCGATTAACGGGTGGTCACCCGCAATGACAGCAACTGCATCACAGCGTTTGCCAAGCGCTTCGAGACGATCTGCAATATTTTGTGGCTCCAGGACATCGACGAAATCGACCACAGCCACAACTTTTTCGTGCTGGCGTCTCGCGGCCGCCTCCGTGATCTTGGAGCCGAACAGCCGGTAGAGCTCACGGCTCGACTGCTGGAGAAGAAAGCCGAAACGATAATTCGGCAGGAGCCGTTGTCTGCGGTCCTCGATCACGCCGCGGCCATAAAATCCAATCTCTTCCGCGGCATTTTGCACCCTCTCGATCGTTTCCGCACGCACTGTGCCGGTACCTCCGAGGATGCGGTTGACCGTGGCGATGCTGACGCCGGACGCCTGGGCAAGATCGGCAATGGTCGGTCTCTTCATGAGATATTTCATTCCATTTTTGGATGAAATGAAATGATACATTAATTTCATCAAAACGCAATAGGCATTCCATTTTCGGCGGTCCGTTGATACAAATATTCCAGCGAGTTGGGAGCCTTGCTTTGAGGAATTGTTACTCTCGACCGCCTTTTTGGGAGGAAATCACATGAGTTTTTCAATGCGCGCCGTACGCGGGCTGCTGGCTGGCGCTGTTTTCGTTCTTGGCGCGTCTTCAGTCATGGCCGCGAATATTGCTGTCGTCGGCGGCAAGACCGACGACGAATTCTGGAGCCGTATCAAGAAGGGCGTCGATGACGCCCGGCTCGTCGTCGAGAAGAATGGCGGCTCCGTCAGCTATCTGCAGCTGCAGACCTACGACAATCTCGGGCCTGACGCCGCCCAGCTCGTCCGCACGGCCATCAGCCAGGGCGTGACCGGCATCGTGGTGCCCGACTGGGTGCCCGAGGCCGAGGACGAGGCCATAAAGGCTGCCGTCGCTGCAGGCATCAAAGTCATTCTCATGAATGCCGGCAGCATCGACAAAGCTCGTGAGCTTGGCGCGATCAACTATGTCGGCTCGGATGAATACACGGCCGGCAAGGCAGGCGGCGAATATTTCGCGTCCAAGGGTGCGAAAAATGTCATTTGCGTCAATACGCTCCCGGGTGCGGCAAACCAGGAGGCCCGTTGCAAGGGCGTCATCGACGGCATCACCGGAAAGGGCGGCACTGGCAAGCAGCTGCCATTGCCGGCGACCAGCTTCGGCGATCAGACGGCAATCGCCGAGGCCGTCAAGGCGACACTGCTCCAGGACGACACCATCGACGGCGTCCTCAATGTCGGCGCTTCCGACGCCGATGCGGCTGCAAGCGGGATCGTTCAGGCGAACAAGGGCGGCAAGGTCGCGCATGGCACCTTCGACCTGAATGCCTCGGGGCTTGCCCGCATCAAGGATGGTTCGCAGACCTTTGCAATCGACCAGCAACCTTACCTGCAGTCGCTGCTGGGGGTCTCGCTTCTCGCCGCGCATATCGACTACGGCACCAACCTGCCGACCGCACCGGTGCTGACAGGCCCGGGCATCGTCGATGCGTCGAACATCGACGCCACCCTGGCCGGCGTCAAGGAAGGCGCTCGCTGATCGTTCGAAACGGGCTCCGGCCCGCGGGATATCCGCGGGTCGAAGTTTATCGAGCGTGCGGACCACCGCGTCCGCGCGCCTGGAGATTCACGCCCAAACTGGGATAGGCATATGAACAATCTTTCATTCGGCAACCTGTTGCGCCGTCCCGAGGCGGGTGCATTCCTCGGACTTGTCGGCGTCCTCCTGTTCTTCGTCGTATTCGGCAGCACCAAGTTCCTGGAGCCCGCCGGCGCCGCAAGCTGGCTCAACGTCGCCGCCAATCTCGGCATTATAGCTCTTCCCATCGGACTTTTGATGATCGCAGGCGATCTCGACATTTCGATTGGAGCGATGATCCCCGCCGGCTCGATGACGGTTGCGGTCCTCTCGGGCTACTACGATCTTCCCATATGGGTCGGAATGTTCGGTGCGCTTGCCTTCGGCCTCATCGTCGGGCTGGTCAACGGCTACCTCGTCGTGCACACGGCCGTGCCTTCGCTGATCGTAACGCTCGGCACCCTCTTTGCTGTACAGGGCCTGATGCTTGGAACCTCGGTTCTCGTAACCGGCACCACGAGCGTGGCGCTGACGGCCGACCCCTGGGCAAAGTTCCTTTTCGGGCAGTTCCTGGCCGGATCGTTTCAGGTGATCATTCTGTGGTGGGTGGCCATCACCGCGATCTTCATCTTCTTCATTCACTTCTCGCCTTACGGGAACTGGATTTTCGCGATGGGCGGAGACAAGGTCAGTGCCCGCAACGCCGGCATTCCGACGACCCGTCTGACGATGGTCCTCTTCGTCCTCTCGGCAATGAGCGCGTCCTTCGTCGGCATGTGCCAGGCCATCCTGTTCAATTCCGCGCAGGTTTCGGGCGGAATGACATTCATCTTCAACTCGATCATCTCGGTCGTCGTCGGAGGTGTGCTGCTGACCGGAGGGTTCGGGTCGGTGATCGGGATCTTCTTCGGCACGATCACCTTCGCCGTCGTCAACCAAGGCATCTATTTCACGACCTTCGACCGCAATTGGTCGAGCCTGATCATCGGCGTGATGCTGCTCGTGGCCGTCCTGATGAACAATACGTTCCGCCAGATGGCGCTGACCTATTCACCCAAGAAGAAGAAGTGAGAGCTGAGACATGGCTGGCCCAATTCTTGAACTTGAAAACGTCAACAAGTCCTTCGGCCCGATCGATGTGCTCTACGACATCACATTGAGCGTTCATCCCGGTGAAGTACTTTGCCTGCTGGGAGACAACGGCGCGGGAAAGTCCACCCTGATCAAGACCTTTGCCGGTGTCTACAAGCCGACGAGCGGCGCGGTAAAGTTCGAAGGTCAACCCATCGTCTTCCAGAATCCGCGCGAAGCCGCAGACCTCGGCATCGCAACGGTCCATCAGTTCGGCGGCACCTTTCCGCTGATGAGCATCGGCCGTTCGTTCTTCGTCGGGCGGGAACTGACCAAGGGCTTCGGCCCGTTCAAAATCTACGACCGCAAGGCGGCCAATGAAATCGCAGTAAAGGCCGTGCGCGAGTTCGGCATTACCCGCATCGACGATGGCGATCGCCTGATCGGCGGTCTGTCGGGCGGTGAGCGGCAATCCCTGGCAATCGCCCGAGCCGTCCACTTCGGCGCCCGGGTGCTGATCCTCGACGAGCCGACCGCCGCTCTCGGCGTCAAGGAGGCGGCGCATGTGTTGCGTATCGTCCTGGAAGCGCGCCGTCGCGGCCTAGCCGTCATTTTCATCACTCACAACGTCATTCACGCCATGACGGTGGGAGACCACTTCGCGGTGCTCATCAAGGGTGCGAAGGCGGCCGACTTCCGCAAGGGCGAAAAGACGCGCGAAGAGATTACCGACCTGATGGCAGGAGGCGAGGCCATGGCCGAACTCGAAGCCGAAATCGAAGCGTACTCGACGGCGCATAGCGGACATCCCCCACCGGTCTGACCGGCCGCCGCCGCGGATGAACTCCAGAAACTCTAAAGAGCTCGCCTACCCCGGCGGGATGGCCCAGCACAATCATCGGACGGGTAACAGCCATGAAGATTGCAATCGACCCCTTTATGCATCGCCACCTCTCACTCGAAGAGCTGCCCTCGAAAGTGGCCGAACTCGGATACGAGTGGATAGAGCTCAGCCCGCGGGCCGATTTTCTCGAGTGGTTCAAGGCGCCGCGCGTGTTTCCGGCCCGTGCCAAGGCATTCAAGAAGGCGCTTTCCGATGCCAATGTCGGCATTGCCTCGATCCTGCCGATGTATCGGTGGGCCTCGAACGATGAAAATGAGCGGCAAGCTGCCGTCAAACACTGGAAGCGCGCCATCGAGATCAGTGTCGAACTCGGCGTCGACACGATGAACTCGGAATTCGGCCGCGGCCCCCACCCGGACAAGGGTTCGTGCTACTGCTGCCATACCGGTTCCATGATCGAGGCCTGCGAAGACGCCTGGTGGCGCTCGATGGAAGAGTTGGTGCCGATCTTTGAAAAGGAAGGCATAAATCTGCACGTCGAACCGCATCCCGAGGATTGGTGCGAAACCCTGCAGCCGGCGCTCGATATCATCAGGACGGTCAACTCGAAGAACGTCAAGTTCCTCTATTGCGCGCCGCATACCTTCTACTTCGGTGATGACACCAAGGCGATGCTCCGGGAAGCAAAGGACGTGCTCGCCCATGTCCATGTCGGCGACACCTTCAATCACAAGGCCTCCTCGGGGCTCCGCTACATCCTCAACCCTCCGGGCACGCAGGCGAGGGTGCATCAGCACCTGAACATCGGCCAGGGCGAGGTGCCTTGGGAAGATTTCTTCAGCACGCTGGCGGAGATCGGGTTCGACGGCATCATGACCGCATGCGTCTTCGCCTGGGAGGACAAGGCCGACCACTCCGGCAAGTTCATGCGCGCCGAAATGCAGCGCTTTGTCGACAAATACTGGACCGCGAAATAACGCGCGATGCCCCTCCAGCGGTTCGCGATGCAGCCAGGAGATTGACGCGAGCGACCGCGACCGGGGGTTCTGCCCGGAACGCTTAAACATCACAGACATCATTCCTGGAAGGACAGAAGATGATCAACGGAGAAAGATCCATCGAGCGCCCCCTGCGCTGGGGCATGGTCGGCGGCGGCCGCACCGGGCAGGTGGGCTACAAGCATAGAACCGGCGCCCAGCGGGACGGCACCTACCGGCTCATCTGCGGAGCCTTCGATCTCGACGCCGAGCGCGGACGCGACTTCGGCACGAAGATCGGCGTCGCTGCGGACAGATGCTATGGCGATTATAAAGAGCTGATCGCCAAGGAGGCCGGGCGCGAGGACGGCGTCGAGGTCGTCTCGATCGCCACGCCGAACTTCACCCATTACGAGATCACCAAGGCGTGCCTCGAAGCCGGTCTTCACGTGATCTGCGAAAAGCCGCTGTTCTTCACCGTCGCCGAATGCGACGAGGTCGCGAGGCTCGCCGAAGAGAAGGGCCTGATCGTCGGTGTCACCTACGGCTTCACCGGCCATCCGCTGGTTCACCAGATGGCGGCGATGGTCAAGAAGGGCATGCTCGGCGATATAAGAATCGTCGACATGCAATATACCCACGGCTTCAACGCGGGCGACGATGTCGGCGCCGGCGAAGCCTTGAAATGGCGCACCAATCCGAAGACGGCCGGCCCGACCTTCGTTCTCGGCGATATCGGCACGCACCTCTACCATCTCTCCGAAGTCGTGCTGCCGCATATGAAGATCGAAAAGCTGCTCTGCGACCGCAAGGCCTTCATTCCGACCCGTGCGCCGCTCGAAGACCATGCGACCGTTCTCATGCATTACGACAACGGCGCCCGCGGCCGTCTTTGGGTGTCCTCGGTGAATGCCGGGAATATGGGTTCGCAGCGCTACCGTTTCGTCGGCTCCAAGGCTTCCGTCGAATGGTCCGATTCCCACCCCGACCAGCTGATTTACGAAGTACAGGGCGAACCGAACCGCACCTTGCATCACGGCATGCCCTACCTCGAAGAGGAAAGCCTCGCCTACGACCGCATGGGCGCACTGCACACCGAAGGCCTGGGCGACAGCTGGGCGAACATCTACCTCTGGATCGCCCAGGCGATCGACGCAAAACGCCGCGGCGACGAGGCATTCCTCAAGGGCCATCATTATCCCGGCATCGAAGCCGGCACCGAAGGTGTGCGCTGGCTGGAAAACTGCGTCCGCTCGGCAGACGCAGGCTCGGCCTGGGTCGAGTTCAAGTGATCAGCCAGGGGACGTGCCGGATCTCCTCCATCCTCCTCCCAGGCGCGTCCCCAACCTCTCCTTTAGAAAGACAATGACATGAAACTATCGATCTGCACCGACGTGATGGGCGACCTCTCCTTCACGGACATGCTCGACAAATGCGTCAAACTTGGTGTCGAGGGTATCGAGATGACCGGCGGCGGCTGGTCGCACGGGCCGCACTTCCGTGCCGACGAGCTGCTGGCCGACAGGGGCCTGCTCAAGACCAAGCTGAAGGAAATCGAAGCCCGCGGCCTGGAAATCGCCGCGCTGAATTGCTCGGCAAACCCGCTCGATCCGGGTGACATGGGCAAGCGCCACCGCAAGGAAATGGAAGACACCATCCGGCTCGCCGGCGAAATCGGCGTGAAGACGATCGTCACCATGTCCGGCCTGCCGGAAGCCGCCCCCGGCGACACGGTGCCGAACTGGCTGGTCTACACCAAGAGCTGGCCGAATGAGATGCCTGAGCGCGACCGATATCAGTGGGAAGATCGGGCCTTCCCGCTCTGGCACGGCCTGGTCAAGCTCGCCGATGAAGTCGGCGTCGAAAAATATGCGCTGGAAAACTTCTCGGCCTTGCTCGTATGGAACCCCGAGACCCTCTTCCGCCTGCGCAACGAAGTCGGTCCGAAAGTCGGCATGAACCTCGACCCGTCGCATCTGATGTGGATGGGCGCCGACCCGATCGCCTCCGCCCGTGCGCTGGGCGATGCCATCCATCATTGCCATGGCAAGGATACCCGCATCGAGCGGGGCCTCGCCGACGTCAACGGCTTGCTCGAGCTCAAGGACGTAACCGACGTCGCCAATCGCAGCTGGAACTATGTCGCCGTCGGCGCCGGCCATGACCTGCAATGGTGGAAGGAGTTCTTCTCCGTGGTGCGCATGGTCGGCTACAACGATTGGGTCAGCCTCGAGATGGAAGACTTCACCATGTCGACCGAGGCGGGCATCCAATCCTCCATCGATGCGCTGCAGGCAACAATCAGCCGCTGATGGACTGGCGCGGGCGGTAGTTCGCCCGCGCTCCCTTGCATTGGTCGTTTCTTGTGAAGAGGCCGACGATGCCCAACCCCGATCAGCATGACCGAATTCAATACTATTGCGAGGAAACCGACATGACCAAGACATTGGACGTGATCACGATCGGGCGCGCCGGCGTCGACCTCTATGGGGCGCAGGTCGGAGGACGGCTGGAGGATATGGGATCCTTCGAAAAATATATCGGCGGCAGTCCGACCAACATTGCCTGCGGCACGGCGCGACTGGGCCTCAAGTCGGCACTGATCTCCCGGGTGGGCGATGAGCATATGGGCCGGTTCATCCGCGAGGAGCTTGCCCGGCATGGTGTCAACGGCAAGGGCGTCGTGACGGATCCCGAGCGGCTGACGGCACTCGTCATTCTCGGGATCCGGGACGAAGAACGTTTCCCGTTGATATTCTACCGGGAAAATTGCGCCGACATGGCGCTTTGCGAGAATGATATCGACGAAGCTTTCGTTTCCAGCGCCCGTTCGGTGCTGGTGACGGGAACACACCTCTCCCATCCGCGCACGAAGGCGGCCGTGCTCAAGGCGCTCGGCTTTGCGCGCAAGCATGGCGCCAAGACGGCTCTCGACATCGACTATCGTCCAAACCTTTGGGGAGTGGCCGGCCATGGCGAAGGGGAAAGCCGCTATGTGGCAAGCGGACAGGTAACCGAAAAGCTCCAGACGACGCTTCATCTGTTCGATTTGATCGTCGGGACAGAGGAAGAATTCCACATCGCCGGCGGGACGACCGATACCGTGGCGGCACTGCGGGCCGTGCGCGCCGTGACTGCGGCGACGCTGGTCTGTAAACGCGGCGCCAAGGGGGCGGTCGCATTCGAAGATGCGATACCGGACAATCTGGACGAGGGCATTTCGGGTGAGGGGTTCCCGGTCGAAGTCTTCAACGTTCTCGGCGCCGGAGACGGCTTTTTCGCCGGGCTGCTGAAAGGCTGGCTTGATGGCGAGGATTGGCCGACCGCACTCAGATACGCCAATGCCTGTGGCGCTTTTGCAGTCTCTCGTCATGGCTGCACGCCGGCATATCCGTCACTGCAGGAACTGAATTTCTTCCTCGAGCGCGGCATGGCGCGTCACGACCTGCGCAATGATGCCGAACTGGAGCAGATACACTGGTCGACCAACCGGCATGGCGACTGGTCTGAGATGCGAGTCTTCGCCTTCGATCACCGGATGCAGCTCGAAAGCATGGCGGGCTACACGCCGTCGAAGGGCGGCGCTTTCAAGGAACTTTGCCTTGAAGCGGCACTCAAGGTGCAGAACGGGCGTTCCGGTTACGGAATCCTCTGCGACGACCGGATCGGCCGACGCGCACTCCACGCTGCCTCCGGGAGCGGCCTTTGGATCGGCAGACCCTGCGAATGGCCGGGGTCTCGGCCGCTTAGCCTGGAGCCGTCACTCGGTCCCGATTGCGGGGGACTTTCGGAATGGGCGCGCGAGAACGTCGTCAAGGTGCTCTGCTTCTGCCACCCCGATGACGACGATGCGACCTGGGCCCGGCAGCTGGCGGAAGTGCGGCGGCTTTACGTGGCCTCGCGCCGCAACAGGCTGGAATTCCTGCTCGAGGTCATCCCCTCCAAGGTCGCAAGCGTCACCACGGATACGACCGCGACGCTGATCCGCAGCTTCTACGCCGAAGGCATCTATCCTGACTGGTGGAAGCTCGAGCCGCTGGACGAGCCCGAAGCTTGGACGCAGGTCTGTGCCGCCATCGAGGACAACGATCGTCATACAAGAGGGATCGTCGTCCTCGGCCTGGATGCGCCGGAGGACGTGCTGAAGGCGAGCTTCGAAGTTGCCGCGCGCTTCCCGCTCGTCAGGGGATTTGCCGTCGGCCGTACAATCTTCGGCTCGGTCGCCCGCGGCTGGTTCGAGGGCTCGATCAATGACGAAGAGGCCGTCGAGGAAATGGCGAAACGATACTCCCGGCTTTGCACGGTCTGGGACGGCGCGCGGGCGCGCGTTCAGGAGGCAGCAGAATGAGCACGATACGACTGACCGCCGCGCAGGCCATGGTGAAATGGCTCTCGGTCCAGATGACGGAGGATGGCGAGCGCTTCATCGAAGGCGTCTGGGCGATCTTCGGTCACGGCAACGTCGCCGGCATCGGAGAGGCGCTGCATGGGATCGGCGACGCCCTTCCCACATGGCGGGGCCAGAACGAACAGACCATGGCGCATGCGGCGATCGCCTATGCGAAGACACTGAAGCGCCGGCGCGCCCAGGCCGTGACATCGTCGATCGGCCCAGGCGCCACCAATATGATCACGGCCTGCGCACTTGCCCATGTCAACAGATTGCCGGTTCTTTTCATACCCGGCGACGTGTTCGCCAATCGCCGCCCCGAGCCGGTGTTGCAGCAGATCGAGGATATGAACGACGGAACGGTCAGCGCCAATGACTGCTTCCGGCCGGTCTCGGCCTATTTCGACCGGATCGCCCGTCCCGAGCATCTCCTGACTTGCCTGCCCCGCGCCCTGGCCGTCATGACCGATCCTGGTAGCTGCGGCCCCGTTACGCTCGCCTTCTGCCAGGATGTGCAAGCAGAGCACTACGACTACCCGGAAGCCTTTTTCGAACCGAAGGCGTGGCGCATCCGCCGTCCAGAACCGGATCCGCGAGAGGTCGCAGATCTTGCCGATGCCATCCGGGCTGCGCGCAAGCCAGTCATCATTTCCGGTGGCGGCGTCATCTATTCGCAGGCCGAGGCCGAACTCGCCGCATTCGCGGAGAAGCACCATATCCCGTTTGTCGAAACGCAAGCCGGGAAGGGCGCCAACAGCTGGGAGCACCCGCTGAATTTCGGGTCGCCGGGTGTGACCGGATCGGTGTCGGCCAATGCGCTTTGCGCCGAGGCGGACCTCGTACTCGGCATCGGCACGCGCTTCCAGGATTTCACCACAGGCAGCTGGGCTCTATTCCGCAATCCCTCGCGCCGGCTCGCTTCGATCAACCTTGCCGGATATGATGCAACCAAGCATTCGGCATTGCCCTGTGTCGGCGATGCCAGGGTCACGCTGGCGCGCCTGTCCGCCGCGCTCGAGGCGTATCGTGGGCCTGGCATCGACGCCGGGAGCAGGACCGACTGGCACCAAACGGTCGAGCGCGTGACGGCGGCGCCGGAAGGCGACGGGCCTGGAAACCTGCCCACCGACGCGCAGGTCATCGGCGCCGTGCAGCGGGTGGCGACGCAAAAATCCGTGGTCATGTGCGCGGCCGGCACCATGCCGGGCGCATTGCAGGTGCTGTGGCAATCGGCCAAGGGCGGATACCACATGGAATATGGCTTCTCCTGCATGGGATACGAAGTGGCGGGCGCCATGGGCATCAAGCTCGCGCGCCCCGACAAGGAGGTCATCTGCTTCGTCGGCGACGGCTCCTACATGATGGCCAATTCGGAACTCGCAACCGCCGTCATGCGGCGGGTGCCGTTCACCATCGTGTTGACCGACAACCGCGGTTACGGCTGCATCAACCGCCTCCAGATCGAGTGCGGCGGCGCTGAGTTCAACAACATGTACAAGGACTGCAATGTCGACGTGCAGCCCGAGATCGACTTTGTCGCGCATGCCGCCTCGATGGGCGCCCATGCCGAGAAGATTGGGTCCATCGCCGAGCTCGAGGCACACATCGTCGCGGCGCGGGAACGGAACATTCCGAGCGTTCTGGTGATCGACACCGATGCGGTTCCCGGAACCGACGCAGGCGGCCATTGGTGGGACGTTGCCGTTCCGCAGGTCGGCGGGCCGGAGCGGCTCGAGCAGGCTCGCGCGCGTTACAACGAGAATGCTCACAATCAACGTGCGTTTGACTGAAGGACAGGTGCTCCCGGCGGGCGTCTGCGGACGCCCGAGCTCAAAGATCAGTCTGGACACTATTATGGACACGTGTTCTATAAAATGGACAGATTTGACGGGAGCACGCCATGCATCTTTCCATGTGGACTTACCCCTGGGATATCCAGGACCAAGGGCTCACAGCACTCACCGCCGAGCTTACCGGCCGGGCGGGCCTGACGACGGTCAGCCTGGCGACCTCCTATCATGCCGGCCGGTTCCTGCAACCGCGGAGCCCGCAGCAGAAGGCCTATTTCCCTGAAGACGGGACGGTCTACTTCCAGCCGGACGAGAGCCTGTGGCAGGACAAGCTGATCCGGCCGCTGATGGCTGGGAATGTCACTGAGCGCGGTGACATGCTGGAAGCGCTCGTCAAGGAGCGCGAGGCGACGGGTCTCAAGGTCTCCTGCTGGACGGTCTGCCTTCACAATAGCCGTCTCGGCATGCTGCATCCCGATCACGTGACGCGGAATGCCTTCGGCAATGCCAATTATTACAATCTTTGCCCTTCCAGCCCGGCGGCGCGGGATTATGCCGTCACCCTTGTGCGCGACATCACGATGAACTACCGGCCCGACATGGTGGAACTGGAGAGCCCGAACTTCATGGGATTCGCGCATGAATATCATCACGAAAAAGACGGCATCGGCCTGAACGCCGAAGACGATTTCCTGCTGTCGCTCTGCTTCTGCGACCATTGCACGGCGCGCGCCGAGAAGGCCGGTGTGCCGGTCGAAGGTGCGCGCCGGTCGGTCGCGCGCTTCATCGCCGAACTTTGTGAACGAGCTGTCCCGGAACGGCAATTCCCGGATTTCCCGGCAGCCGGTATCGATGCCTTTCGCGACCAGCCTGATCTGCATGCCTATCTCACCTGGCGCAGCGAACCGGTGACCAGCCTGATCGGTGAGATCAGGGCGGCAGCCGATCCGGCAACCCGCATCGTGCTCATCGACCTGAAGGACGGCTGGCTCGGCGGCGTCGATCTCGCAGCCGTCGGCAAGCTCTGCGACGGGGCGATCCTCTGCTGCTACGACATGGCGCCGGATGCCGTGGGCAATGTCATCCGGACCGGCCGGGCGGCAATCGGACCGGGCAAATTCCTCGGGGTGGGCCTGCGCGTCTTCTATCCGGAGGTTGGCGGGCCTGAGATCCTGGCGGCACGCACCAAGGCCGCCGTCGATGCCGGCGCTGACGGTGTGAACTTCTACAATTATGGCCTCATACCGGCAAAGCGCCTCGACTGGGTCAAGGCAGCAGTCGACGCAATCACTTGAACAGATCAGCGTCCCTCAGGATGCGATGGGTTCGGCGACCTGGATCAGGCAGTCGCCGGCCTGGCTGTCGCAGTGCAGCCTGTGGGAAATGACAATACCGCTCTCGGCAAAGCGCAGCTCTTCCTCCGGCTGCTCCAGGCGTTCCAGATCATGATACCATCCGGCAAGCTCACCGGCGGCAACAGTGGCGCCGAGTGCCACGGCCGGCTCGAACCAGCCTCTATTGTTCGCATAGATGCCCTGGCTGTGGCGGGATAGCGAAAGCAGCTGCAACGGCCCGGGCTCGGTGAGCGGCATGCGCGACAGGACCGGACGCTCAACGATGCCGAGTGTGACGAGCAGCCGGTCGATTGCCGCCGCCGTGAAGGCCATTGTCTCAGGCGTTACGGTGCCGCCGCCGCCGAACTCGCCGGAAAGACCGACGGTCCCGGCCCTTGCCGCAGCCCCCATCGATGTCGGCGCCGTCGGCCCGTTGTCGGCGATGAAGGCATGCGCCGCCCCCATGGCGCGCATCAGCGAAACGGACCGTTCGAAGCGGACGGTATCGGCCTGCCGCTCGATCAGCGTGCAGGGCAGGTGGGCCATGGAGGTGCCGCCCGAATGCAGGTCGAGCACGACGTCATGGCGAGGAAAGAGCTCCTGTTCGAGGAAGTGCGCGAGGCGAGCCGTTGGCGAGCCGGTGGGATCGCCCGGAAACGCCCGATTGAGATTGCCGCCGTCGAAGGGCGAGCAGCGCTTGGCCGCCATCACCGCCGGCAGGTTCGCCATCGGCAGGATGGTGACGGCGCCGCGGATGTCGGCGACATCAAGCAGCCGCATCAGCCGGCCGAGCTGGAGTTCGCCTTCATATTCGTCGCCATGGTTGCCGGCCATCAGCAGCAAAGACGGCCCCTCGCCATTTTTCAGGCGAAGGATCGGAATGCGGATCTGATAATAGGGCGACCGGTCTATCGAATAGGGAATGGCGAGGTGGCCGGCCTGCCGGCCCTGGCGCGAAAAGTCGATCGGATTGACGAGACCGCTATGCATGATGTCTCCAGTGCGGGCAGTTGCAATGCCGTCAAAGGGCGGCGATCGCGGTCATTTCGACACGCAGATCGGGATCGGCAAGACGAGCTTCGGTGCAGGCGCGGGCCGGCGGGTTTTCGATGTCGATCCAGCTGTCATAGACGCTGTTCATCGCCTCGAAATCAACGATCGCCGGCAGGAAGACATTGACGGCGATGAGGCGCGAGCGATCGATACCGGCTTCTTTTAAAAGGGCGTCGATCTTGCCGAGCACGTCGCGGGTCTGATCCTCGATGCCCGCCTTGCGATTTTCCGCGACCTGGCCGGCAATATAGACGAGGCCGCCGTAGCTGACGGCTTGGCTCATACGCGAACCTTTCTGATAACGCTGGATCATAAGCGGGTTTTCCTTTTCTTGCTTTTGGAGGGAGAGGTCAGCCGAAGCTGGTCAGATAGGCTGTTGTCACCGAATGGTCCGGATCGAGGCCGTAAAGGATGGCATGCCGGTCGAGGCAGGTGCAGGGATGCGAGATGCCGTACTCGATAACGTCGCCCACCATGACGTCGCTGCCCTCGGCAAGGGCCACGAAGGCGTGCTGATCGTTGAGGCGAAAGACGTCGGCGCCCATGAGATCGGCGAGATACACCCCATTGCGATAGAGCGCCAGCGGCCGCGGCAGGCCTTGGTCCATCGCCACGTCGCGCATGCCCATGCCGCAGATCGCCAGCCGCGGCTCCGGCCGGGAGAGGACCTCAGCCCAGACCCGCAGCGCCGGACGGAAACCTGCGGCCGCCGAAACCATCTCGCCGCCGATGCGGAAGCCGCCGCGCGCATCGAGGCCGGCAAGGCCGCGCTCGTAGATGCCGTGATCGTGGAAGAAGATCGCGCCGCTGCGCAGCACCAGCCGGCAGGCGGGATCGGCCGCAACGGCGGCTGAAAGCCTGGCAATCACAAGGTCGAAAAACACCGAGCCGCCGGCCGTGACCAGGAGCGGCCGCTCGTCGCCGATGCGGGCGCGCACCTTCGGCAGGAAATCGGATGTCACCGCCATCAGCGCGTCGATGCGACGCATCGTCTCTTCCGCATCGGCGGTTGCGGCCGCACCCTCATAGGCGGCGATGCCGGTCAGCCGGAAGGCCGGCGTCTCCACGGCAAGGATCGCCTCCAGAATTGCCTCGGCGGCGTCGACGCCGCGGGCACCGGCGCGGCCGGCGCCGAACTCCACCAGCAGGCCGAGGGGCGGTAGATCGGCACGCTCATGCCATGCGGAACGAAGAGCCTCGACCAGCGCCGTCGAATCCACGAAGATATCGAGTTCCGCACCGGGATAATGGGCAAGCAGGGCCGCAAGCCGGCGGGCAGCGGCCACCCCGCCGATCTCGTTGGCGAGGATCAGCCGGCGTTGTCCCGCCTTGAGCAGGACAGCGGCCTGGCGGATGTCGGCGACCGTCGTGCCCCAGGCGCCTGCCGCCAGAAGTGCCTCCGCCAGCGCCGTCGACATCGGTGTCTTGGCGTGCGGCGCGATATCGGCGCCGTGGCTCTTCACATAGGCCATCATCAGTTCGATATTGCCGGTGAAAGCCTGCCGGTCGAGAGAGATCAGCGGCAGGGCCATCCTGCCGTCATAGGGTTTCCATCCCTGCTTGCCGATGGCATCAAGCGGCAGCGGCGGATTGCCCGGCGGAAAGCCGCGCACCCGCTCGTCGATCAGCATGTTTTCCGTCGTGGTATGAAGGTCAGACATGGCAGCCACTCCTGATCTCGGCCGGATCGGCGATGCCGAGGCGATAGGTGTCATTGGCGGTGGCAAAGAACAAAGCACGCTGCTCGTCGTAAGAGAGCTTTGAGGCGACCGTGCGGAAAACCTGGTAGACCTCGTCAAAAGAGGCACGCAGGCCCGCAACCGGAAAGTCGCTCGCGAACATGGCGCGCGCCGGACCAAAACAATCGAGGCAATGCTCGATCACCGGCTGCAAGCTTTCGAGCGTCCACGCATTGTCGTAGGCGACGAGGTCGGAAATCTTCAGGCGCAAATTCGGCTCGCTGCCGAGCGCCCGCAGGCCGCGGCGCCAGAGCGCCATGCCGTCCGCCGTCCGGTCGGCCGGGCTGCCGCCGTGGTTGAGCACAAAAAGCGTTTGCGGAAAAGCGCGCACCAGTTCGAGCGCCTCACTCATCTGCCAGGGATAGAGCATCAGGTCGAAGACCAATCCGAGCCGCGTGGCATGGGCAAGCCCCGCCCGCCAGGCGGGATCGCCCATACGGTTCGGGCGCGGCGCAAAACTCTTCGCCGCGTCCGGATGCCAGCTCAAAATATCACGGATGCCGACGACATTCGGGTTCGCCGCCTCCGCCTCGAGCAGGCGCATGGCGTCCGGCCCGTCGAGGGGCACGCGCGCGATATAACGATGCGCCACACCGGAGCTGCGGTCGAGGCCATCCAGCCAGCGGCTCTCTTCCAGCGGGTAGGCAACGGACCAGCCGGCTTCCACATGCACGGTTGCAATCACGTTCTGGCGGGCAGCATCGGCACGATAATCGTCGATGCCATAGTCGCGCAGGATCGGTGCGAGGCTTCCGAAAACCATCTCTTCGCCGGAAGCTCGGGCCTTCTGCAGCCAGGGATGGCGTTGCAGGCTGAGGTCCCAGAGGTGGTGATGCGGGTCGATCACCGGCCCGTCGTAGCGCTCCGTCATCTGCGCGCCTCGCGGCCGGAAACCAGCAAAAGAGCAAGGATCAGCGTGCCGAACATGATCGACCGCCAGCCGGGCGAGGCATTGACGACAGTAATCAGCGCCGTCGTCGTGACGAGCAGGATTGCCCCGGGGATGGTCCCGGCATAGGTGCCGCGGCCGCCGAGGATGGAGGTGCCGCCGAGCACGACGGCGGCGATCGAGGTCAGCAGATAGGGGTCGCCGATGCCGACATAACCTTGCCGGTTCATGCCGAGCACGAGAATGCCCGCAAGCCCTGCGAAAAAGCCCGCCAGAGTGTGGACGATCAGCGTGTTGCGCGTGACGCTGACGCCGGAAAGCCGGGCCGCCAGCGGGTTTGCCCCAAGCGCCAGGAAACGCGCGCCGATCGGCATGCGGTGGACGAGCAGCAGGACGACGATCGAGACGACGAGCCACAGAATGATGCCCGAGGGAATGCCGAGCGGCCGCGCCTGCCCGAGCAGAATCACCGCCGGGTTGCTGACGGTGACTGCGCTGCCGCCGGCGACGATGACGAGCAGGCCCTGCAGGAAGGTCGCCATGGCAAGCGTCATGATGATCGGCGGCACGCGAAGATAGGCAGCACCGGCGCCGTTCATCAGGCCGATGCCGGTGGCGATGGCAAGGGCCGCCGCGATGCCGGCGAGGCCAGTCGGGTCCCAGGCGGGCGAAATCAGCGGCAGCAGGATCGCCGTGACTGTTATGACCGCGCCGACGGAAAGATCGATGCCGCCCATCAGGATGACGAGCGTCTGCCCGGCGGCGGCAATACCGATCACCGCGGCGAGTTCGAGCAGATAACGCAGGTGGCCATAGGCGCCGAAACCACGCAGCGAGCCGCTTGCGACGATCCAAACGAGCGCGACCAGAAGGAAGGTCAGCAGCGGCGGATTGCGGAACGCGGATCTGATGATGTTCATCGTCTTGCCCTCCATTGCCCAAGAAGTTCCGGCACGGCGACTGCGCCGACGATGATCAACCCTTGAGCGACATATTGCGCGACCGGCGGGAAGCCCAGGAAGAACATGACGTTGATCATCACCGAGAGCAGCAGGCTGCCGCAGATCGCGCCGCGCATCGTGCCCTTACCGCCGAGGAAACCCACGCCGCCGAGCACGGCGGCGGCGATCGAGTTCAGCGTGAAGGGCGTGCCGATAACAGGATCACCCGAGCCGGTCTGCGCGGCGACGAAGAGGCCAGTCAGGGCTGCGAGAAGACCGGACAGCGCGAAGGCGACAACCTTCACCCGTTCGACCGGGACGCCCGAGCGGAACGCACCGACCGGATTGTCGCCGGCCGCATAGATGCCGAGGCCGAGCGGCGTTGCAAGAAAGGCCTTCCAGAGTACGAGGATCACGACGAGCAGCAGGAAGGCGACGGGCGTGTGGCCGGCCAGCGTCGTCGACAGCCAATCGGGAATGAACCCGCCCGGCCGCGGCAGCAGGATGAGCGCGACCCCGCCGATGATAAAGGAGCCGGCAAGCGTGACAATGATTGCAGGCAGCCTCAGATAGGTGACGATGACGCCGATGGCGGCGCCGATCGAAAGACCGGCAAGCGAGACCGCAAGAATGCCGCCCGGCACGCCGAGCGGCCCTTCCATCGTCGTCGCGGCAATCACGGCTCCAAGGCTGACGAGCGGGCCAATCGCCAGCGTGATGCCGCCATTCAGCATGAGCAAAGCCTGCGCCATGGTAACGAGCGCGAGCGGGAACCAGTTCTGCGTGAACTTGGAGAAGCCGCCGATCGAAAGGATGCCGGGAAAGAGCAGCGCATAGAGAATGAGAAAGGCGGCGACAACCAGGTAGAGGCCGGCAAGGCCGCGGTTGCGGCGGAGCTGGATCGAGCCGTAGAGCCGGGATGACGAACTTGTGCTCATGCCGCCTCTCCCCGCGTCGTGGTGGTGATGCCCATTGCTGCGCCGACGATCGCTCCTTCGCTGACTTCATCCTGTGACAGCGACGCGGCGACGCGGCCCTCGCGCAGAACCACGACGCGGTCGCAGAGATGCACCAGCTCCGGCGTATCGGAACTGGCCAGAATGACGAGCCGCCCCTCGGCGGCGAAAGCGCGGAGCATGAGGTAGATTTCCCGCTTGGTCTCGATGTCGACGCCGCGCGTCGGATCGTTGAGGAGCAGAACGGAGGGATCGAGCGGCAGCCATTTGGCCAGCGCCACCTTCTGCTGATTGCCGCCGGAAAGCGCCTGCACCGGGCGGGCCGTGTCGCCCTTGATCGTCAGCCGGCGCGCGAGATCGGCGACCAGTCCGTTTTCCGCCGGCCGGTCGCGCAGCCCCTTGCGGGCGAGCCGTCCGAGCGAGGGCAGGATGAGATTGGAGGCAATGGAATGCGGCAGCACCAGCCCCTCATGCTTGCGGTCGGCCGGGACATAGACGATGCCGGCGGCATTCGCCTCACCGACATCAGCGGGCAGGGCGGGTTTGCCGGATACCTCCGCCCGATCGGCCGAGGCCGGAATCGCGCCGTAGAGACCGAGCAGCAGGTCTTCCTGCCCTTGTCCCACGAGCCCGCCAATACCGACGATCTCGCCGGCGCGGGCGGAGAAGCCGACGTCACGCACCATGCCGGCGGAGAAACCTTCGACGCTGATGCGCATCGCACCGGGTGCTGCGGCCAGGCGCGGCGGGAACAGGTCGCCGGTCTCGCGGCCGACCATCAGGCGCACCAGGCCCTCGCCGTCGATACCGGACAGCGACTGGTCGGCGGTGACCAGGCCGTCCTTCAGCACCGTGACGTGCGAGCAGAGCGCCTGCACCTCATTGAGGCGGTGAGAAATATAGAGAAGTGCCGTGCCGCGGTCTCTCAGCGTCTCGATCAGGCGGGCAAGAATGCCGGCTTCGTGCGCGGAGAGCGATGAGGTCGGCTCGTCTAGAATGAGCACACGCGGGTTGCGGAACAACGCCTTGGCGATCTCCACCATCTGACGGCGGCCAAGCGCGAGGTCGGCGACCGGCATGTCGAGCGGCTCGGTGAGCCCCACCATATCGCAGACGTCTGACACGCCGCGATGAAGCGCGTTGTAGTCGATGAGACCGAACCGGCGCGGAAAGGCGCCGAGCCCGATGTTTTCGGCTATCGAGAGACTGGCCGTGAGGCTCAGCTCCTGCTGAACGACGGCGATACCCGCACCGCGCGCAGCCGCCGGGCTGAAGCGCTCGACCGGCTTGCCGTCGACGAGGATGGAACCGCCGTCCGGCTGGAGAGCGCCGGACAGGAGGTTGATCAACGTGGACTTGCCGGCGCCGTTTTCGCCGAGCAGGGCGTGAACCCTGCCCGGCAGAAGGGCGATATCAACGCCCTTCAAAACGGGATTGCCGAAAAATCCCCTGAACACCTGCCGGGCTTCCAGCAGGGGTCTTTCTTCCGTCATGACGGCTTTCCTCAACGCGGGGATTACTTGGTGGCAAGCAGCTTATCGAAGAGCGCCTTGTCGTAGTCCGAGTAGATATAGCCGTCAGCCGGGAACTTGTCGGCGCGGGCGAGATAGCTGCCGATCGTGCTGTCGTCGATGACAGGCAGCGGCACTTTGACGAAGGCCGGAACGTCCTTGCCTTCCAGCGCCTGCACGGCGATGTAAACGGAAAGCGCGCCGAGCCAGTTGGGCTGCATGGTCGCCCAGCCCTTCAGTCCCTTCTCCTTCCAGAGTTCCAGGAACTGCCTGGCGTTTTCGCCTGTCGTCGGCACCTGGTCGCGGCCCTGGCGCTCGAAGGCCAGCACCGAGCCGGCCGATAGTGCGCCGCCGAGCGACAGCACGCCGTCGATTTCGGGGTTGGCGAAGAGCAGGCTGGTCATCGCTTCCTGTGCCGGGGCGACGTTATATTCCGTGTTCGTCTCGGTGATCACCTGGAGACCGGGATTGGCGTCGAGGACCGGCTGGGCGCCCTTGCGGCGGTCATCGCTCACCGAAATGCCGGCCGGGCCGTTCATGATGATGATCTTGCCCTTGCCGCCGAGCTGGCTGACCATCCACTTGGCAGCGGTCGCGCCCCATTCGTTGGAATCGGTGTTGATCTTCGCCGTCACCTTGTCGGTGTTGACCAGACTGTCGAAATTCACGACGGCAATGCCCTTGTCGCAGGCATCTGAAATGACGCGGTCGAGCGCATTGGAAGAACCGGCGATCACGACGATGGCGTCGACATTGGCGTCGATCATCGACTGGATATGCTGGATCTGCGTCTGGGCGTTGCCCTGCGCGTCCGTGATCATCAGGTCCTTGACCAGGCCTGCCTTCTTCAGCTCCTCCACTTCAGCCGTGATGGTGCCTTCGGTCTGCTTCATCCAGGTCGGCACCGAATAAATGTTTGCCCAGCCGATCGTATAGGGCGCTTTCCTGTCACCCTTGATGCAATTGGCGGCGGCCGAGGCCGTGCCAGCCGAAAAGACCAGGAGTGCCGCAGCGGCGGCAGCACCCGCGAGAAGGCGGCGGCGTAGCGAAGCGGAAATGCCGTTTTCAAAATTCTTCATGTCGATCCCCTTTTTTGTGTGCGGCAGCGTTGACGGCTTGCCATCTATGTCCAATATATCGTACATGTGATCTATATACCGGACGAGGTGATCTTATGCCGATTTTTTTACCTCGCAAGAGGGGTGCAAAAATTTCATTCGCGATGAATGACGGGATCGATTGACAGATGCGGCAGACGGCTTGAAAAGCTTGGCCGGACAAAAAGGGATCGATAGCAATGGATGCAGTTCAGGACGAAGCAGCCGGCAAGCGCGCCCGAGGGCTCGACCGCGCCTTCGAGATCCTCGATTTCCTGCGCCAGAAACGCCAGGCCCTGAAGCCGAACGAAATCGCCGCGCAGATCGGCGCGCCGCGCTCATCGGTTTACGAGCTCGTTAACTTGCTGCTGCAGAACGGCATCCTGGAATTCACCGGCGGCGAGGGGCGTGTCTATCTCGGCCGCAAGCTGTATTTCCTCGGCGCAGCCTATGAGAACCATTTCGACTTCACCCGCGAATGCGAGGCGACGCTGGAACAGCTTGCCGACGAGACGCGGGAGACGGCACAGTTCTGCATGCTGGATGGAAACAGATACACGGTCGTCCGCATGCGCGAAGGCGCGCGCCCCTTCCGCATTTCGACGGATGTCGGGCAATCGGTGCCGATTCCGTGGACGGCGTCGGGCCGCCTGCTGGTCGCACACCTGTCGGATCAGGACATCCTGAACTTCATTCCGCCGCAGGATTTTCGCCTGCCGAACGGCGAATGGCTCGAGCCGCAAACCTTCATCGCCGAGGTACGCCAGGCCGAGCGTGAAGGTCTCTTCACCTTCAACAGCATCGTCGACAGCTTCACCCACTGTTTTGCTGTACCGGTGCGCGGCGAGGAAGGTCATGCAGCCGCAACGCTCTGCCTCGTCACGCCGCGCGACGACGGCATCGCCAACCGCGACCGCTACCTCGACTGCCTGAAGAAGGCCGCCGCCGGCCTCGACCATGCCCCGACCCGGCCAAAACGAGGCTGATGCCTGAGCACATGGAGGCATTGATCTCAGGTGGCGCGGACGTTCGTGCGCAAGCCGCCATTCCGTTACATGCTCGTCAAGCCGGATCCTGCTCGCTCCAGCGGTGCTGCAGGCGGGCATAGGACGCTAAGAAGACCTATTCCTATTTGTCGTCTCAGCCGGGCTCTTCGCCACGCCCGCAGATCCCACCTGCCGGTCCGCGCCCGCATACCCCGGGGTAGTCGCCCCGACCATTGATTTCCGATTTCACGCCAAACCGAGAAATCTATTCACAATTGCTCCGAAACTATGAAATTCAGTTTCTCTATAAATTCTATGGAGAACGTATTTTAGCAACCCAACAGCCAATTTAATACTTGGCCCTGGGGAAGACCGGGCTGTTGACGGAAACCGGAGAGGACGCGAAATGACACGGAAAATCAGGCTTGGAGCATTTCTTCCCGGTGGCGGACAGCATGTTGCGTCATGGCGGCATCCCGACCAGCCGGCCGACGGCGCGACCAGTTTCGAGTTTCACAAACGTCTTGCCCTCACAGCTGAGCGTGGCCTCTTCGATGCTTATTTCCTCGCCGACGGGCTGGCTGTCGGTTTCGGCGGTGCGCGTGAAGGCGGCAACGCCCGCGTGGCCGGCTTCGAACCCGTGACGTTGTTCTCGGCCCTTGCGCCTTTCACCACCCATCTCGGCTTTATCGCCACGTCCTCGACCACCTACGAAGAGCCTTACACAACCGCCCGCAAATTCGCCTCGCTGGATCTGATCTCGGAGGGCCGTGCCGGCTGGAATGTCGTCACCACGACGGGCGACCTGACGGCGCAGAACTTCAACCGCGATACGCAGCTTCCGCATGCAGACCGATATCGCCGCGCCGCCGAGCACGTCGATGTTGTCCGCAAACTCTGGGAAAGCTTCGAGGACGACGCGTTCATTCGGGACAAGCAATCCGGCGTGTTCTTCGATCCGGCGAAACTGCACGACACCGATCATCGCGGCGAACACTTCAGCGTGCGCGGTCCGCTCAACGTCTCGCGATCGCCGCAGGGGCATCCCGTCATCGTCCAGGCAGGGCAGTCCGAAGATGGACGCGGGCTCGCCGCAGCAACGGCCGAGGTCATCTTCACCGCGCATCAGCATATTGAAACTGCCCAGGAGTTCTATCGGGATATCAAGGCACGCGCCCGCGCTCTCGGCCGAAACCCCGATCATATCCTCGTCATGCCCGGCGTATCCGCTTTCGTCGGCAGGACCGAGGCGGAGGCACGCGAGAAATACGACCGACTGACCTCGCTCATCGTCGAAGAGGACGGGATCGGCCTCCTCAATGGCCTGACCGGCGGCACGCTCGACCTGCACGGCTATGACCTCGACGGGCCTCTGCCGCCGGCGCCGCCGACGGAAGGCATGAAGAGCCGACAGGCCCTCATCCGTCAGATCGCCGACGAAAACAATTTCACCATCCGCCAGCTCTATCAGTGGATCGCCTCCGCCCGCGGTCACTACACCATCGTCGGAACGCCCGAACAGATCGCCGATACGCTGCAGAAATGGTTCGAGAACGAAGCTGCCGACGGCTTCAACATTCTGCCGCCCTGGCTGCCGACGGCGCTCGACGATTTCGTCGATCTGGTCATCCCGGAACTGCAGCGCCGCGGCCTGTTCCGGACGGCCTATGAGGGCAAGACGCTTCGGGAAAACCTCGGCCTGCCTTTCCCGACCAATCGGTGGGCTGCAGGACATGCAGCTCTCCAGGCAGCAGAGTGAGGAGCGGTCGATGTCCTATGAAATCAACCAGACTCTTCCGCGAAGCTTCGGCCGCCTGAAGAGCAGCGAAAGCAATATTTCCACTCTCGCCTCGCATCTGCGCGGGGTGCTCGCATCGCTTTTGCCGCGCTACGGCCTTCTCATCGGCTTCCTCGTGTTCTGGCAGGTGTCGAGCACCAGAGGCTGGGTCAATCCCGCCATCTTCCCGCCCCTGGACGTTATCCTGTCCGCTCTTTGGACCAATCTTGCCAACGGCGCGCTGCTCGATGATATCGCCATCAGTCTGCAGCGATCCGGAACCGCCTTCGCTTTTGCCGTGGTGATCGGCATTCCGCTCGGCCTGTTCATGGGCCAGGTTCGTGCGGTCGAACAGGCGCTCGATCCGATCCTGCAGCTCTTCCGCCAGACCTCGGCGCTGGCGCTCTACCCGGTCTTCATCCTGCTGCTCGGCCTCGGCGAAACATCGAAGATCTTCGTGATCTTCTGGGCCACACTGTTTCCGGTGCTGCTCGCCACGATCGGCGGCGTCAAGGAAGTGGACAAGAAGCTCATCGAGATGGCGCGGACCTATGGCGCCGGACCGCTGACCATCTTCCGCCGCGTCATCCTGCCGGCGTCGGTACCGGCGATCTTTGTCGGCCTGCGTCTTTCGGCGACGACTGCGCTTCTGCTGTTGATTGCCGCCGAGATGATCGGCGCCAACAAGGGCATCGGCTTCCAGGTGATGAATGCCCAGTACAATTTCCAGATCCCGCTGATGTTTGCGGCGATCCTTCTGCTCGCCTTCCTCGGGCTTGCCGCCAATGCCTTGCTCGTTCTCTTGCAGCGCCGTCTCTGCCGCTGGTCTCAGCCGAGCCGCTGACCTGCTTTCCCGATTTTCCTCTTCCGAAAGGTCCCACCAGATGACATTCCATCCCCGCCACCTTCTCCTGCCGGCAGTGATCGCTCTCGGCCTAACCTCACCCGCCGCGGCGGCCGATACGGTGAAGCTGCGCTATCTCGCCAGCCAGGGTGGTCTTGCCGCCCATGAACTCGCTGCCGAACTCGGCTATTTCGACGGAACGGGCATCACGCTCGAAAATGTCGGCTACGCCCAGGGCGGCCCAGCCTCCTTGATCGCTCTGGCATCGGGTGATGTCGAGATCGGCAGCGCCGCAACTTCCGCCGTCCTGAATTCGATCATCGGCGGCAATGATTTCGTCGCGGCCTATCCCTCAAACGGCATCAATAACGAGGTGCAGTCGACCTTCTACGTGCTGGAGGACAGCCCGATCAAGAGTATCAAGGACATTGCCGGCAAGAGCATCGCGGTCAATACACTCGGCGCGCATCTCGACTACACCATCCGCGAAGCCTTGCATTCCGTCGGCCTGCCGGCGGACGCAGCCAATCAGCTTGTCGTTCCCGGGCCGCAGCTCGAGCAGGTGCTGCGCTCCAAGCAGGTCGATATTGCCGCCTTCGGCTACTGGCAGACGACCTTCGAGGGAGCTGCGCTGAAGAATGGCGGCCTGCGTCCGATTTTCGACGATACCGACGTGCTTGGAGACATCGCCGGGGGCTTCGTGGTCTTGCGCCGTGATTTCGCTCGCGAGCATCCTGAAGCTGCAAAGATATTCGTCGAGCAGTCGGCTCGTGCTCTCGATTACGCCCGCGAGCATCCGGAGGAAACCAAGAAGATCCTGGCCAAGGCGCTCAGCGAGCGTGGTGAGAACGCTGATATCGCACAGTACTTCCGAGGTTATGGGGTGCGCGCCGGCGGCCTGCCGGTCGAGCGCGACATCCAGTTCTGGATCGACGTCCTGGTTCGCGAAGGCAAGCTGAAGCAGGGCCAGCTGGCCGCCAAGGACATCCTCTTGACCGTCGACGCCAAGCCGGCAAGCAACTGAGGAATGATGATGAGCATCGCTGAGGACACGCGTCGCGGGGAGGTGACGATCCGTCACCTTTCCAAATCCTACAGGTTGAACGGGACACCTCTACAGGTTCTCAGGGATATCAACCTCCACGTCCGCTCCGGCGAAAGCCTCGCCATCGTCGGCGCCAGCGGCTCGGGCAAGACGACCCTGCTCAGAGTTCTGGCAGGTCTTGAGGATTCCGACACGGGAGAGGTTCTCGTCGATGGAAAGGCGGTGCGAGGCGTCGGCACAGAGCGCGCCGTCATCTTTCAGGAACCGCGCCTTCTGCCCTGGCTGACCGTGCTCGACAATGTCTCCTTCGGGCTGGAAACTAGCGGCCTGTCGCGTGAGCAGGCGAGGGGGCGGGCGCGCCATTATGTCAAGCTCGTCGGCCTGCAGCAGTTCGAGGCTGCCTATCCCCGGCAGCTGTCGGGCGGCATGGCCCAGCGCGTCGGCATCGCCCGGGCTCTGGCCGTCCAGCCCGAGATCCTGCTGCTCGACGAACCGCTCGGCGCGCTCGACGCGATGACCAAGATCGGCATGCAGCAGGAACTCGCACGGATCTGGCGCGATGAGGATGTGACGACCATTCTCGTTACCCATGATCTCGAGGAGGCGATCTACCTGGCCGACAGGATCCTGATCCTGCCACGGGAAAGGGGCGGCGAGCCGCGTCTGATCGAAATCGATCTGCCCCGTCCTCGCGACCGCAGCGCACCGGAATTCGTTCGACACCGCGAGGAGTTGCTGAACCTGTTCGGACTGCACTGAAGTCTTCAAGCGTCAGCGCGCGCCGCATGAGACCTGATCCATGCGGCGCGCGGCAGTAGCAGTAGCGATGCGGAGGACGCCCGCGGACCGCTACCGCGACTTGCTCTTCGAGCCGGCGGTGAGATACGGACGCCGATCCAGTTCCGCCGACCTGTAGGAACTGCGCAGCCGCAGCAGATCCTTGCGGGCGATCAGGCCGCACAATTTCCCTGAGGTCGGATCGACGATCGGAATGCGTCCGTCGCCGGTCGACAGCATCAGATCGGCGATGAACGCGACCGTATCATCGGGATGTCCCACCGGAACGGAACCGTCCGTCACGTTTTCCGCAAGCGTCTGACTGGCGAGGTTCGGATTCCCCTGCCAGAGCAAAGCGTCGGCTCTCGATACGACGCCGGCTAGCCTGCCTGCTGCATCGACCACCGGATAGATCCGGTGCGTTTTCTGCTGCGAGGCGAAGAAATCGCACGCTTCTCCCACAGTCATGGTGACGGGAAGAGTATCGACATCGCTGATCATGATCTCCCTTGCGCGCGACAGTTCGAACGGGTCGACGCCATATTCGCGGGTGATGTGCTGGCCGCGGCGGGCGATCTTCTCGGTGAGGATCGAGCGGCGCAGCAGCAGGACCGTGACGGCATAGGCCACCACGGTTGCCGCAAGCAGCGGAACGAGCGTGCTGACGTCACCAGTGATTTCCATCGCAAAGAAGGTTCCCGTCAGCGGCGCACGCATGGTTCCGCCCATCATCGCCGCCATTCCGAGCAGCGCCCAGAAGCCGGGATCGTTGCCCGGCATGACAAGGCCGACCAGCCATCCGAGAGCCCCGCCGAAGATGAGAAGTGGCGCGAGGACGCCACCGGAGGTGCCCGACGACAGGGCAAACAGCCAGATGATGGTCTTCACCAGCAGGATCGACATCACCGCCGGGGCAAGCAGCCGGTTGTTGAGCAAGCCATCGATGATGTCGTAGCCGACGCCCATTGCCCGCGGTTCGATCAGGCCGCCGAGACCGATGACGAGACCGCCGAGTGCCGGCCACCACATCCAGTGGATCGGCAAGGCTTCGAACAGGTCCTCGATCCGGTAGAGCAGCGTCGTCAGCAATCCCGATTGCAGACCGGAAATGATCCCCATCGCCGCGCAGGCAAAAATACCCCACCAGGGCAAGGCCACCTGGAAGTGGGTCGGGAACAGCGGGCCTACACCGAACAGCAGCGGACGCCAGCAGATCGACACGCAGGCGGCAACGGCGACCGGAATGAAGCTGCGCGGCTTCCATTCGAACAACAGCAGTTCGACCGCCAGCATGACCGCGGCGATCGGCGAACCAAAGATGGCCGTCATGCCGGCGGCCGCACCAGCGACGAGCAGCGTCTTCCGCTCGGCAGCGCTCATGTGAAAGAATTGCGCGAACAGCGATCCGATCGCACCGCCGGTCATGATGATCGGCCCCTCGGCGCCAAACGGGCCGCCGGTTCCGATAGAGATTGCCGACGACAGCGGCTTGAGGACCGCGACCTTCGGCGACATCCGGCTGCCACCGATCAGGATGGCCTCGATCGCCTCGGGAATGCCGTGGCCGCGGATCTTCTCCGACCCGAAACGGGCCATCAGTCCGATGACAAGTCCACCCAGCGGCGGAACCAGCACCACCCACAGCGAGCGTGGCATGGCAGCCAGAGAGGCGGGCTGGATGCCGATCTCCCCGAACCAGATGACATTCGTCACCAGCGCGATGAGGCTGACGAGACACCAGGCGGCAAACGCGCCGGCGGTGCCGACAATGATGGACATGCCGACCAGGAGGAGGACCCGCCTGTCGGTGGTGAAATCGCCGGCCTCGCGCCGGGAAAGACCGCCGGTGAAATCGTGCGGCCGGTTGTTTGGTGGATGCTGCGCCATGGAAGCCTCTGCTACGCCGGAATGGATACGCTTGAGGCGCGTCAATATATCGTGATACGATATAAATCAATGGGTGAAAGCATGAAGGCGAAAATGTCCCATGAAGATGCCTCACTTGACCGGCTGGCGACTGCCCATCTATTCGATGATGGCGGCATGGGCTGCCGACCCTGGCAGCCGTTGCGGCAGAGGAGAAGTGCTTTGAAGAAGACCGCGCCGCCGCTGAGGCAAGAGGATTACGAAGCTCTCGCCGACCTCCGATTCGCCCTTCGCCAGTTCATGGACTTCAGCGCCTCTGCCGCCCAGTCGGAAGGATTGCCCCCGCAGCAGCATCAGACCCTTTTGGCGATCAAGGGACAACGCGGCGAAGCCATGACCATCGGCATGCTGGCCGAGCGGCTGATCATCGCGCCGCATACGGCGACCGAGCTTGTCGGGCGGCTGTCGGATGCCGGACTGGTCGAACGTCATGCCGATCCGGCCGACAGGCGCCGCCAGACGGTTCTCCTGACGGACAAGGCGGATGCGCTTCTGACGCGACTGAGCGCCGTCCATCTTTCGGAAATCAGGGAGATGGCCCCGAAGTTGATCGACCTTCTCCTTGAGCTCCAGAATACGGCGGCGAAAGCTGAATAGCATTGCGGCGGCGTAACCGCCTTGCCGCCTCAACCCAAAAGCGTCTTCTTGAGCCGATGGATATGGGCGGCGCCGATACCGCAGCAGCCGCCGATGATCGTCGCACCGGCCTCAGCCCAGGAGCAGGCATAGCGCGAATAGGCATCGTCATTCAGATCGTTGCGGGTCTCATGCAGGCCTTCATTTGCCGCTGCCTCGCCCTGTTCCCCTTCGAAGGCATTGGCATAGACGCCGATTTCGATGCGCGCGTCCATTTTCCGGAACACGCGCGCTGCCGTCTCCACGGCCGCCTGCATGACCTCAGGCTTGCTGCAATTGAACAAGAGGGCTTCGGCGCCCGATGAGGCCACCCAGGATGCCGCGTCCTCGACCCTTTCTTCGGAGCGCAGCTTCGGTTCGCCGCCCCTTATCGCTGCCTCGTCATCTGCCAACGTGAACGAAATCCAGAACGGTTTGCCTGACGTCGCCACCGCCTTGCGGACAGCCTCTGCCTCGGCGATCAGGCTCAATGTCTCGCCGAGCCATATATCGACGAAGGGAGAAAGATTTTCGACAAGCACATCGAGATAATCCTGCACCCGTGAAGGCTGAAAGTTCTGCGGCTCGTATGAGCCGAAGATCGGCGGCAGCGAGCCGGCAACCAGCACCTTGCGATCCGTGGCCGCATCGGCCGCCTCGCGCGCTAGGCGACCGGCGAGGCGCATCAGCTCTGCCCCCTCGTTCTGGAACCGGTCTTCACCGATATGAAAGGGTACGAGCGCGTAGCTGTTTGTCGTAACGACCTCAGAGCCGGCGACGATGAATTCCTGGTGTACCCTACGGACGATATCCGGCGCATTGATCAGCGCCAATGCCGACCATTCCGGTTGTTTCAGCTCGGCGCCCAGCCGCAACAGTTCGCGGCTCATGCCGCCATCGAGAATTCGCATCGTGCTCATGAAGAGGTCTCCATTCATACTGTCGCGCCGTCAGCGGCGGCGGGCTTTTGCATAACAAGGTGGGCGAGATGTATGTGGTTCGTGCGTGAAGGAACTCATGACCAGTCTCTTTTCCCGTCGGCCTAGCGGCGAACCGGCACCTGCGCTTCGAGACGTCGGAAGACGCGGGCGATGACGGCGGTCAGGGCGAGATAGAAGAAGGTGACGACCAGCAGCGGTTCATAGACGAGCAGCGTGTCCTGCCGAACCTTGTTGGCCACGGCATAGAGATCCATCACCGTCACCGTAAAGGCGAGCGGCGTCGCTTTGAGCTGCATGACGATCTCTCCTGCAATCGTCGGCAGGGCGATGCGAATGGCGCGCGGCAGCCAGATGCGACGGATCAGCATCCTGGGCGACAGGCCGAAGGCCCGGCCCGCTTCGAGCTCGCCCTTGGGAACGGCAAGCAGCGCGCCGCGCAACACCTCTGCCTCATAGGCTGCGTAGTTCAGGGTAAAACTGACGGCGGCGAAGAAGAAGCCCTCGCGCAGAATCGGCCAGAACAGGCTCTGGCGGATGCCGGGGACCATCGGCAGCAGCGAACCCACCCCGTAGTAAAGAAGCCACAGCTGTATCAGCAGCGGCGTACCGCGGAAGAAGGTGCAGTAGCCACGGGCGAGCAGCCGCGTCAGTCTGCCGCCGCTGACCTGCGCGAAGGCGAGGCCTATGGCGAGGACGAAGCCGAACACCACGGAGATCACCAGCAGGCAAACAGTCTGCCAGGCGCCGGTCAGAAGCAGCGGCCAGTAGGAAGAGATCCAGGTGAAATTCATGGGGCGCTTTCTTCAGGCAAGACGCGGCTGCCCCCGCCGTACCCGTCCCTCGATCAGTTTGAAGACGACGTTGGAAACAAGCGTGATGGCGAGATAGAGAAGGGCCGAAGCAAGGAAAAAGACGAAGTAATGCTTGGTGCTTGCCCCGGCAAGACGGGTGGCGAGCGCCAGTTCCTGGTAGCCGACGACTGCCACCAGCGCGCTGTCCTTGGTGACCGACATCCACAGATTGGCAAGACCCGGCAGCGCGTTTGGCAGGAGCGCCGGCAGCAGGACCCGGCGGAACCTTAGCACCGGCCCCATGCCGAAGGCCTTGGCGGCCTCGATCTGGCCGACGGGAATGGCAAGGATCGCGCCTCGCAGCACCTCCGTCATGTAGGCACCCTGGACGAAGCCGAGCACGGCGACGGCCGCGACGAAGCCGTTCACATTGACCGGCGGCAGCTCCAACGCGGCGAGCAGCCGGTTGAGGCCATCGGTGCCGGCATAATAGAGCCCGACGATCAGGATCAGCTCGGGAACAGCGCGGATCAGCGTGGTATAGAGATCGAGCAGCAGGCGCAGGATGCGATTGCCCGAAAGCTTTCCCAGCGCGCCGCCCGTGCCGAGCAGCAAGCCGATCGCGAAAGCGCAAGCCGAGATGGCAACCGTAGAGACCGCACCTGCCAAAAGAACGCCGCCCCATCCCGGAGGATAGGGAGACAGCAGGTCCAGAATACCTTGTTGCGTGGTCGCCATCGTTGCGGCTGCTTACTTTGCGCCGTAGATGTCGAAATCGAAGTATTTCTTATTGATGGCGTCATACTGGCCACTGGCACGGACGGCAGCGATCGCCGTGTTCAGCTTGGCCTTCAGCTCTGTGTCTTCCTTGCGCAGGCCGCCCGAAACGCCGGCGCCGAGAATCTCCTTGTCGTCGGCAACGTCGCCCATCTTGGCGCAGCAATCCTTGCCGCCATCGCTTTTCAGGAAAGCGTCGAGCGCCAGTGAATCGCCGAAGACATAGTCGATACGGCCGGAGGCGAGATCCTGGAACGCTTCGTCGAGCGTTTGGTAGGTCTTTTCCTCGGCAGCCTCGGCGAAATACTTCTTGTAGTATTCCGACTGGATCGTCGACACCTGGATGCCGATGGTCTTGCCTTTCACGTCCTCGGCAGTGGCGCCCGGCTTCTGGTCCTTGGGGCCGATCAAGGTGCTCGGCGTGTTGTAATATTTATCGGTGAAGTCGATCACCTTCGAGCGTTCCGCGGTGTTCGACATCGACGACCAGATCACGTCGAACTTCTTGCTCTGGAGAGCCGGAATGAGACCATCCCAGGAAATTTCGACGATCGAGCATTTCTCTTTCATCTCCTCGCACACAGCGTTCATCAGGTCGATCTCCCATCCCTGCCATTGGCCGGAGGCATCCTTGGCGAAGAAGGGCGGATAGGATTCGTTCATGACACCGAAGCGGACCTCGGCCTGTGCGGTGACGGCAGAAAGCACGAGTGCCGCGCCGGCAAACAGTGTGGGGAGCAGTTTCATTCGCAGGATTCTCCTGGTTTGTGTTGGCGATGAGAGTTCGGAGTGCATCAATGGGCGCTGAGGCCGGTGAATTCCCGGCAGCGGGCGCTGACGGGCGCGCCGAATATCTGCTCCGGCGGACCTTCCTCCTCGATCCGTCCCTGATGCAGGAACAAAACACGGCTGGAGACATCGCGGGCGAAGCGCATTTCATGCGTGACTATCAGCATGGTCCGGCCTTCTTCCGCGAGATCACGGATGACTTTCAGGACCTCGCCGACCAGCTCCGGATCGAGCGCCGACGTCGGCTCGTCGAACAGCATGACGGCAGGGTCGACGCAGAGGGCTCTCGCAATCGCCGCGCGTTGCTGCTGACCGCCGGAGAGGAAAGCGGGATAGGCATCGCGCTTGTCGAAGAGCCCGACCTTGTGGAGGAGGGCCTCGGCCTTTTCGATGGCTTCGCGCCGCGAAATGCCCATGACGTGCACCGGCGCCTCGATGACGTTCTCCAGCACTGTACGATGAGCCCAGAGATTGAAACTCTGGAAGACCATCCCCAGTCCGATCCGTATCCGTTCGATCTGCCGCCAGTTGCGCGGCTGCAGCCGGCCGCCCCGCCCCATCTTCAGCGCGATTTCCTCGCCGTTCACGGCAATGCGGCCGCGATCCGGCGTTTCCAGGAAATTGATGCATCTGAGAAAGGTGCTCTTGCCGGAGCCCGACGAGCCGATGATCGAAATCACGTCAGACTTTTCGGCCTGCGTCGAGATACCCTTGAGAACCTGTTGCGAGCCGAAGCTTTTATGGAGATCATCGACACGAAGAGCAGGAAAGGGTTGATCTGGCATGCATGGTTCCGGGTGAATTGAGCTTGCGAAGGATAATGATAAAATAACGCGGTTTTTTCGCGCAGTTTTCATCTATTATGCATATTTTATGCAAAATATTCTTCTTCGCGCGGCAAGTACGGCAGAATGCGCGAATTGCTGCGGCGAGAATTAGGATTGGACAATGGAACAGCTGGATCGTTTTGACCGTGACATTCTCGATATCGTTCAGCGCGATTGCCAGCTGAAAGCCGAAACGATCGCCGAACGGATCGGACTGTCGGTCTCGGCCGTGCAGAGGCGGCTGAAGCGGCTGCGCGAGGAAGGCATCATCAAGGCAGAGGTGGCCGTCGTCGACCGCAAGGCGACGGGAACAGCAATGGTGTTCATCGTCGGGATGGAGATCGAGCGGGACAATTACGACGCGTTGGCGAAGTTCCGCCTCTGGGCGGAAAAGCAGGATCACATACAGCAGGTCTATTATGTCACCGGCGCAGTCGATCTGATCGCGATCGTCACCGCCCGCGACGTCGAGCATTATGACGACATCGCCGCGCTGATCATGGCTGACAATCCGCAGATCCGCCGCATGCACACGAATGTCGTGTTGCGGGACGTCAAGCTCGGTCTGTTCGTTCCGCTGGATTAGCGCGCACGCGATGCGCGCCGGCATTGGTTCCGGCTGTCACAGATCGGGCACCGACAAGCCGCTGGACTCGCATTTGACAAAGGGCATAATTCCCGGCGCAAATTCTCGGGAGGAATGATCGTTGACGTTACGACACCAGATCATCGCATTGGCGATCGTTCCGCTCGTCATTTCGATCCTTGCGATCACCACCTTCATCACCTGGCAATCGGCAAACCTCGCCAAGAACAGCATCGACACGTTCGAGCAGAACATGCTGAAGACCAAGGAAGCCGAGATCCTCAATCTGACCAACCTTGCCCTGTCCGCCATCCAGACGATCTATGACAATGCCGGTGCCGACGACGAAGCCGCCAAGCAAAAGGTGGCGGCGATCCTGACTTCGCTCGACTACGGCAAGGACGGATATTTCTTCGTCTACGATTACGACGGCAACAACATCGTCCATCCGCGCCAGAGTTTCCGCCATGGGCATAATTGGCTCGACCTCACCGATCCGGATGGCGACAAGGTCATTGCCGAACTGATCGCCACGGCAAGAGCGGGCGGGGGCCTGCATCAGTACAAATGGCAGAAGCCATCGACCGGACAGATCGCCGACAAGCTCTCCTTCGTCGTCAGTCTCGACAAATGGCACTGGGTCGTCGGCACCGGCGTTTACCTGGACGACGTCTTTGCCCAAAGTGCCGCCGCCAACGCCGGAATGCGCGCCAACATAAGACGGACCTTCATCATCGTCGCGCTGATCGCCGTACCTTCGGTGCTTGTCGTTTTCACGACCTGCATGCTGCTGACGTTCCATGAGCGCCGCATGGCCGACAGCCGGCTCAAGGCGCTGACGCAGCGGGTCATCGATGCCCAGGAAGAAGAGCGCGCGCGGCTGGCCCGCGAGTTGCATGACGGCATTTCCCAGAATCTCGTCGGCGTGCGCTATGCGATGGATCTTGCCGGCCGCAAGGTCAGGACCAATGTCGACGATGCCGCACTGACCATCGATCGCGGTGTCGAGGCGCTGAACGGCGCCATCAAGGAAATCAGACGGCTGTCGCACGATCTGCGCCCGCGCGTGCTCGACGATCTCGGCCTGACGGCCGCGCTGGAGGCACTCTGCTATCACTTTGCCGAGCGGACGGGGATCGAGACGAAGATCGACGCCTCAAGCTTCACCGACACGCTGAAGGCCGAAGCCAATACCGCGCTTTATCGTGTCGCACAGGAAGCGTTCAACAATGTCGAACGCCACTCGAGCGCCTCCAAGCTTGCGGTCAAGCTCTGGAGCGACAACGGCCGCGCCCGCATGACGGTCACCGACAATGGCACTGGCTTCGACGGCGCCAAGGACGGCCTATCCGGCAGATCGGGTCTCGGCCTGCGCAATATGCAGGAGCGGATGGCTCACTTCCGCGGCCTGCTGCTGATCAACAGCAGCGAGGCCGGCACGACGCTGACGGCGATGATGCCGAAATCGGCCAATCTCCCCGCCGGCAAGCAGGCAGAAGCCGCATGACGGAACGCCCGAAAATCAGGGTGCTCTTGATCGACAACCATCCGCTGGTGCTGGACGGGTTGAAGGCCGTGCTCGAAACATTCGACCATATCGAAGTCGCCGGCACGGCCGGCCTCGCGCAAACGGGGCTCGAGATCGGCCGGCAGGTCCTGCCGCAGGTCGTGCTGATGGACATCAACATGCCGAAGCTGAGCGGCATCGATGCGATCGAATTGTTCAGGAACGAACTTCCCCAGGCGCGGGTCGTGATGCTCTCCATGCATAACAGCCGCGAGTATATTTCCTCCTCGGTCATGCATGGCGCTGCCGGTTACATCCTGAAGGACGTTTCGACCGACGAGATCGTCTCGGCCATCGAGACCGTGGCGGGCGGGGGGACATATTTCTCGTCCGGCGTCTTCGACGCGCTGATGGGCGAACGGGCAGAGGAGGGTAGCGACCCCCTGACCCCGCGCGAACGCGACATTCTCGGGCTGATCGTTGCCGGCAGAAGCAACAAGGAGATCGCCGAAACGCTCGGGATCACCTCCGCCACGGCGGAAACCCATCGCAAGAACCTCAAGAAGAAGCTCGGTATCGCCACCACAGCGGGCCTCATCCGCTATGCGCTCGATCACGGCATCGTCTCGAAAGTCGGGTAAATCGCGTCTACCCACTTCTGGGTAGGCCCCGGCATTTCAGCGCCGCGCCCATCTTGTGAGAACAAAACCACCGCCATAGGACTCCATCCACGGCTGGCCAAGTGCGAGCCGTTGGGAGGAATTCACATGCGTTACATCAGCTTCCGATCGGTCGGAAAACCTCGAGCGACCCGAGCCGGGCCTGCCGCGGCCGCCGGCTGACAGACCTGCCTTCCACGCCGACAACTGGAACATGGCGACCGCCGACCCGGCGCCTGAAAGGTATCCCGACATGGAAAAACCACGTAGCAAGGCAGCGCTCTGGCTGCTTGTCATTCCCTATCTAGGTCTGCTCTGGCCACCATTTTACAATGTCCGCGAGCCATCTCTTTTCGGCTTTCCCTTCTTCTATTGGTATCAGCTTCTCTGGGTGCCGATCACCGCAGCGCTGACCTGGATCGCCTATCGGAGCACTCGCCATGACGACTGACATCAACGGCACGGCGCTTGCCGTCTTCATCTTCTTTTTCGTGCTCGTTACCGTCATGGGCTTCGTCGCCAGCCGCTGGCGCAAGCCCGAGACACTGGCCCATATCGATGAATGGGGCCTCGGCGGACGCAACTTCGGCACCTGGATCACCTGGTTCCTGGTCGGCGGCGATTTCTATACCGCCTACACGGTGATCGCCGTCCCGGCGCTGGTCTACACGGTCGGCGCCTACGGCTTCTTCGCGCTGCCCTACACCATCGTCGTCTATCCCTTTGTCTTCATGGTCATGCCTGTGCTGTGGAAACGCGCCAAGGATTTCGGCTATGTGACGGCTGGCGACGTCGTCCACGGTCAGTACGGATCGCGCGGTCTCGAACTCGCCGTGGCGGCAACCGGAGTCATTGCCACCATGCCCTATATTGCCCTCCAGCTGGTCGGCATGACCGCGGTGCTGAAGGCCCTCGGGCTGCATGGCGAACTGCCGCTGGCGATCGCCTTCATCGTGCTGGCGCTCTACACTTATTCCGCGGGCCTGCGCGCGCCGGCGCTGATCGCCTTCGTCAAGGACATCATGATCTATATCGTCGTGATTGCGGCCGTCGCACTGATCCCGTCGAAACTCGGGGGTTACGCCAATGTCTTCGCCTCGGCCGATGCGGCCTTCCAGGCCAAGGGTTCCGGCAACCTGCTGCTCGGCGGCAATCAGTATGTCGCCTATGCAACACTCGCTTTGGGTTCGGCGCTCGCGGCTTTCATGTATCCGCATACGCTGACCGGCATCTTTGCCTCCAACAGCGGCAAGACGATCCGCAAGAATGCGATCATGTTGCCCGCCTATACGCTGCTGCTCGGCCTTCTGGCTCTGCTCGGCTATATGGGGCATGCCGCCAACCTGAAGCTCGACAGCGCCAATGACGTTGTTCCGACGCTGTTCAAGACGCTGTTTTCAGGCTGGTTCTCCGGCTTTGCCTTTGCGGCGATCGCCATCGGCGCGCTGGTTCCGGCAGCGGTGATGAGCATCGGCGCCGCCAATCTCTTCACCCGCAATTTCTGGAAAGCCTATGTCGATCCCAAGGTCAGTGACGCGGGCGAGGCGAAGGTCGCAAAGATCACCTCGCTCGTGGTGAAGGTTGGCGCGCTTCTCGTCATCATCTTCCTGCCGACACAATTCGCCCTCGACCTGCAGCTGCTCGGTGGCATCTGGATCCTGCAGACGCTTCCGGCCCTGGTCTTCGGCCTGTACACCAACTGGTTCCGTGCACCCGCTCTGCTTGCCGGCTGGTTCGTCGGCTTCGGCGGCGGCACTTTCCTCGTCTGGGATGCCGGTTGGAAGCCTCTGCATCTGATCAGCCTCGGCGGCGAACCCTTCACCGTCTATACGGGACTGCTGGCGCTTGCGGCCAACATCGCCGTTGCGGTCGTGGTCAACGCCTTGCTTCCGGCCAAGGCTCCGGCCCGGGCCTAGAGCATGATGCCGAAAAGTGTGAGCAGTTTTCGGACAACATCATGCTCACCTTCTTTGATCCGAAAATGCGAAGGGCAGCAAATGCTGCCCTTCGCAAGAATCATATGGCTTTGCTTTCCAGTGTCAGCCGAAAAGAGATCCGGGCGACTTAAAACTCTTCCCAATCGCCGGCCAATGCCGCATTCCCGTTCGTCTGGAACGACTTACCCACCTTGGCAATCATCTGACGCGCAGGCGAGGACGCCGGTTGAGCATGTGGCGCCGCGGCAGCGGGCTGCGATGTGCGCTTCGGTGCCACCACTCCGCCAATGTTGAACTGGCCCAGAAGCTGGAACAGCGCGTCGGCTTCCTTGGCAAGGTTATGAGCGGCCGCTGTCGCTTCTTCCACCATGGCGGCGTTCTGCTGCGTCCCCTGATCCATCCTGTTGACGGCGGTATTGATTTCTTTCAGTCCCGTCGCCTGCTCTTGCGAAGCGCCGACGATGGCCCCCACATTGCCGTCGACCTGCTGCACCTGCTCGGCAATCTCCTTCAGCGCCTTTCCGGTCTCGCCAACCAGGGCCACACCGCTTTTGACGTGGCCATTCGAAGCGTTGATCAGTTCCTTGATTTCTTTTGCCGCCTTGGCGGAACGTTGCGCCAACTCGCGCACTTCCTGAGCGACGACGGCAAAGCCCTTGCCTGCCTCACCGGCACGGGCGGCTTCGACGCCGGCATTCAGCGCCAGCAGATTGGTCTGGAACGCGATTTCATCGATGACGCCGATGATGCTGCCGATTTCGGTGGCGGAGGATTCGATCTTGCCCATGGCGTCGACCGCATCCCGAACGACGCTGCCCGAGCGCTCCGCACTCTCCTTCGTCTTGCGAACGAGCTGGCCGGCTTCCTGAGCCTTGTTGCTCGAGTCGGCAACGGTGGTCGTAATCTCTTCCAGAGCAGCGGCGGTTTCCTCGACGGAGGCTGCCTGCTGTTCGGTCCGCTTGGCGAGATCGTCCGAGGCGGAGCGGATCTCCTGTGCACCGCCCGCGATGGCGCTGGCGTTCTGGGCAACCTTCTGCATGGCGGCACGGAGCTTTTCGACTGCAGAATTGAAGTCGGCTCTGAGCTTTTCTAGAGACGGAATGAACGGAGTGCCGATCTGCTGTGTAAGATCGCCGTCAGCCAGCGCCTGCAGCGCATCGCCAAGCTGGCCGACAGCCTTGTCCGTCTGCTCGGCAAGGGTGCGGCGTTCATCTGCATCCTGCTCGAGCCGATGCCGCTCCGACACGGCTCTCTTCGCCTCTGCGTCGGCTTCCCGTTCGGCCTTTGCCGAAATTGCGTCGCGCAGCCCTGCCACCGCCCGTGCAAGCTTGCCGATCTCGTCGCCCCGCGCTTCGAGGCGGCGATCGCCGTCGAGATTGCCGTCGGCCATCGCTTTCAGCGAAAGCTGAAGTTTTGCCAGCGGGCCGACGATCGTGCGTGCGGTCACGGCGGCGGCAACGAGTGAAAGAACAGCCGCAATGCCAAGCGCGGTCAGGGCCAATGGCTTGAAGCCGCTTGCCGTGCTGCGCACCTCGCCGCCAATAGATTTGTTCAGCGCTTCCTGATAGTCGATGAATTTGTTGATGGCGCCAAGCCAGGCAACGAAGGCCGGCCGAGCCTGTTCGAGCAGGATCTTGCGGGCCGCCTCGCCGTCGCCCTTCTCCTGCAGCGCAATGATCTGGGCGACCAGAGGATTGGTCTTCGCCTGGATGTCTGCAATCTCACCGAGAATGGTCTTTTCCTGTTCGGTCGCGCCAGCCGGAGAAGCAACCATATCCGCCATGCGCTTTTCATTCTCGGCGTAAGAGGCCGCCAGCTTTTCGATCAATGCCTCGGCGGTCTTCCGTTCATCGGTCGATGTAACCAGAGTGACGTCGCGGATGGCGATCGCCCGATCATGCACGCTGCCACGATAGTTGATGGCAAACCGCTGCTTAACGCTGTTGACGTCGTTGATGGTTCCAAGCTTATCGTTGATCTGCGCAACTTTGTCCGTCGAATAGATGGTCAAGCCAACCATCAGCAAAAGGAGAACGCTGAAGCCAAGCGCCAGGCGGGCCACAACCCCGAAACTCATGATATTCTTCATATGCACTCTCCCCTCGCGGTGAGGTTTGTTGGAAGGATGTCTCGGCAGCCAGGATTGCTTGTCATATCTCGTTCGAATGCAGCGCCTCGGTGTCTCCGAGTGCATCCGACGGGTACCCCTGTGCCCGGAATCGCGCTCGAGATACGGGACATCCGTCAAAGCAATAAAAGCCGATTTCATGCGAAATTCGGGTGCCTGGCCCGCTATCATGGCGGAGGTGACGAACCTAAAGAACGTCGTCCCGATATCTAAAAAAAATTAGAGGAATATATTTTAGAGAGTGTAAACGGAGCCGACGGAGCTTGCTATATCGCCATATCTGGATAGCATTTGCGCTTTTCGGATGGACAATTCGACGAGCGCTCTCCCGATGGTTGCGAAATCACCAACCTCCCCCGCATAGCAAGGTTTTGCGGCTTGCCCGTGAACTGCGCGACGCTCTGAACGATCTCGGCAATCGGCATGAATTGCAGCTGCGGTACCGGAGCGCCGTTGCTCCGGCTTCAGCCGCGCAGCAGCGGAAGAAGCTGATCGCCCTGCCGCTTGATTTCGGAGAGATAGGGCGTGTCGGACAGCACGAAGTGGGTGATGCCGAGATCCTGATATTTGCGCAGCGAGCGGGCGACGTCTTCCGCCGATCCGACCAGCCAGGTGGTGCCGGCGCCGCCACCGCCGAACTTGCCCGGCGCGGTATAGAGGTTGTCGTCGAGGACGTCGCCGCGCTCATGCAGATCAAGCAGCCGCTGCTGGCCGACGGCGAGCGCGCGCTGGTGATCGTGCCAGCCGGTGCCCTTGCTTCTCGCCATCTCGGCGACCTTCGCCTCGGCGTCGGTCCAGGCCTGTTCGGTGGTGTCGCGGACCAGCGTCGTGATCCGCAGGCCGAATTCCAGCGGCGGGAGATCGCGGTCCAGTTCCCGGCTCAACGCCTTGAGCCGCGCGATCCGTTCCCGAACACCATCGAGCGGCTCGCCCCAGAAAAGTTGGACATCGGCCTCGGTCGCGGCCACCCGTTCGGCCGCCTCCGAGGCACCGCCGAAATAGAATTTGGGGTGCCGACGGTCGCCGCGAACCTGGATGCGCGGCACCACGGTGGATTCAGCGACGCGGAAGTTCTCGCCGGTGGATGTGACGTTTTCTTCGGTCCACAATCTGCGGACCAACCGCATGAACTCCTTGGTCCTGGCATAGCGGTGTGCCTGATCTCCCTCGCTATCGCCGTAAGCAGAGAGGTTGTCCTTGCCCGACACGATGTTGATCCGCACGCGGCCGCCGGTCAGATGGTCCAACGTCGCCGCCGCGGAAGCGAAGTTCGCCGGTCGCCAATAACCTGGACGGATCGCAATGAGTGGCTCGAAGGTGGTGGTCCGGGCGGCGAGCGAGGCCGCGACGGTGAACGTGTCGGGGCGGCCCCAACCGGTGCCGATGAGCGCGCCCTTCCAGCCATGCTCCTCCAGTGCCCTGGCGTGGCTGGTCAGCGTATCCAGGCTGTTGTGGTTCTCGACGGCGGAATCGCCGCGATGACCGGCTTTGACGTCGTTCGGAATATACCAGAGAAATTCGGAATTATTGCTCATGCGATGCTGCAGTTCTGTGTGTGATTGGAACAAAGCCAGGGGGAGGGAAGCCCCCTCAAGAGATCATACGGCCGCCTGCACCTGCTGCTGCCCCGCCTGAACCACAAAGCCATTCGGCGGGCGTTGGAGGCCAAGATTTTCCCGTAGCGTCGTCCCTTCATATTCGTGCCGGAACAGGCCGCGCTTGCGCAGGATCGGGACGACCTGATCGACGAAATCGGTAAGCGCGGTGGGCAGGATCGGCGGCATGATGTTGAAGGCGTCGGCAGCACCGTTCTCGAACCAGGTCTGCATCGCATCGGCAATCTGCTCGGGTGTTCCGACCACCGTCCGGTGGCCACGAGCGGTGGCGACCGCCAGATAGAACTGGCGCAGCGTCAGATTGTTGCGCGATACCAGATCCGAAACCAGCTTGAGGCGGCTCTTGTTGAGTTCGGTATTATCAGGCAGGGGAGGGGCGCGATCATCCAGCGAGTAGCCGGAAAGGTCGATGCCCTTGTAGTGGCGGGCAAGGATATTCCAGGCGATGGAGGGATGAACCAGCGATTGGATATGGTCGTAATTCGCCTGGGCTTCCGCTTCCGTCCCGCCGAGAACCGGGAATATGCCGGGACTGATCAGCAGTTCGTCCGGCCGGCGCCCGTAGCGGGCGAGCCGCCCTTTGACGTCGGAATAGAATTCCTGCGCATCCTCGAAGGTCTGGTTGGCGGTAAAGATCATCTCGGCCGTGCGGGCGGCAAGTTCGCGCCCCGGTTCCGATGCGCCGGCCTGCACGATCACAGGATAGCCCTGCACCGGGCGGCCGACGTTGAGCGGACCGGCCACCGAGAAGAACTTGCCCTTGTGATCGACGAGATGCACCTTGTCGAGGTCGAGATAGACCCCGCTTTCCTTGTCGCGGATAAAGGCGTCGTCCTCATAAGAATCCCACAGGCCCTTCACCAGGTCGACGAATTCCTCGGCCCGCTCATAACGATCGGCATGGGCAGGATGGCCTGCGATTGAAAAATTCTTCGAAACATCCGCACCTGTCGTGACGACGTTCCAGGCGGCGCGACCCTTGGAGATATAGTCCAGCGACGCGAACCTGCGGGCGAGAAGGTAGGGGTCCTCGTAGGTCGTCGATGCCGTGGCGACGAAGCCGATATGTTTGGTCACCTGGGAGAGGGCGGCCCAGAGGGTCAGCGGCTCGAAATGCGCGCCCTGGGCGGTGCGACGAAGCGCTTCGGGGTCCTTGGCGCGGTCCCATCCAGCCGGACTGTCGGCGACGAAGACGAGATCGAATTTGCCGCGTTCGGCGGTCTGGGCGAGCTCGCGGTAGTGATCGATATTGAGGCCGGCATCGGCCTGCGCCTCCGGATGGCGCCAGGCGGCGATATGATGGCCGGTCGCCATGATGAATGCGCCAAGCCGCATTTGCCTTTTCGATGTGCTCATTGGCTTATCCTCATCAAATTGAACTGTTGCTGATGTCAGGCGGCCTTGCGGCCCGGAAGCTCGACTCCGAGCCGGCTGAGGAGATGGATGCGGGTTTGAGCAAAGCTCGGATCGCCGTGGTCGCGCGGCGTCGGCAGATCGATCTTGAGATCCTCGATGAGGCGGCCTTCGTCGAGAACCAGTATCCGGTCGGCCAGCGAAATCGCCTCATCGACGTCGTGGGTGACGAGCAGCACGGCAGGACGGTGTCTTGCACACAACTCCCGCAGCAGATCGTGCATTTTCAGCCGGGTCAGCGCGTCGAGCGCGCCGAATGGCTCATCGGCGAGAAGCAGGGCCGGTTCGCGCACCAGCGAACGGGCAAGCGCGACCCTCTGCTGTTCCCCGCCCGAAAGCTGGTTCGGCCACGCCGTTTCCCGGCCGGCAAGTCCTACTTCCGCCAAGGCTTTCCGTCCGGCTTCCTGGCCGGAAGATCCACGTAGGCCGAGTGTGACGTTCTGGATGACGGTACGCCACGGCAGCAGGCGGGCGTCCTGGAAAACCACCGAAAGGCTCTCCGGCGTCTCGAGGGTGCCGGTTCCCTCGACACCATGATCGAGACCGGCAAGAGCCCTGAGGAACGTGCTTTTGCCGGAGCCGCTGCGGCCGAGCAGGGCGACGAACTCGCCTTCCTCGATGTCGAGATCGACGCCGTCGAGGATCGTCTTCGTCGCAAACCGCCGTGCGAGGTTTCGCACGTGGACGGCCTTGGTTGCGGGCTTCAGTTTGCCAGGGTGCGGCGCCATGAGAGGACCCTCCGTTCAAGCAGGCGGACGAGACCGTCCGAGACGAGACCCAGCAGCACATAGACCACCAGGCCGACGAGAATGACGTCGGTCTGTCCGTAATTGCGGGCAAGATCGATCATGTAACCGAGCCCGCTGGTGGCGTTGATCTGCTCGACCACGACGAGAGAAACCCAGCAGAGGGTGACGGCAAACCGCAGACCCAGAAGGAAACCCGGCAAAGCACCAGGCAGCACGACCTGAAGGACGAAGTCCTTCTGGCTCATCCGCAGGGTTTCGGCCAGTTCGACATAACGGCTGTCGATGCTGCGGAGCGCGTTGTGGGTGTGGATATAAATCGGCACGATCACGGCAAGCGCGATTGTCGTAACCTTCATGCTCTCGCCGATGCCGAACCACAGGATCAACAAAGGGATCAGGGCCAGCGTCGGTATCGCGCGCTTGATCTGTACCGGCCCGTCGATCAGGGCTTCGCCGATCCGGGAAAGGCCGGCGATCACCGCCAGGATCGTGCCGATCAGCAATCCGATGCTAAGGCCGAGCAGGGCGCGTGTCGCTGACGTCACGAAATTGTCCTGCAGGCGACCCTGCTCGATGAGCCTTACGAAAGCCTCAGCCACTGTCCACGGCGCCGACAGGATCCGCGGGTCGATCCATCCGAGCGCCGAGCCAACGACCCAGGTCAAGACGAGTAATGCCGGCCCGATCTGCAATCCGAAAGGGATCGCCGGTCCGGGGCCCAACCTGCGCCGGGCTCGGGGGCCAGCGGAGCCAGCCGGTTTTACGAGGCGAGAACCTGCCCGCACAATTCTACCGCCGGACGACCGCGACAGTTTCGCCTCATCTGCATCCCAAGTGGTTGCCATGCTTCAAATCTCCTCTCCGAAGGGTGTCGAGCGTTACTGGCTCTTGGCCAAGGCTGCGGCGCCGAGCTTTTCGAAGCGATTGTCGAAAATCTGCTCCACATTGAAGCTCTTGTAGCCGAGCTCGTCTGCCAGCAGGTCGATGGTTTCCTGGTGGCGCTTCTTCACTTCGCTCCAATCGCTAGGAACGACCTGTTCGCCGTTCAACTTGACGAGATATTCCCCGTCCTCCTGGCTCAACCCCTGCTGACCGACGTAATATTCCTTGATCCAGAGATCCGGGTTCCGGTTCACCCATTCGGTGGCGCGTGCCCACAGGCCGACATATTCGGCGAGAGCTGCCGCCTTGGCGGGATCGTCCAGAACCCATTGCGGCGCATAAAGATGGCTCGGATCGTCGCGCAGGCCATGTTCCACGAGGGTCGCGCCATCAGGCCCGTATTGGGTGATATAGCGCCTGATGTAGACGCCGCCGAGCGGCGCGATGTCGACCTGCTTGCTCGCCAATGCCTTCGGGTAGACGTCACTGGTGCTCGGCAGTTCCACCAGGGTGACGTCACCGCTCTTCAGACCTGCCGCGTGCAGCGCGCGTAGAACAAGCGTGCCCTGTGCCTGACCCGGGCTGAAGGCGATGCGCTTGCCGCGGAAGTCCGCGAGCGTCTTGATGGCCGCGCCTGGCGCGATGCCGAAGCGGTAGATGGGATTGGCGATCGGGTCACGACGTTCGCGATAGGCGATGTTGCGGACGGGCAGATTGTTCCAGTTGGCGAAGATCGAAGGGATCTCGGCCACCGACCCGACGTCGAGTGCATGGGCGCGGAAAGCTTCCGACGTCTGCGGCCCGCCGCTGATATTGGCCCATTTGACCTCGAAACTGAGCTCCTTGCCCAGGCCGGACACTTCGAGCGCTTTCTGCGTGACCGGATCGCCGATCGTCAGCACCGTGCCCGGCGGCACTTTGGAAAGCAGGGGAGCGTCTGCCTGGGCTGCCGCCGGACCGTGAATGGCACTGAGACCAAGCAGACTGAACAACGCAATTTTGAATGTCTTTGCCAATGTCATCGTCGATCTTCCCGTTTCGGATTGCTGATTGCAGGAGCGATGCACGGTAAGATGGAATATAATCTACTAAATCGATAGACTATTTAGTTTAATGAAAGTGGCGCTGAGGGAAAATTGTCCTCAAAAGTCGGGCAACCGGAACGATCGCATCCGGCGCGTCCGAAGGATGCTCGGCGCGTCCCGACATGAAAAAAGCGCCTGGGACGTTCGTCCGCGAGCGCTTTCCGGGTCTTTGTTCAAACCCTTACTTTTGTTTAAGGCCGGGCAGCGGACCGCAGCGACCGCCCTTCAGACGCCAAGCCGTCGCGGACGTCGGGATCGCCTTATGTCAGGCAATATGCGGTGCATATTCGTTGGCCGCGAATACGTGATGGTGCACCTTGCCGGTAAAGAGCTGCAGGAGTTCGCCGGTGACCTCGCGGCTCTGCGACCGCACATCGGAGAGAAGTGCCGCGTTCACCGTATCCATATCGGGATAACGAATGGCGAGCGCCATGGCATAGATCGGGGCGCCTTCGTCGCGCTCCATTCCATCCAGCACCCGGATTTCCTCGGCGCCCGGAAATTTCGTCCAGAGAGGGACGAGCCGCTGCCGCACGAATTCGCGGAATTCCCCTTCTTTACCGGGATGGATTTCGCCTTCAAACAAAGCATAACGAATGATCATAGGTTCTCTTTTCCAAAACTCGCCGGAGCTGGATCGATGGTGGCGGGCTGTCGTAGGATCAGGGCGTATCGATCGATACGCCCTGATTGAGAGGGTTATTTACCCCAGATTTTCTTGTATTGATCGCGATAGCCGTTGTCGGGATCGAAGCTGTTCTTCGGTCCACCGTCAAACTCGACGTTTTGGCTGGTCACCACATGGAGCGGCGACACGTAGCCGGACCATGGCGCTTTCGCAAAGGCGCGGTTCAATTCGTCGACGAGCTGCCAGCCCTGGAGGTTGAGCGGCTCGGCGACCGTGACAGCCTGGAACTGTTTGGCGCGGATACGCTGATAGGCGCTCTCCGAACCGTCGCCGGCTGCGACGTTCACCGGTTTTCCATCACCGGCAATGCCGGCCGAAGCGAGCGAAGGTCCCATGAAGTCGTAGTAGAGGTCATTGATCGCCAACGAATGCGTCCACTTCGCGCCATACTTCTGCAGAAGCGATGTGGTCAGCTGCGGCATGCGTTGGGAGGTTTCGGCGATCGGCGTGTCGACATATTCGAGCACCGTACCGCCGAGATCCTCGATCTCCTTCTTCATGCGATCGGCCTTGGCAATCGCGATCGCATAGGTGGAGTCGGTAAAGATGATGACGCCCGGCTTGCCGCCGGCATCGGCAAAGGCCCAATCCGCCGCCGACTTCGACACTTCCATCGCATCGGTGGTCACGTTTGCGAAGACACCGACTTCGGGAACCGGACCGACCGCCGAGGCAGCGTGCCAGGAAACCATCGGAATGCCGGCAGCCTTGGCTGCTTCCATCGCCGGCTTCTGCTCGACCGCGTCAAAGCCGTTGATGATGATGCCATCCGGCTTCAGCGCCATGGCCTGGCCGAAAGCCGCGGTCCGTCCGCCGATCGAACCGGCGCCGTCAAGCGCCTTCACCGTCCAGCCGAGCGCGCCTGCCGCTTCCTGAACGCCATTGACCACGCCGAGGATGCCGCCATTTTTCATATCACCGGCCAGAATGACGATGTTCTTTCCGGCAGCGCCCTTGGGGCCGCTCGTCGGGCCATCCCAGGCGCTCACCTTGGAAGCATATTTTTCGACCACGGCCTTGGCGTCGGCCATGGAATCGGCCAATGCCGGCATGCTCAGCATAACGGCGACGGTTGCGACCGTTGCCTGCAATAACGTTCTACGCTTCATGTTCACTCCTCCATTTTGTTTGTTGTGAAATGCCGGGACGAGCCGGCATCCTCATTTGGATGCGGGTGTGATCCTCCTCACAGCTCCGCGCTTGCGCTGGGCGTAGCCTGCTATGCCGATGGCAATCAGCAGGGTGACGCCGTTGAACAGCGGTTCGACGAAGAACGACCCGCCGAATTGCTGAATTCCTGATATTCCGACCGCCAGGATGATGACGCCGATCAAGGTGCCCCAGACGTTCACCCGTCCCGGCTTGATCGTCGTCGATCCCAGAAATGCGCCGACAAGCGCCGGCAGGAGATATTCGAGGCCGACGCTCGCCTGGCCGATCCGCAGCTTCGAGGCGAGCAGGACCCCGGTCAGAGCCGCGAGCAGCCCCGAGGTGACGAATGCGCCGATCACGAATTTGCGGACCGGAATGCCATTGAGGGCCGCCGCCTTCGGATTGGCGCCAATGGCGTAGAGATAGCGGCCGATCGGCAGGTATTCGAGCACGATCCACATGCAGATGGCGATCAGCAGCACGTAGAAGCCGGTGATCGGTAGGCCGAACAGCATCGTGCCGTTCAGCGCATAGAAACCATCAGGCAGGACGCCGACCACCTGCCGGCCGCCGGTGTGCCAGAGCGCAAGCGCGTATAGGACCGTTCCGGTGCCGAGCGTCGCGATGAAGCTGTCGATCTTCGCAACCTCGACCAGCAGCCCGTTGATGCAGCCGGTCAGAACGCCGAGCGCGAGCACGATGACGACCGCGACCGGCCAGGGCAGGCCGTAGGCCGTCTGCAGGCTGATAGCGAGAATGTGCCAGAGCACGATGCCATAGCCGACGGTCAGATCGATGCGACCCGATGCCATCGGGATCATCGCAGCCAGCGATAGAAGCGCGATGATCGCCTTGTCGGACACGATCGAGCGGACATTCAACACGGTCGGGAACGTATCCGGCAGAAGGATCGAGAAGATCACGATCAGGCCGACGGTCAGGATCACCAACCCGTAAACCGGGATCAGGCGTCCGATCTTCTGTCCTGTGGACAGACCGGCCATTTCGCTCTTGGTCGGCTCCAGGGCCGTGGATTCAATGGATTGCATGGCTGTTCTCCCGATGGCTCAAGCGGCTTCCGATGCGGATGCGGCCGTGATGACCGCCTCCGTCGTCAGAGCGCTTCCAGTCAGTTCACTGACGATTTTCCCGCGCGAGAAGACCAGCGCGCGGTGGCAGATATGGGCGATTTCCTCGAAGTCCGTCGACACCACGACAACCGCGAGACCGGCCTCGAGCGCCTGGGTGATCAGACGGTAGATCTCCGCACGCGCCCCGATGTCGACGCCGGCGGTCGGATCTTCGGCGACCAGCAGCTTGCGGCCGGTCGCCAGCCAGCGGCCGACGACCACTTTCTGCTGGTTGCCGCCCGACAGGGCCTCCACCGGCAGATCCGGGTCGTTCGGCCGCAGACCGACGGAATGGCCGATCTTATGGGCAAGGTCGGCTTCGCCGCGCGGCGACAGGAAGGACAAAAGCCCACGCCCGACGGCTCCCGGATTAAGATAGGTATTTTCCCGAATGGATAGCGAGAGCGCCACGGATTCCTCCGTCCGGTCACGGGCAATCAAGCCGATGCCCGACGCCATTGCCCCTCGTGGGCTGGAAAGGTCGGGGGCCTCGTCATGCAGCAGAACCGAGCCGTTGAAGGGCTCGCAACCAAACAGGGCGCGGCCGATCCGTTCCTGACCGGCGCCGCGCAATCCAGCCAGTCCCAGAAGCTCGCCCTCGCGGATATCGAAGGATATCGGGCCTGTGCCGGCGCAGACGAGATCGCGGACCTCGACGATCGCCTTGCCGGGCGTGATCGCCGTCTTGGAAAAAAGGCTGTCGCCGCTGCGGCCGATGATCATCGTCACCAGCTCCTCGGGGGTGGTCTCGCTGACGGGCTTCTGTCCCACCATGCATCCGTCGCGCAGAACGGCGACCCGATCGGCAATCCGGAAGATTTCGTCCAGCCTGTGGGAAACGTAGATCATGCCGACTCCCCGATCCTTCAACGGACGGATCGCATTGAACAGCCGATCGACTTCATCGGCGGGAAGGCTCGCCGTCGGCTCGTCGAGCACCAGCACGTCAGCTTCGACGGCAAGTGCACGGGCGATGGCGACAAGCGACTTTTCGGTGCGCGACAATGCCGAGACCCGCGTCGTGGGGTCAAAGTCGCAACCGACCAGTTTCAAGGCCTCGTTGGCGCGCGCCTGCGTCCTGTTCCAATCGATGAGGCCGCGACGCATCGAGAAACCCTGCGACAAGCCCATGTTCTCGCCGACCGTCATCCACTCGATCAAACCGAGATCCTGGTGGATGAAGGCAACCGGCTGCCGCTCGTTCGGCTTCGGGGGACGATGATGGTAGCTCTGGCCGCGAAACAGGATGTCGCCGCTATCGGGCTTGTAGATGCCCGCAAGCGTCTTGATGAGCGTCGATTTGCCGGCACCGTTTTCTCCCAGCAGCGCGAGGATTTCTCCTTCGCGCAGGTCGATCGAGACGTCCCGCAGCGCCTGCGTGCCGCCGAAGCTCTTGGTGATCGACTGGAATTCCAGCAGTCTCTTGGCTTCCACTGTGGCTCCTCCCAAAGCTGCGGTTTTCATGGGTGTATGTTATCGATAACATTTATGGATGGTCAAGCGGAAAGATGACGATCTCGAATTTCCCGAAGAGATTGACGTCAATCGGCCTGAAATCCATCGAGAAGGCGCATCATCTCGGCCGAGTCTTTTGGCCCAAGCCCGGCGGCGCAGAGCAGACGGTGAATCTCGACCACCGAGCCAGTCATCGGCAATGGCGTCTTCGTCTTGAGCGTAAAGGCTTGAAGCGAATCCAGGTCCTTCAACATGTTGTCGATTCTGCCTGTCGGCGAGAAATCCCGGGCGGCGAATTTCGCCATGAATTCCTGCAATATGCGGCTGTCCGCCCTGCCGCCGGCAAGGGCGGCCGGAATGGCGGCCGGATCGACGCCGCCGGCTTCAGCGAGCTTGACCGCCTCCGCGACGGCCTGAAACAGCACGGCGCAAAACAATTGATTGATCAGCTTCGTGGTCTGCCCCGCGCCGGATACACCCATCAGCGTGTAATTGGCGGCAAGATGCCGCATCACCACGCGTGCCCGTTCGAAATCCTCTGGGCTGCCGCCGGCCATGATCGTCAGGCGTCCGCTCAACGCACCCGGCACGCCGCCGGAAAGCGGGCAATCCACCCATGCCATGCCGGTTTCTCGACGCAGCCGCGTCGCCATGTCGGCCGTGTCGGCCGGGTCGATCGACGACATATCGATCAGCACCTTGTCGGCATTCGCCGCCGCCGCAACGCCCTTTTCGCCGAAGACGACGGCGCGGACGATGTTTGCGTGATTGAGGCTGAGCACGCAAAACGCCGACCATGAGACCGCTTCCTCCACGGAGCCGGCCGCGCGCGCCCCCTTGGCCTGCAAAGCCGCAACTTTTTCGGTATCCAGGTCGAAGACCGATACCTTATGCCCGGTTTCGATCAATCGGGTGACGATCGCCGTTCCCATGATGCCGGCACCGATGACGGCGACATCTGCTCTGTAGTCATCCTGCATGATAATCTCCTCCCTTGACGGCCATGCCGCTCAGTCCCTTGCAAGCCAGTGCCACGATATCATCCAACGCATTGTCGATCGCCACCGTCACGACATTAGCTTCACCGGTCGGCGGCTCCAGCGTCTGCAACTGGCTGTCGAGCAAAGTCGCGGGCATGAAATGGCCCTGGCGGGCCTGCATCCGCGACAGCAACAGGTCGCGGGATCCTTCGAGGAAAACAAAGGCCAGACGCCCGTCCGCCGCCTGCCTCAGCCTGTCCCGATAGCTTCTCTTCAGCGCCGAACAGGAAATCACTAGCCCTCGCGATGCTTTTTGCGCGGTCCTTATTTCCTCCCCGATCCGGTCGAGCCAGGGCAGGCGGTCGTCGTCGGTCAGCGGTATACCCTGCGCCATCTTCTCAACATTGCCAGCGGGGTGGAGTTGGTCGCCCTCCTGAAACAACAGGCCGTTTCGAGCGGCAAGATGCTCTCCAACCGAAGATTTTCCGCAGCCGCTGACGCCCATGACGACGACGGCCAGAGGTGGCGCCTTTTTCTCGAAATCCATGGTCTCGTCTCTATCAGAGGCAGGTCGTGATGCCGCCGTCGACATAGAGCGTGTGCCCGTTGATGAAGGACGAGCCCCGGCCCGACAGGAAAACGGCGGCGCCGACCAGTTCCTCGACATTGCCCCAGCGTCCGGCCGGCGTTCGCTTCTCGAGCCAGGACGAGAACTCGGGATTGTCGACAAGCGCCTGATTGAGCGGCGTCTTGAAATAGCCCGGCGCAATCGCGTTGATCTGCAGGCCGTACTTGGCCCAGTCGGCGCACATGCCGCGGGTCAGATTGCGCACCGCGCCCTTGGTCGCGGTGTAGGGAGCAATGCCAGGGCGCGCCAGTTCGCTTTGAACGGAGGCGATGTTGATGATCTTGCCCTGTCCGCGGGCGATCATGGGTTTGGCCGCGGCCTGGCCGACATAAAATACGCTCGAAATATTGGTGGTCAGCAGCAGTTCCCATTTGTCCGCCGGGAAATCTTCCAGCGGCGTGCGAAACTGCATGCCGGCATTGTTGATCAGGATGTCGAGCGGCCCGATATCGGCTTCGATTGCGTCGATACCCGCTTTGGCAGCGTCCTTGCTGGTCACGTCGAAGATCGCCGCATGGGCAGACAGGCCTTGATCCTTGAGGCTCTCGACCGCGCGGTTGACGCTTTCGGGCGTGCGGCCGTTGATGATGACTTCGGCGCCATACTGCGCCAGGCCTTCGGCCAGCGCATAGCCGATCCCCTGGCTCGAGCCGGTGATCAGGGCACGCCGTCCGGTAAGATCGAACAAGTTCTTCATGCAAATCACTCCTCCGGTTTCGCCGCGGGTGACGGCTTCAACTGCCGCTGACGGTGAAACTCACTTGACATCCCTCTTCCGAATTATATGTTATCGATAACATAATCAACTGTCAAAATGCGGGATGGAAACGGAATGCCTAAAGAAGAAATCTTGATGACCGGAGCTTATCCGGAATGGGACATGGTGGATCTGGAGGCGAACTACCGCGTCCATCGCTTGTGGGAAGCGGCAGACCGACAGGAGCTGATATCAAGGGTCGGCAAGGATATCCGCGCCATAGCGACCCGTGGCGAACTCGGAGCCTCCGCAGAGTTGATGGCGCAATTGCCGAAACTGGAAATCGTCTCCTGTTATGGCGTCGGCACCGACGCCATCGACTTGTCCTATGCCCGCGCGAACGGCATTCGCGTCACCAACACGCCTGATGTGCTCACCGAAGATGTCGCCGATATCGCCATCGGACTGCTGCTTGCGACGGCAAGGCAGGTCCCGCAGGCAGATGTTCTCGTCCGCTCCGGCCAGTGGGGCAGTGTCGCCATGCCGCTGGTGACACGCGTCTCGGGCAAGAAGGTGGGGATCGCCGGCATGGGGCGGATCGGCAAGGCGATCGCCAAGAGGGCTGCCGCTTTCGGCTGCGACATCTCCTATTTCGCCCGCCATGATCACCAGGATGTTGCCTACACCTACGAGCCAGACCTGATCGCGCTTGCCGGTTGGGCCGATTTTCTGATCGTCATCGTCCCCGGTGGGGAGGCGACCATGAAGATCATCAACGCTGAAGTGCTTGAAGCACTCGGGCCAAACGGCATCTTGATCAATGTCTCGCGCGGAACGACCGTAGACGAAGAGGCGCTGATCGCAGCCCTTCAAAACCGCACGATTCAGGCTGCGGGCCTTGATGTCTTCCTGAACGAACCCCGGATCGATGCGCGTTTCCTGACCCTCCAAAATGTCGTGTTGCAGCCCCATCACGGCTCTGGCACTGTCGAGACCCGCAAGGCCATGGGCCAACTGGTCAGAGACAATCTCGCTGCGCATTTTGCAGGTAGCTTGCTTCCAACTCCCGTCGTGTGAGGGTCCCGATATGAAAGCCATCGTCATTCATGCCGCCAAGGATCTCAGGATCGAAGAGCGCGAGCCGGAGGTTGCCGGTGCCGGGCAGGTGGAGATTGCCATCGAAGCCGGCGGCATCTGCGGTTCCGACCTGCATTATTACAATGATGGCGGTTTCGGCACCGTTCGCCTGCGCGAACCAATGATCCTCGGCCATGAGATCGCCGGCACGGTCAAGGCGCTCGGTTCCGGCGTCGCCGACCTTACTGTGGGAGACCGTGTTGCGGTTTCTCCGAGCCGGCCGTGCAACCATTGCCAATATTGCCTGAAGGGGCAGCAAAACCACTGCCTCAACATGCGGTTTTACGGCAGCGCCATGCCGATGCCGCACATTCAGGGTGGCTTTCGCCAGCGGCTGGTGGCGGAGCGTTGGCAATGCCACAAGGTCGCGGACGGCATTTCCATTCACGAGGCCGCCTTTGCCGAACCCTTTGCGGTGACGCTGCATGCGGCAAACCGCGCCGGATCGCTGCTCGGCAAACGGGTGCTGGTCACCGGTTGTGGCCCCATTGGGATGTTGGCGATCGTCGCGGCGCGCGTCCTCGGCGCCCGTGAGATCGTCGCGACCGACGTGACCGACAGCGTTCTGGCGATTGCCCGCACCAGCGGCGCCGACCGAACGATCAATGTTGCCACGCATGCTTCCGACCTCGCGGCCTACAGTGCCGAAAAGGGATATTTCGATGTCATGTTCGAAGCGTCGGGAAATGAGCGGGCGGTGCGCGCCGGCTTGGAGACGCTTAAGCCCCGCGCTGTTCTCGTGCAGCTCGGCCTTGGCGGCGATGTTTCCATTCCGCAGAACATGATCGTTGCGAAGGAAATCGAGATGCGCGGCACATTCCGTTTTCACGAGGAATTTGCGCTCGCCGTTGAACTGATCAACGCGCGTCGCGTCGATCTGAAGCCACTGCTGACAGGTGTCTTTGGGATCGAAGAGGCCGTCGCCGCCTTCGAGCTGGCGGGCGATCGCAGCAAGTCCATGAAAGTCCAGATCGCCTTTTGACCGACTGTATAATTCCTTAAATCGGAATCGATTTGAGGATAAAATTATCCAGACATTCAAAACGTTACAGCGCCGCGCATCCGAAAAGACGCGCGGCGCTTTAGTCTCAAGCGGTCGGCGCGCCGTTTCGGTCCGTGCTTTCGCGCAAGACAACCTTGTAGCCGGTCAATGTGATCTCATCGCCGGTCGCCTCGCCGGTATGGAGGGTATCCAGCAGGCGGGCGGCCGCCTGGCGACCGATGCCATAACAGTCGACATTGATGGTGGTGATGCGCGGATGACAGATGGACGAGATCTCATAGTCGCCGAAACCGGCAACAGCGATGTCCCGCGGAACCTTCATTCCCCTGCGCGTGCATTCCATGATGGCGCCGAAGGCGGAAAGGTCGGAAACGCAGAGAACCACTTCCGTGTCCGGCCAGCGCTCCAGCAGGCTGACGATTGCCTGGCCACCCTGTTCCATGGTGATGGGCGGGACGCCGAAGGAAATCATCCGTCCCGGTCCCAGGCCGAGTTCTTCAACCGTCTTCTGGAAACCGCTACGCCGCTGGCTGCCGCGCGTATCGCGCGCCGTCGTTCCCCCGATATAGCCGAACTTCCGATATCCCTGACTGGCAAGCGTCCGCACCAGCAGGGCCATCGCCTCGCTGTTGGAAAAGCCGACGACCTGATTGATCGGATTTTCCGGAAGCTCCCAGGTCTCGACAACGGGAATGCCGGCTTTTGCCAGCATGCGCCGCGCGCGCGCCGTGTGCGAACCACCGGTCAAGATGATGCCTTCCGGGCGGCGGCGCAGCATCGCCTCGATCAGCTCTTCTTCCTTCTCCGCCGAATAGTCGGTATAGCCGAGAAGGAGCTGAAGGCCGGTATTCTGCAGCGCATCGGTCATGCCCCGTGCGGTGTCGGAAAAATTCGAATTGTTGATCGAGGGCACCAGCGCAGCGATGAAGCCGCTCCGCCTCGACGAGAGACTGCCGGCAGACAGGTCGAGCACATAGCCGAGTGCGTCGACGGCCTCCATGATGCGCTTCCGGGTCTCCTCGGAAACGCTCGCATCCTGGCGAAAGGCACGCGACACGGTCATGGCAGATACGCCGACATATTTGGCGACCTCCGCCATCGTCAGCTTTTGAGCCTCTCCCGGCTTGAGACGCTTGTCTTTCGGCTCATCCTCGTTTTTCACTGATCTCCGCTTTCACAAAGCTTCCGAATTGGGTAGTCCAAGACACAATAAAGTTATCGCTATCATCGTACAATCGATATTATTGCAGGAATGCACCATTCCAACGTCCAAAAATCAAGATTCCCTGGGCATTTTCGCAAAGGTGGGCAGATCGGTATCTGTACCGAGCCCCCAAAACACGACAGTATGATATCGATAACAATTGATGATACGGAGGAGCACCATGTTCGGGCAAATTGACGGTACAGGGTTTGAGGTTCTCGACCCTCGCTTTGAAAGCTGCTTCGTCGGTCACGCTCGCGTTGAGCGACTTTGGACGGGTGGCCGCTGGCTGGAGGGACCGGCCTGGTTTGCCGCCGGGCGGTATCTGGTTTTCTCGGATATCCCCAACAACCGGATGATGCGCTACGACGACACCAGCGGGCATACATCAGTCTTCCGCTCGCCCAGCAACAATTCGAATGGCAACACCGTCGACAATCAGGGTCGGCTGATCACCTGCGAGCATCTGACGCGCCGTGTCACGCGCACGGATTTCGACGGCAGGATCACCGTTCTGGCCGATCGAATTGCAGGCAAACGCCTCAATTCTCCAAATGACGTCACCGTCAAATCCGATGGGACCGTCTGGTTTACCGACCCGAGCTACGGCATCCTTCACGACTACGAGGGCGACTATGGCGAAGCGGAAGTCGGCGGATGCCACGTCTATCGGCATGATCCGGCAAAAGGCACGACCGATCAGGTGACCTCCGATTTCGTCAAGCCGAACGGGCTGGCTTTCTCCCCGGATGAGACGGTGCTCTACATTGCCGACACCGGCGCAACGCACCTGCCCGGCGGTCCGCGTCATATCAGAAAGCTCGCGGTCTCGAATGAGGGAAGGCTGACCGATCTCGGCGTTTTCGCAGAATGTACTGCAGGTCTGTTCGATGGTTTTCGCGTCGATCGCAAGGGCAGGATATGGACGAGCGCCGGCGACGGTGTGCACGCCTACGATCCGGATGGTACCTTGATCGGCAAGATCCATATTCCTGAGGGCGTCTCCAACGTCACTTTCGGCGGCGAGAAACTGAACCGTCTCTTCATCACCGCGAGCACGTCTCTCTATGCTGTTTATCTCACGGCCAACGGATCGAGACTCGGATAATCGTTGAAGAGCCGAGGCCGCCCTTTTAGGACGGCCTCTCATTTTGTGCCTCTTGCCTCACCGTTGACTGAGGCCGTCCGCCAGCCGAACGAGGCTGAGGAAATCCGACCTGTAGCCGAAGGCATCCGTTCCTCGCGATGCCGCGGCGAGAGCGGCAATCGCCTGGTAGGAATAGGAATCGACGGCCGCGACATGGCTGAGTTTCTGGCCGAAGGCTGCAACGGCCACCGAGAAGCGGACATCTTGCGGCGCGGCATCGACGGTGGCGACTGCGTTGCTATCGTCGACAGGCGTGGTGATGAGGACGCTCTTGTCCTCGCCCGGCCGCTTGTAGCGCATCTTGACGAAGGCAAGTTCGCCGTGATGGGCGCTGTCGGCCGCCGCGGCGGCCGCCTTATTGGCTGCGCCATAGCGCAGGTCATCATTCATCACCGCGGGGCTTCCCTTGGGCGTAATCTCGTAAATCGCCGTGACGCTGTGGCCGGAGCCGATATCGCCGGCATCGACACGGTCATTGTTGAAATCCTCGCGCTTCAGCGCCCGCGTCTCGTAACCGATCAAGCGGTATTCGGCGATCCGTTCCGGGTTGAACTCGACCTGAAACTTAACGTCGCTGGCGATCGGAAACAGCGTCGATCCGGCCTCTTCGACCAGCGTCTTTTGCGCCTCGGCCAAGGTGTCGATATAGGCAGCACTGCCGTTGCCGTTCTGCGCCAGCGTCTGCATCAGAGAATCGTTGAGATTGCCCCGCCCGAAGCCGAGAACGGTGAGGAAGATGCCGTCCTTGCGTCTCTCCTCGATGATGCGCTTCAGGTCCTCATCGCTCGACGGGCCGACATTGAAGTCGCCATCGGTCGCCAGCATCACCCGGTTGACGCCGTCCTTGACGAAGGCCTGCTTGGCAAGATCGTAAGCCGCCTCGATGCCTTCGGCGCCGCCGGTCGAACCTCCGGGCTCCAGCCTGTCGATCGCCGACAGGATCTTCGATTTCTCCGCCACCCGTGTCGGCGAGAGCACGGTGCCGGCATTGCCGGCATAGGTGACGATCGAGACGGTGTCGTCGGCCTTCAGCTTGTTGACCAGAAGCCGGAAGGCGCTCTTGAGAAGCGGCAGTTTGTCCGGCTCGTCCATCGAGCCGGACACGTCGATCAGGAAGACCAGATTGGCATGCGGCGTGGTCGCCGGCGCGATGTCATAGCCCTTGATCGCCACATGCATCAATTCCGTGTCGTGGTTCCACGGGGTCGGCATCACGGTCACTGTCGCCTTGAAAGGCTGATCGGCATTGTCAGGGCCCGGCCAGTCATAGGGGAAATAATTGATCATCTCTTCGACGCGGACCGATTGCGGGTCGGGCAGTGCCCCGCCGGTCAACGACCGGCGGACGAAGGCATAGGACGCGCTGTCGACATCCGCGGAGAAGGTCGAGACCGGATCCGTCGCCACGCTCTTGATCGGATTTGCCGCAGCATTGGCAAACCGCTCGCGATTGGAATCGAGCTGAATCTGGGCATCCCCCTCCGCAGGCGGAGTAGGCGAAGGGGCGATGGCAGCCATCGGTTCGGCAAGCTGCCGCTGGGGGACGATGCCGGGAGCGGCCGGCACAGCGCGTTTGGCCGCCCCGAGTGCCGCGGCAGAACCCTCCGGCTTGTTCGTGAGAGCGGCGAAGTCGTTGGCATCGAATTCGGATGTCCGCGACGAATCGGGTTTCGCGAGTGCCGGCGCCTCCTTGTCCTGCGGGGCTTGCGCGACAGCGACAGATTGCTCATCCAGGCTGTTGTTCCCGGCCGGTGTTTGCGGCGCGACCGTGACCGGCTGACCGGCAGTTGCGGCCCGTTGTTTCGACGCCTCACTTTTCGAAAGGTTGCCGGCGATCTCTGTCTGATCGACGATCGGCGATCCGTTGCGGGTCAGCTCGATCGCCAGGTAACCGGCGGCCGGAATGACGAGCAGCGTCGCTAGGGCTGAACCGGCGAGGAATTTCTTGTTCATGGCAGGGCTCCATATCCAGTTGATGATGGAGCTTTGACGCCAGCCTTTCGCATTTCCTTGGGCGGCCGGCGCATTATTTTCTGCGGTATCGAAGGCCTGCATCGCGGCAGTAAGCGCACGCGCACGCGCCTCCGGCGTCGCTGCCGGCGGTGTCAGGCGGGAGAGCTTTTCGAGTTCCTTGTCCACGGTCATACCTCTTCCTTGCCGAGCACGGTCTTCAGCCTCTTGCGCGCCTCATGGACCTGCCAGGATACGGTCGCCTCCGAGCAGCCCATGACATCGGCGGCAGCCGAATGGCTGAGACCCTCGCCGTAAACGAGCAGCACCGCGTCGCATTGCCTTTCCGGCAAGGCGCGCACGGCTGCCCATAATTCGCTCGATAGCTCATCGTCATTTCCGGCCGGCGCATCCTGCTGCGGTTCGGCGGCGTAGGCGCGGAATGTCTGCTCCTCTCGTGCAAGCTTGCGTCTATGGTCGCGGGCGGCGTTGAGCGTCAGCGTATAGAGCCATGTCCTGAAGCGGCTGGCGCCGCGAAAGCTGCGGATCGCCGCGCCGAGCTTGACGCAGACCTCCTGGGCGATGTCGTCGGCATCGGTGGAACTGCCCGACCAACGCCACGCCGTCGCATGGACGAAATCATAATGGCGCGAGACCAGTTGCCCGAAGGCCTCCCGGTCACCGCCCTGCGCTCGTTCTATGAGCTCCGCATCCAATTCCGCACCTACCCCAAACCGACCAGCAAGATGCTATTTCGAGATTGAGACGTTTCTCGGATGGCTTTCCTTGGGTCCGCGACGAAAAAATTATTGGGAATTTTAAAAGCCGCGACATTCATGGGTCGCGGCCAGACAGATCGGCTCCGTCACAAAGGCGCATGATGAAGATAGAGTCGGCCAGGGACATGACCTGTCATGTCCCAAATCGCGAAAGGACCTCCATGTCCGCTCAACCGCCTGTCCCCACTGAAAGGGGCATCCTGCAGTTTCTGGCGACTTGCGATTCCTTCTATCCGCCAGACGCCGTTCAAGCATCGATCGAACAGCAGCGACATTGGTACGACGCTCTTTGCGCGCGCTTTGACCGTCCGCTGCCCCCGGAGATGATCTTTGCGGACGGCATGCTCCAGCGCATACCGATCCGGCGTTACCGTCCGCGGAAGATCAGCACGCGCACCATTCTGCTCTATCTTCATGGCGGCGGCTTCGTTGTCGGTTCGCTCGAGAGCCATCATGCCATCTGCGCCGAGATCGCCGATTTTGCCGGCGCGGAACTTGTTTCGGTCGATTACCGGCTGGCCCCAGAATATCGCTGGCCGGCGCAGACGGATGACGGCTTTACCGTGTTGAAGCATCTGCTCTCCGCCAACAGCAAGGTCGTGCTGATCGGCGATAGCGCCGGGGCCAATCTGGCGGCGGGCCTTGCATTGCGGGCGCGCGACGAGGACCTGTCCGGCGTCGTCGGCCAAGTCCTGATCTATCCGGCGCTCGGCGGTGACCTTGCTGCAGGCTCCTATGTCGAAATGGCCGCGGCGCCGGGCCTGACGACGGCGGATGTCGCCTATTACCGCGAGATCCTGCAGGCACCGACAGGCAACGAGATCGCCGAGCCGCTGCATGCGGCTACGCTTGCCGGGCTGCCGCCGGCCTTCATCACGGTCGCGCACTTCGATCCGCTCCGGGACGACGGCCGGCACTATGCCGCCCGGCTCACCGCGGAGGGCGTCGACGTCTGGTTCCGGGAGGAGCCGCAGATGGTGCACGCGTGGCTGCGCGCCCGCCACATGAGCGACGGCGCACGCGACGGCTTTCGTGCCGTCTGCGAGGCCACAAGGCGTTTTGCGGCGACCTGATGGTCACATCAGGTCGCGCGCGATCCGCTTTTCCACAAAGACCTTTTCGAAGATCTGCACGTCGCCCTCGAAGGCGGTGACGACAGCACTGATGATCCACTCGGTTCCGGTGCAGGCAATGCGCGCGGTTGCGACCGTGCGGGCGAACCAGCCGGGGCGGCGCATGTCGCAAGTCCAGGTCGATGTCCCGGTCATCGACAGCGGATCATCGGGTGAAATCGACCAGATTTCCTCCCGCAATTGCCGGGTCGAGAGACCTGTCTCAGGATGTTCGGTGAGCCCGGTATCCTCGTGGATATGATACTCCGTTCGATTGGCCGAGAGATCGCGGACGACCTGCCGCTTGGTCGTGGCGGCCGCGTGCTCGATGTATTTCGGCAGCGGATCGGGATTGGCCGGTTCCTTGATGTCGATCCGCTGGTGCTCGCCGAGCATCGGCAGCCCCAGGCCGAGTGCCGCGATATCGATGTCGATGCCGTCGTCATCAGGCGGCGGCAGGATCATCGGCCAATAGGACGTGGAAAGCGAAAGGCAGATGCGATGCCCCTTGCGGAAGCGATAACCGCAAGCATCGAGCACGAGCCGGATCGGCACCCTTTCGCCTGGTATCAGCGGCTTGGGATCTGCATTGCCGTCCCGGTGGGTGAGATTGACGACGCCGAAGGCGACACGCGTCGCCGTGCCATCCGGATGGACATCGACGAGCCGGGCGCAGAGATTTCCACCCACCGCCCGGGAGCGCAGCGCAAGCGTGAGCACGGGCCGGCCGAGATAGTCGTGATCCCTCGCAAGCGGCATCGTATCGAAGACCAGCGAGCCGGCATCGTCCGAGCGTTGATCGATCGCCATTTCCGCGTCGGGTTTCAGGGTGAAATATTCACCCGATGCCGTCCCGGTGTCGAGCGGAGAGCTGAGATAGACGGGATGTTCGGGCGCGTGCGGAATCGGCATGCCTTCCGTCAGCTTGCCGAACTGCTCGACATAGAAGCACTGCATCTGCGGCGGCGACCAGACGTCCTTGGCGACCCAGAAACCTGGATCGCTGTCGCGTCGCGGGGCAGGGCGGATGGCGTCGAGAATATAGGCGCGGGCCTGCGGCAGCCTATCGATCCCATTGTCCTCACCTCGCAGCCATCTGTTCCACCAGGCAATCGCCTCGCCATGAAAATCGGTGCGCGGCTTCGGCCAGGCGAAATGCGGATATTTGTGGACCCAGGGGCCGATCAGCGCTTTCGCCTTGCCGCCCAGGCCTTCGACCGCCATCAGAGGGGTATTGCGGTAGCCGTCGGCCCAGCCGGCGATCACCAGCGTCGGGATTTCCACGCCCGAAAAATCCTCTGAGATCGAGCCATGACGCCAGAAATCGTCGCGCCGCTGGTGGGCCAGCCACTCCTCCATAAAGAAGGGTTCGCCTGCCAGGCGTTCCAGCCACATCTGCTTCCAGCGTTCGCCGACAAGTGCCGGGTCGGGCGGCCGCGACTGGTAACCGAGCATCGTTGCCGCCCATGAGAGCTGGGCGGAGAGATGGCAGCCGTTCTTGTAGTGGATATCGTCATTGTAGCGGTCGACGGTCGAGGCGATCGAGATGACGGCCTTCAGCGCCGGCGGCCGCAATGCCGCGACCTGCAGGCTGTTGAAACCGCCCCAGGAGATGCCCATCATGCCGACCGCGCCGTTCGACCATGGCTGCGCGGCAATCCAGGCAATCAACTCGCAGGCATTGGCAAGCTCGCATTCGGTATATTCGCCGTCGATGACACCGTCGGATTCTCCGGATCCACGGATATCGACGCGCACGCCGGCAATGCCTGCCGCCGCGAATATCGGATAGGTCGACTCGTCCCGCAGGCTGGTTCCGTCACGCTTGCGATAGGGCAGGAATTCAAAGACGGCGGGAACGGGATCTTCTTCCACGCCATCCGGCATCCAGATGCGCGCGGCAAGCCGCGTCCCATCCTTCAGCGTAATCCATTCATTCTCGATGGTGGTGAAGCCGCGCGAGGTCATGCTCATTCCTTGATGCACATTGCATGAGACGAGGGTTCTGCCCCCCTCGTCAAGTCACCTAGTCAAGTCAGTTGCCGGCGCTTTCCATGCGACGCGTGGCAAGCACCCGTTCCAGCCAGCCGATTTCCATTTCCGGTACGGATTTCAACAGCAGATCGGTGTAATCGTCAAAGGGCGGTGACAGCGCCGTCGATTTTGGGCCGAACCGCACCAGCTTGCCGCGATGCATCACCGCCACGCTGTCGGCAATCGCCCGCACGATCGCGATGTCGTGGGTAATGAAGACATAGGACAGCTGTTCCTCTTGCTGCAGGCGTAGGAGCAGCTTGAGGATACCCTCCGCCACCAACGGATCGAGCGCCGAGGTCGGCTCGTCGCAGAGGATGAGTTCGGGCTTGGCGGCAAGCGCTCTCGCGATCGCCACACGCTGCTTCTGGCCGCCGGAGAGTTCGGCCGGGTAGCGGTCGACGAAACCCTTGCCCATTTCGATCTGGTCGAGCAGTTCCTTCACCCGGGCGGTCTTCTCGGCACCTCTGAGGCCATAATAGAAGGTCAGCGGGCGGCCGATGATGTCGCGGACCGTCTGCCGCGGGTTCATCGCCGTATCGGCCATCTGGTAGATCAACTGGATACGCCTCAGATCGTCATTCGGCCGGCTCTTCAGATCAGGCATCAGCGGCTTGCCGTCAAAGATGATACGCCCATTGCTCGGCGGCAACAGGCCGGTAATGACGCGCGCCAGGGTCGATTTGCCCGAGCCGGATTCGCCGACGACCGCGAGCGTCTGCCCCTTCGGCACGTGCAGCGTGACATCGTGCAGCACTTTGAAGCCGTTGGAATATTCAGCACTGACATTTTCCACCTTGAGAAGTGCTGCAGACTGGTCGGCCGCCTCCTCGCGGTAGGCCTGCCTGACATTGACGAGGGCGCGGGTATAATCCTCCCGCGGCGCCTCGATGATCTGCTGGACACTGCCATATTCTACCTGCTTGCCATAACGCAGGACCATGATGTCGTCCGAGATCTGGGCGACGACGGCAAGGTCATGGGTGATGTAGAGGGCGGCGGTGTGCGTTTCCTCGATGGCATACTTGATCGCCGCCAGCACGTCGATCTGCGTGGTGACGTCGAGCGCCGTGGTCGGTTCGTCGAAGACGATGAGCTCAGGGTTGGAGCAGAGCGCCATCGCCGTCATCGCCCGCTGCAGCTGGCCGCCGGAGACCTGGTGGGGAAAGCGCTCGCCGAACGTTTCGGGATTGGGCAGGCCGAGAACCCCGAACAGATAAAGCGCCCGTTTGCGCGCCTCGTCTTTGCTCATCAAACCATGTTTGACCGAGGCTTCGATCACCTGATCGCCGAGCCTGTGGGCCGGATTGAAGGCGGCCGCCGCCGATTGCGCGACATAGCAGACTCGTGCGCCGCGAATTTTTCGGATGCCGTTCTTGCCGAGCGCCAGGATATCGGCGCCATCGAGCCGCACCTCGCCGCCGGTGATTTCGGCGCCGCCCCGGCCATAGGCCAGTGCGGAAAGGCCGATCGTCGACTTACCGGCGCCCGATTCCCCGATCAGTCCGAGGACTTTGCCCTTCTGCAGGTCGAAGGAAACCCCGTCGACGATCGTCACTCGCTTCGGCGGTTCACCTGGCGGATAGCTGGTTGCTTCGATCTTCAGATTGCGAACGGAAAGAAGCTCAGGCATCGCCGCGCCCTCCCTTGAGGCTGGATGTGCGTTTCAGGAGCCAGTCGACGACGAGGTTGACGCAGACGGCAAGTGTCGCGATCGCCGTGCCCGGCACCAGCGCTGCCGAGATACCGAAGATGATGCCGTCCTTGTTGTCCTTGACCATGCCGCCCCAATCGGCCGCAGGCGGCTGAATGCCGAGGCCGAGGAAGGAAAGCGTCGAGAGGAACAGGATCGAGAAGGCGAAGCGCAGCCCGAATTCGGCCAGCAGCGGCGACAGCGTGTTGGGCAGGATTTCGCGGAAGATGATCCAGAGCTTGCCTTCGCCGCGCAGCGTTGCCGCCTCGACGAATTCCATCACCGCGACATCGAGCGCCACGGCACGGCCGAGACGGTAGACGCGGGTGGAATCGAGGATCGCCATGACAAGGATCAGCACGACCATGTTTTGCGGTAGCACCGCCAGGACCACGAGTGCGAAGATCAGCGTCGGGATCGACATCATCAAATCGTTGAAGCGAGAGAGGACGGTGTCGACCACGCCGCGCGAGACGGCAGCCGTGAAGCTCAGGATGATGCCGAGCGAGAACGAGATGACGGTGGCGGCGGACGCGACCAGCAGCGTCGTGCGTGCGCCGTAGATCAGCCGCGAGAAGATGTCGCGGCCGAGATTGTCGAGACCGAAGATATATTGATCATCAGGCAACTGCCAGACGTCGCCGACGACCTGCGTCTCGCCATAGGGGGCGAGCCAGGGAGCAAAGATCGCGAATATAAAGGCGATGGCGATACCGGCCATGCCGATCCAGGCGGTGATGGGGATGTCTCTCAATCTCATCGCGGATGCCTCAGCCTGGGATTGGCGATAATCGCGAGAATATCGGCGGTCATGTTGAGGAAGATATAGACAGCCGCGAAGATCAGGCCGCAGGCCTGAACGACAGGCATGTCGCGCACGGTGACCGCATCGACCATATACTGCCCCATGCCGGGATAGACGAAGACCACTTCGACAACAACGACGCCGACCACGAGATAGGCAAGCGTCAATGCGATGACGTTGATGATCGGCGCGAGCGCATTGGGGGCGGCATGCTTGACGATCGAGCGGAAGGCGCCAAGGCCTTTCAGCTCTGCGGTCTCCATATAGGCCGACGACATGACGGAGAGGATTGCCGCCCGCGTCATGCGCATCATATGCGCGAGTACGACGAGCACGAGGGTCGCCGTCGGCAGCGCGATTGCTTTCAATCGCTCGACGAAACCCATGCTGTCATAGACCGTCGCCGGAAAGGTGGCCACGCCGAATTTCACCGCGAAGAACAGGATCAGCAGGTAGCCGACGAAGAATTCCGGCAGCGAGATCGCCGCCAGCGAGATGACGTTGATGATCTTATCCGGCAGGCGATTGCGGAAATGCACCGACAGCATGCCGAGCCCAACGGCGAGCGGCACCGATATCACGGCTGCGAAACCCGCCAGGAAGAGCGAATTGCCAAGGCGCTTGCCGATCTGTTCGCTCACCGAATTCTTGCTGGCCCAGGAGGTGCCGAAGTCCCCCTGGACGGCGTTGCCGAGCCATTCGACGTAACGCGTGGTTATCGGGCGGTTCAGCCCGAGATCCTCTCGAATATTGGCAACGGCCTGCGGTGTCGCCGACTGACCGAGATAGGTTGTGGCAAAATCACCGGGCAGGGCTTCCAGACCGCCGAAGATCACGATGGAAACGGCAAAGAGCAGGACGATACTGAGCACGAAGCGCTCGAGGATAAGGGCAAGCAGCGGAAAACGCTGCCGAAACCCGAGGCCGGGCAAGATGCTTGGGGCAGGATTGGTCATGGCGAGGACCTCGCGCTAAAACGTCGGGAGGACCGCGGGGTTTCATCCCACGGTCCGGGCTTCGTTAGAGATCGGAGGGGCAAACGCCCCTTGCCATCAGGCGTCCAGCCAGACGCGGGTCGCGACGTAGCCGTTCGACATGTCATTGCCGATGTCGTGGACATAACCCTTCACCTGCTTGGTGGAGGCGTTCACGAAGTCGTTGAACATCGGCAGGATCACCCCGCCCTCGTCGCGCACCGTCATCGCCATGGTGCGATACATGTCCTTGCGCTTGGCTTCATCAAGCTCGGAGCGGGCCTGCAACAGCAGCTTATCGAAGTCAGGACGCTTGAACTTGGTGTCGTTCCAATCCGCCGTCGAGAGATAGGCGGTGGAATACATCTGGTCCTGCGTCGGACGGCCACCCCAGTAGGAGGTCGAGAAGGGCTGGACATTCCAGACGTTGGTCCAGTAGCCGTCGCCCGGCTCGCGCTTGACCTCGATCTCGATGCCGGCCTTTTTGCAGCTTTCCTGGTAAAGGACTGCCGCATCGACACCGCCGGGGAAGGCGACTTCGGAGGTGCGCAAAAGCACCGAGCCGCTATGGCCTGATTTCTTGTAGTGAAACGCAGCCTTGTCGGGATCGTAGGCGCGCTGCTCTATGCCCTCGGGGAAAAGCGCATAGGTGTTGTTGATCGGGAAGTCGTTGCCGACCTTGCCGTAGCCGCCGAGGATCTTTTTCACCATGGTCTCGCGGTCCATGGCGTATTTGAGCGCCAGGCGCAGGTCGTTGTTGTCGAACGGCGCCTTATCGCAGTGCATGATGAAGACGTAGTGGCCGCGGCCGGAGGTCGAGAGAATCTCGACGTTCGGGGCGCGCTTCAGCAGGCTGACGGTCTTCGGGTCGACGCGGTTGATGTAGTGGACCTGGCCGGACGACAGTGCTGCGATGCGGGCGGTGGCGTCGTTCATGCCGATGATTTCGATCGAATCGACATAACCCCGGTCGGTGCGCCAGTCGTCCTTGTTCTTTTCGAAGGTGGCGCGGACGCCGGGCTCGAAGCTCGTCATCTTGTAGGGGCCTGTGCCGATCGAGGCCAGCGGATCGTCAACGCCGCCATTCGGCTGGATGACCAGATGGTAGTCCGACAGCAGCAGCGGCATGTCGGCATTGCCTTCGCTGAGCGTGAGGACGAGATTGCCGCCGTCGGCCTTGATCTCCTTGATCGAGCCGAGAACACCGAGCGCGCCGGATTCCGACTTCGCGTCGGTGTGACGCTTCAGCGTCGCAACGACGTCGTCGATCGTCAGTTCCTTGCCATCGTGGAACTTGACGCCCTTGCGGATCTTAAAGGTCCAGGTCGCCGCGTCCTTCGACGGCTCCCAGGATTCGGCAAGCGACGGCACGGCGGCACCCGTCAGCGGATCGGACTCGACCAGCATGTCGCCCCAGCAGCGGCCGATGCAGAACATGACCTGCGACAGGAATTTCGCCGGATCCTTGGAATCGGTGGCTGCACCACCTTCGAGGCCGAGCTTCAGGTGGCCGCCGCGCTTCGGTTCGGCCGCTTCGGCACTTTCGGTGAAGAGCTTGTCGGCGACGGCAAGTGTGATGCCCGCCGCCATGGCGCGTCCCATGAATTCGCGGCGGCTGAGCCCGCCGGCGGTGACACGGCTTGCGAGATATTTCGTGTAGTCGTTCATTCCCCAGTTCCTTCTTTATGGTGCGTTGACAGAACTTCCGGGCAGGTCCGCAGACGGTTTCCTCTCCACCTCCGGTGCCCGCATCATGCGGGAAAATAATGCGGTTGCTGCCGCCGGGTTATTTTCCTTTCCAAATGGGGCTTCGCTTCTCGGCGAAGGCCCGTGCGCCTTCCAATTGGTCCTCGCTCGAATAGAGCTTGTCGACCGTCGCAAACTGCCGTTTGGTGATCTTGTTCATGGCAGTCTGGAACGGCGAACCCTCCGCTTCGCGGACGATTTCCTTAATGGCCGCATAGACGAGCGGCGGCCCGCTCTCGAGCAACCGGGCAAGCTCCCATGCTCTCTCCATCAGCCGCTCGGCCGGCAGGACCTCGTTGACGAAACCCCAGCGATGCGCCTCGTGAACGTCGAGCCAGCGACCGGTCAAAAGCATGTCCATGGCGATGTGATAGGGGATGCGTTTAGGCAGCTTGATGGAAGCCGCATCGGCAACCGTGCCGGAGCGGATTTCCGGCAGGGCGAAGGTCGCATGGTCGGCCGCGAGGATCAGGTCGGTCGACAGCGCAATCTCCAGTCCGCCGCCGCAACAGATGCCGTTGACCGCACAAATGATGGGCTTGTTGAGGTCGCGCAGTTCCTGCAGCCCGCCGAAACCACCCACGCCGTAATCCCCGTCGACCGCATCGCCTGATGCCGCCGCCTTGAGATCCCAACCGGCACAGAAAAACTTCTCGCCGGCGCCCGAGACGATGGCGACACGCAACGCCGGATCGTCGCGGAAATCTCGGAAGATCAACCCCAGGGCACGGCTGGTCGCAAGGTCGATGGCATTCGCCTTCGGCCGGTCGATGACGACTTCGAGTATTCCACCGTCATGTCGTGTGCGAATGTGGTCGCTCAACCTATGCTACCTCCTCCGCCGTATCAAAGCATCGACTACGGCCACGCCACGCCCTTCGGGAAGAACCATCAATGGATTAATGTCCAGTTCCTCCAGGGATGCCGCGTTCTTTACGACATAATCTGCCGTTGCTGAGACAGCACCAACAGCGGCTTCGAGATCGCCTTTTGGCCGCCCGCGATAGCCATAGATCAATTTTGCAAGTTTGAGACGTGAAATTGCCGCGTGAATATCGGTTTTCGTCGCCGGAAGCGGCAGGATGACGGAATCTTCAAGCAATTCAACGAAGATTCCGCCCGCTCCAAGCGTGAGCGACAATCCGAAGACAGGGTCGCGGATGGCGCCGACAATGAGCTCGGCAACCGGCGGATCGATCATTTTCTCGACCAGATAACCGGCATTCGGCGGCATTGCCGCCGCCGCATTCGATACTGCCTTAGTATCCTCTAGGTTGAGTGCGACGGCCCCTGCCTCGGTCTTGTGGGCAATGCCGAGCGCTTTCAGTACGACGGGAAAACCGAGCCGTTCGGCCTGCTCGGCCGCTTGACCGGGAGAAGAGGCCAACAGCCCTTGCGGAACAGGAAGGCCGAAGGCGGCAAGCTCGGCCTTCGCATCGGCCTCCGTCAGCGTCTCGATCTCGCCGTCCATAGGGGACACATCGAGCAGCGGCAGGGGAGGTGGGCCATCCCAGGCCTGGCCGATGCCGGCGGCGACTTCCGCAGCCGTGATGGTTTCGTCGATGCCGCAGAAGGCAATGATGCCGTTTGCCATCAGCCGATCGGCGATGGGCTCCGGCATGTTTTCCGGAAGTGTCGCCAGAAGGCCGGCCAGCGCACCGGTTGCGGCAGCGGCCGTCATGACCGCGTCTGCCGTCATTGCCCATTCGGACGCATCGCAGCGGTCATCGCGGGGGAAGTCGAGCACGACGAGATTGAGGGCATAGCCGCCCTCGAACATGGCGCTGAAGGCTTCGGTCTGGCGTGCGAGATCCCCCCACACGAAGGTGTGGTAATCGAGCGGATTGGAAAGCGTCACCATCTCGCCGAGGACCCGCCGCAGCCGTGGCAATTGTAGCGGCTGCAGCGCCGGGAATTCCACGTTGCGACCGACGGCGGCATCCGCCATCAGCGAGGCTTCGCCACCGGAACAGCTCATCGACGAGATGGAATGGCTTGCGAGCGGGCCGGCGACATGCAGGAGTTTCAGGGTTTCGAGCAGCGCCGGCAAGGTTTGCACACGGCCAAGGCCGAGGCGGGCGAGCACAGCGTCGGCGATGGCATCGCTGCCGGCAAGCGAGGCGGTATGCGACACCGCCGCGCGTTTTGCCTGCTCGGACCTGCCGACCTTCAACACGACCACCGGCTTCCTCGACCGCCGGGCCATGGCGGCCAGGCGTTCGAGTGCCGAGAGATCACCGAAACCTTCGACATGAAGGCCGACCGCCGTGACGCGCGGGTCGTCGATCAGCGCGCAGGCGACATCGGCAAGCGATGTCTGGGCCTGATTGCCGGCAGTGACCACATAGGCGATCGGCACGCCTCGGGTCTGCATTGTCAGGTTGATGGCGATATTCGAGGATTGCGTGAGGATTGCGACGCCACGTTCGATGCGCTGCATGCCATGCTGATCGGGCCACAGCAGCGCACCGTCGAGACCGTTGATCAGCCCGTAGCAATTCGGCCCGAGGATCGGCATGTCGCCGGCTGCGTCCAGCAGGGCCTGCTGCAGCTCGGCGCCGTCGCCGAGTTCACCCGTCGCCTCGCTGAAACCCGATGCATAACAGACTGCCCCGCCGGCACCGGCCTCAGAAAGGCTGCGGACGATTTCGACGGTCAGCGTCCTGTTGACGCCAACGAAGGCTGCGTCCGGCGCCGAAGGCAGATCGGATACAGAGCGATAGCAGGACCGCCCGAGCACCTCGTCGAGTTTGGGATGGACAGGCCAGATCTCACCGGCAAAGCCCATGCGGTCGCATTGCTCGATCACCCTGCGCGCCTCGCGACCGCCGAAGACGGCGATCGTTTGCGGTCTGAGCAGGCGGTCGAGCGGGCGAGGCGTCATCGGCTCACGCTCCCAGGGGTCGAAGCAAGTCGCGGCTGATAATATGCCGCTGGATTTCGGAGGTGCCGTCCCAGATGCGCTCAACGCGCGCATCGCGCCAGAAGCGGGCGAGCGGCAGATCGTCCATCAGTCCCATGCCGCCGAAGATCTGGATCGCCTCATCCGTGACGCGGGCGAGCATTTCCGAGGCATAGAGCTTGGCCGAAGCGATCTGCCGGTCTGCGGGGCGGCCGGCATCGACCTGCCAGGCGGCGGCCAGCGTCAGCCAGTCGGCTGCGTCGATCTCGGTGATCATGTCGGCGAGCTTGAACGACACGCCCTGATTGGCGCCGATCGGCTTGCCGAACTGCTTGCGCTCGGCGGCGTAGGGCAGGGCCAGGTCGAAGACACGCCGTGCCCGGCCGACGCAGGTGGCGGCAACCGTCAATCTCGTGCCGTAGAGCCATTGGTTGGCGATATCGAAGCCGCGATGCACCTCGCCCAGCACTTGGGCTTCGGGAATGCGGCAATCGTCGAAGCTGAGCGTTGAGTTATGGTAGCCACGATGCGAAACGGAATCGTAACCTTTGAGGATTTCGAAGCCCGGCGTGCCGCGATCCACCAGGAAGGCGGTGATCTTCTTCTTGATGCCCTTCGGCGTTTCCTCCTCGCCCGTCGCAGCAAAGACGATGACGAAATCGGCGACATCGGCATGGGAGATGAAATGTTTCGTGCCGTTGAGGACGAAGTCGCCACCGTCGCGGCGGGCGGCGCATTTCATGCCGCGCATATCAGAACCGGCGTCCGGCTCGGTGATCGCAAGCGCATCGATCTTCTCGCCGCGCACCGCAGGCAGGAGATAGCGCTCGCGCTGCTCGCCCTCGCAGGCCATGAGGATGCCGGAGGGCCGGCCGAAGAAAACGGTCAGCCCCAGGGAGCCGCGTCCGAGTTCCCGCTCGACCAGTGTGAAGGTGACATGGTCGAGGCCGGCGCCGCCGACGTCTTCCGGGAAATTGCAGGCATAGAAGCCGAGATCGATGCATTTGCGCCGAATCTCGTCTCCAAGCTCCGGTGGGACGATACCGCTGCGCTCGACCTCGTTCTCATGGGGATAGATCTCGGTTTCCACGAAGGCACGGACCGTGTTGACGATCATTTCCTGTTCTTCGCTGAGACCAAAATCCATGCCGATCCTCCTACCGTTTCTGGCCGACGTGACGGCTGGCGCCTTCAGGCGCTGCCAACTCCGCATGGGCTCTGGCGATCGCCTTCGCCTTGTCGAGGACGCCAGCTGGCGCCGGCGCGGCTTTGCCCGCCTTGCTGTCGACATGCAGCAACATGTGCTCGGCGGTGGCAAGTGCCTCGCCCGTCGCCGTATCGTGAAGCGTGTGGAAGACGTGCAGCCGCTTCTCGTCGACGGACAGGATCTGGCAGGTCGAATGGATCGCCTGTCCGAGCTTTGCCTCGCCGAGATGGCGGATATGGGTCTCCACCGTATAGTAGCTCTGCCCCGCCTCGACATAGGCGAGATCGACGCCGATGAGACGCAGCAGCGCATCTGACGTATCGCCGAAAACCTGGAGGTAGCGGTGTTCGGTCATATGGCCGTTATAATCGACCCAGGCTGGGCTGACTTTCGTCTCGACGAGCCTCAGCGGCTTCGACGGATCGAAAGACTTAATCGTCCCGCCGCCTCCTGCCCACAGCGATTGCTCGAAGTCTTTCAGCAGTTTGCCCGCGCCCCAGCCCTTGCCGCCATCGCCGCCCTTGAGGGCCTGCAGGATGCCGACGAGGTTTTCGTCGCGGATGCGTTCGAGTTCACGGATCGAGCGGCCGGCCGCCTGTTCGTCGGATTGCTGGCCGATCTTTTCGATCAGCGGATCGTCGAGATCGACGACATCGGTAAGCTTGGTCCAGGGCCAGGCCAGGCAGGGGCCGAACTGGGCGAGGAAGTGGCGCATTCCGGCCTCGCCGCCGGCGATGCGATAGGTCTGGAACAGGCCCATCTGCGCCCAGCGCAGGCCGAAAGAGTAGCGGATGACGTCATCGAGGGTCTCGACGGTGCAGATGTCGTCGTGGATCAGCCACAGGGCCTCGCGCCAGAGCGCTTCGAGCAGCCGGTCGCCGACGAAGGCCTCGATCTCCTTGGCGATGTGGACGCCCTTCATGCCGATCGGCGGCAGTCGCTCCATGGCAGCCTTGATGGTCGCCGCCGAGGTCTTCTCGCCGCCGACGATTTCGACGAGCGGCAAGAGATAGACGGGATTATAGGGATGGGCGACGAAGAAGCGCTCGGGATGCTTCATGTCGCGCTGCAAATCGGTCGGCAGCAGGCCTGATGTGGAAGAGCCGATCAGGGCGTCCGGTCGCGCCACGGCATCGATCTCATTCAGGACGCCGCGCTTGAGGTCGAGCCTTTCCGGCACGCTTTCCTGAATCCAGTCGGCGCCGGCGGCGGCTTCCGCGAGCGTCGTGCAGAAGGTCAGCCTGCCGCGCGGCGGCAGGGGTGCGCCGGTCAGCATGGCATAGGCTTTTTCGGCGTTGGCGAGCACTTCGCCGACGATGCGGCTTGCTTCCGGATGCGGATCGAACACGTTCACGTCGACGCCGGCCAGCAGAAAACGCGCGATCCATCCGCCGCCGATGACGCCGCCGCCGATACAAGCCGCCTTGTTGATCCCTGTCATGCCGTCCTCAGCGCTTCGTCAGTTTGAGTTTCTTGCGAACGTCTTCCGGACCGATGATCCGGGCACCCATGCCCTCGACCACCTGCACGGCCTTTTCGACGAGCTGAGCATTGGTGGCGAGCTGGCCCTTGCCGACGAAGAGGTTGTCCTCCAGGCCGACGCGCACGTTGCCGCCCGCCAGAACGGCGGCTGCCGGATAGGCCATGGCATTGCGACCGATCGAAAAGGCCGAGAAGGTCCAACTCTCAGGCACGTTGTTGACCATCGCCATGAAGGTATTGAGATCGTCGGGCGCGCCCCATGGAATACCCATGCAGAGCTGGATCAGCACCGGGTCTTCGATCAGGCCTTCCTCGGCAAGCTGCTTGGCAAACCAGAGATGGCCGGTGTCGAAGGCCTCGATCTCGGGGCGCACACCGAGATCGGTCATCTTCTTCGCCATCGCCCGCAGCATGGCCGGCGTGTTGGTCATGACGTAGTCGCCGAGGTTGAAATTCATCGTGCCGCAGTCGAGCGTGCAGATCTCAGGCAGGCATTCGGCGACATGGCTGACGCGCTCGGTGGCGCCCGCCATATCCGTGCCCTTAGGATTGAGGGGAAGGGGGCTTTCGACATCCCCGAAGATCAGGTCCCCGCCCATGCCGGCAGTGAGATTGAGGACGACATCGACATCGGCCGAGCGGATGCGGTCGGTGACTTCCTGTAGAGATCGTTGCGCCGGCTGGCGGCACCCGTTTCCGGATCGCGGACATGGCAGTGAACGACCGCCGCACCGGCCTTTGCCGCGTCGATGGCGGATTCGGCGATCTGCTTGGGAGTGATCGGCACGTGGCTGGATCTGGAAACCGTGTCGCCGGCGCCGGTGACGGCACAGGTGATGAAAACATCGCGGTTCATCGCAAGAGGCATGTTTTTGTTCTCCCTCGTCTTGTCCGCATTACGCGACAGGATGGATGGGCAATGCGTTGCAATTTCGGAAGCAATCGATACATTATCGGAACCCGAGGGAGATGGCCTTGCTGCAGCGATCGACGGAACGGCTCGATATCGACCTTCTCGTCCTACCGGACGCGAACCTGATCCTGATCGCCTCGGTCATCGAGCCGCTGCGCGGCGCCAATCGCATTTCCGGCAGTGAGCTCTATCGTTGGCGGCTGCTCACCCCGGACGGAGCACCGGTCCCGACCACCAGCAATATTGCCGTGCCCGCGCAAGGCGCTTTCAAGGCGACGACCGAGGATACGCCGCTGTTCGTGCTTGCCAGCTACAACTGGCGCCGAAGTGCTACGCCGGCGCTCAAGATGCAGCTCTCCCAGGCCGCCCGCTATCGCACGGTGATTGCCGGCATCGAGTCCGGCACATGGCTGCTGGCCGAAGCCAGCCTGCTCGACGGGCTGCCGGCGACCGTCCACTGGGAGGACTACGAGGATTTTGCGTTGGCCTATCCTGAGGTGCGGGCCGTCAAGGATCGTTTCGTCATCGACGGCAAGCGGCTGACGACCTCAGGTTCGCTTCCGACCGTCGACCTGATGCTGGAGGTGATCAGGCAACGGCAGGGTTATTCGCTGGCGCTCGAGGTCAGCCGGCTGTTCCGTTACGAGCAGCCTTCCTTCCATGCCGATGAGCAGCTTTCCGCAGCCTCGGCTGGTCTGCGCATGCACGATCCCCGCGTGGCGCAGGCGGTGCGGCTGATGGAGGAGCATATCGAGCAGCCTCTGATTCTCACGCGGCTGGCCCGCAGGGTAGGCATCAGCGCCCGGCATCTGCAGGATCTCTTCCAGCAGAGCATCGGCGCGCCGCCGCATGTGCACTATCTCGCGCTGCGCCTGAACGCGGCGCGCCGCAAGGTGATCGAGACGACAGCCTCTTTCGCCGACATCGCAGCGGCGACCGGCTTCAATTCGGCCTCCGCCTTTGCGAGAAGCTACAGGGCGAGTTTTTCCGAGAGCCCGTCCGAAACCCGGCGTCGCCTGCGCCGCCGCGTCACGCCATCGGAGATGCGGGCATAGGCTGGAACGCGTCCCGTATCATTTCGGCAAGTTCCCGAACGGCCTCGCTGGAACGGTAAGTGCTCCGGCGGAGCACGACTTTGGAGGAATCAACCGGCGGGAAACCGTCTTCAGCGGTGAGTTCCCGGCAGCCGGGCGGAATGCTGCTGCGGGAAAGCGTGGTGACGGCAAGGCCTGCGGTGACGGCATTCTTCAGCCCCGAGCCGGTATCGGCGATGAAGGCGATCCGATAGTTGCGGCCGATTTGCTCCAGCGACCGGAGCGCAAAATCGCGTGACCAGGTGGAGTTGCGATAGGTCGCAATCGGCAGGGGATCGATGTCGTGCAGCCGGTGGACCATCGATGTGACCCAGACTGTGGGATCAATGCAGATGACCTCGCCTTTCGTCTCATCGCTCCAGTCGAAAACGACGGCCAGATCGAGCTCATCCCGCTCGAGGGCGGCGAGGTTGCGGACTGTGTAGTCGCAGGACACGGTGACCTCGACGGCCGGGTGGCGTACAGCGAAAGCCGCAAGGGCTGCCGGCAGCACCGTCTGGCTGTATTCCTCGGGAATTCCGATGCGCACCGGTCCGTCCAGCGGCTTGCTGCGGATCGTCGCGGCGGCCTCGCTCAACAGATCGATGATCCGGCGGGCATAGGGTACGAGTTGCAGGCCCGGGCGCGTGAGCAGCACGCCGCGGGCGCCCCGATCGAACAGGGTTTCGCCGATCGTCTCTTCGAGCCTCTTGATCTGGCTGCTGACGGCCGATTGCGTCCGCCCGATGCGCTGGGCGGCTGCGGAGAAATTCGACGTCTCGGCAACGACCAGGAAAGTTCTGAGCAGGTCGCTCTCAATCGGTTCGTGCATGAGACAGCCATTTAAAAAATCGATGACAGCTATCTCTACTATTCGTTTGTCTGATGTCAATTCTTGACGCACAAATGAGCCGCGTTCGACTTCCTTCTTTGAGAATATCTGCGTGACAATTGAAAATCCGGCCAGACGCCTCGCAGTCAGCGAGCACGAGAAGGGTGTGCTTCTCATCGTTGCCGCGACACTTGCCTGGAGCGCGAGCGGCGTCTATTCGCGACTCCTGACGACCGATGTGTGGACGGCGATCGCCTGGCGATCGTTGTTCGGTGGCCTGTTCCTGCTGATCCCCTGCCTTTTCCTCGAAGGGGGCATTTCACGGCAGCAATGGCGATCCGTCTTCCATCCGTCCGGTCTTGCGATGATCGCATGCCAGACTTTCAGTCAGGTATGCTTCATCGGGGCGCTCTATATGACCACCGTCGCCAATGTGACGATGATCTATGCGACCGCGCCCTTCATCGCGGCCATGCTCGGCTGGGTCATCCTTAGGGAGAGGGTCTCCAGGCGGACGCTGATTGCCGGCGGCATCTCGCTCCTCGGCGTGGCCGTCATCGTCGCCTCGTCGATCGGCGGAGGGACCGGCGTGGGCGATCTGCTGGCGCTCGGCATGACGGCGTCCTTCGCGCTGGTCATCATCATTCCGCGCATCAATCCCGGCGTGCCGAGCCTGCCGCCGACCGTCGTCAGCGCCTTCCTGACGCTGGCCATCTTTGCCCCGTTCGGTTCGGTCGGCTCGCTCGACCTGCACAATTGGATCGTTCTTGCCGCCTTCGGCGCGACCAATTTCTCCCTGGCGCTGGTGCTCTTCCTTGCCGGGGCGAAGCGGATGCCGCCGGCTGAAGCCGCGCTGATCGGCACGATGGAAATCGTACTCACGCCGTTCTGGGTCTGGCTGTTGTTTGCCGAGCAACCGCCCGTCGCTACCTTTTTCGGCGGCGCGATCATCCTCGGCGCCGTGCTCTGGCACACGGCCATCGACGTCAGCCGCAGCCGGCGACCGCATCGCGCCTAAAGCCTTTAGGCGGCGATCAAATCTTCCGGGACGATCCGGAAAACCGCCGTATTCGCGGGATCAATTATTTCCGCTGCGCAGCGCTATTGCGACTTTGCCGACTGTCGTCTTTGAGTTGCGCCCATGTCGTTTTCTTGATCGCTGTTGTCCGTCAGGCATGGTTTGTTAGTGGTGTTCAAGGCGCTATCTCGCAAACTGGCGAAATGGACCATTGGGACGCCGGCCTGACGCCGGCGCTGCCCCGCAGCGGTAGAAGAACTGAAATCCTCAAGGAAATCGCCGGATAGACATCCGGAAAGATATCGTGATGGATCGAAAGGAGATTCTGGAGCCGGAAACCAGCTCTTGCACAGCAAATCGACGGATTGCGGACAGACGGTCACGAGCGGAACCACAGGCGAAAACCGTGGCGTTCATCCTCTTCTCCACCCAATCTGCCGTTTTGACAATCCGAATATCGCCCGATGCGGCGGTATCCTCGTGTTGTGGACACCGGGCTGCAGAGGAGGCAGGCCGGAGGGAAGGTTGCCATCGACTGCATCGGTTGCAGATCGAGGCATTCAAACAAGTGGGAGGAATCCATGAGCAAAAATAGAGGCGTCGTCTATCTCCGTCCTGGCAAGGTCGAAGTGCGCGACATCGACGATCCGAAGCTGGAAGCGCCCGACGGCCGCCGCATCGAACACGGCGTCATCCTGAAGGTGATATCGACCAATATCTGCGGCTCCGATCAACACATGGTCCGCGGCCGCACGACGGCGATGCCGGGCCTGGTCCTCGGTCATGAAATCACTGGCGAGATCATCGAGAAAGGCATCGACGTCGAGATGCTCGACATCGGCGATATCGTCTCGGTGCCTTTCAATGTCGCCTGCGGCCGTTGCCGCTGCTGCAAGTCTCAGGATACCGGTGTCTGCCTGACGGTCAACCCGGCCCGCGCCGGCGGTGCTTACGGTTATGTCGACATGGGCGGCTGGATCGGCGGACAGGCGCGCTACGTCACTATCCCCTATGCAGATTTCAACCTGTTGAAAATCCCCGATCGGGACAAGGCAATGGCGAAGATCCGCGATCTCACTATGCTCTCCGACATTCTGCCCACCGGCTTCCATGGCGCGGTGCGTGCAGGCGTTGGGGTCGGCTCGACCGTCTATGTCGCCGGCGCCGGCCCGGTCGGCCTTGCCGCTGCGGCTTCGGCTCGCATTCTCGGCGCTGCTGTCGTGATGATCGGCGATTTCAACAAGGACCGTCTGGCGCATGCGGCAAAGGTCGGTTTCGAACCGATCGACCTGTCGAAGAGCGACCGTCTTGGCGACATGATCGCGCAGGTCGTCGGCACCAACGAGGTGGACAGCGCCATTGATGCGGTCGGCTTCGAGGCACGCGGCCACTCGGGCGGGGAACAGCCGGCGATCGTGCTCAATCAGATGATGGAGATTACCCGAGCCGCGGGTTCGATCGGCATTCCCGGCCTCTATGTCACCGAGGATCCGGGCGCCGTCGACAACGCCGCCAAACACGGCAATCTTTCGCTCCGCTTCGGCCTCGGATGGGCCAAGGCACAGTCCTTCCACACCGGCCAGACTCCGGTGATCAAATACAATCGTCAACTCATGCAGGCGATCCTCCACGACCGACTGCCAATTGCCGATATCGTCAACGCCAAGGTCATCCCGCTCGACGATGCCGCCAATGGATATGAGAGCTTCGACCAGGGAGCGGCGACGAAATATGTCCTCGATCCGCACGGAGAGGTCGCGAAAGCCGCATAGCGATACGACCGAAGGACTTGGTAGGGATGGTCGGGCGGAAAACCCGACCATCCCGCATTCTCGAAAGTTGGCCGGCGAACTACTGGATGCTGAACGGGAAATATTTTGCGTTGATCATGTCATAGGTCCCGTCCGCCTTGATGCTCTTCAACGCTTCGTTCAGGCGCGTCAGACGCTCCTTGTCATCCAGGCGCAGCGCGATCCCGGCACCTTCACCGAAATATGTGACGTCGATCAGATCCGGCCCTTTGAACTCGCAGCAGCCCCCTGCCTTGGTGTTGGCAATCCAGTCGTAGATGGCGAGTTTATCCTCGAGGATAATGTCGACGCTCCCATCTGCCAGGCCCTTGTACAATTCCGGCGAAGACCGAAAAACCGTCCTTTTCATTTCTGGATAGAGATGGTTGGCATAGGATTCCTGCGCCGTCGACGATGTCACCCCAAGAATTTTGTCGCTGAGGGCGGCGGGGCTGACATCGCTGATTGACGAATCCTTCCGGGCGATGAACACCGACGGGCTGTTGTAGTATTTTTCAGTGAAGGCAACCTTTTGACGCCGCTCGAGGCTCATCGACATGGATGAGATGATCGCGTCGTATTTGTCGGCAACGAGATCGGGGATGATGTCGTCCCACTTCTCGATGATAAATTGGCATTCGAACTTGCCAACCTCGCAGAGAGCATTGGCAATATCGATGTCGAAGCCCTGAAGCTTGTTATTTGCATCGAGATAGTTGAAGGGCGGAAACGCACCTTCGACGGCAATTCTCATCGGCGTGCGATCTTGCGCAGCCACCTCGAGCGGCGAGGCCGCCAAAAAGATACCGATCCCGCCCGCCATCAGCGCTCCGCGCACTATAGTCTGAATGGATATGCGCAACATCGTCGGGAGCTCCTTAGGGCATAGTCGATCTCGCGCCATAGTGGCTCACAGCTTTTAATTCTACGTGAACGCTTCTTTGTTAGCGTCGACGAATGCGCCCGCGTCGTGGTGTTCAGGGGTCTACGCTTGCACATCGTTCTTCCTTCCAGCTCCAACACGTTTCAGCAATCCTGGATCGCTTCGGGAAGAATTCTGTTTCTTATTGCCGTTAGCGGGCTTGGAGCGATCGGACTTGTCGTGCTTTCGGCGCTCTGGGCAGGAACCGAGAGCGACGCTGCAGCCCTTGATCGACAGCGCCAGCTTGTGAATGCCCGCCTGCGCGAACAGGTCGATCAAGTCGCGCATGTTATCGGCCAGTTCGGCAATGGTTACCTCGCACGTGTCTATCCTGCCGCCCTGCCGACCGAAGGCTCCTCCAGCCTCGATGCCGTTTTGACGGCGGCAGCCGGGAGTGCGATCAGCCAGACGGCGATGTCTGCGTTCGGCTACGATCAGGCCTTTGTCGTCGACGAAAAGGCTCAACTGCTCATGCTGGCGGACGCCCAAACGGAGAAGCGGTACCGCTGGATGAAGCCTCTCTTTTTGCCTCTCCTTAAGGATGCCCGCTTTGGCGTCAGGCGAAGCACGGCTTTGAACGAACGAACGCCATCCTCAATGGAAGCCCGCCTTGCCAACGCCGCGCGTTCCAACCGTGCTCTGGCCAATCTGATGCGGTTGGAGGGCCGGCCGACCATCGTGGGCGTCGTCGCCATTAACGAGACTGGCGGGGGACAGCAGCAGCCGATGCGGCAATTCTTGATCGTCGTGCGCTTTATCGATGGTGCGGCGCTGGACGAATTGAGCCGGGAGCAGGGCCTCAACGGCGCGCGCTTCGCGCGCACGGCCGATGCAGACGAAAACGAGGTTGCGTTCCAGATCGACGCCACGGCAAACGGCGAACCGATCGGCTTCATCGTATGGCGGCCCGATCTTCCAGGTTCAAGGGTGATCGGCCGATTGATGCCGGCGCTTTCGATTGCCGCCTTGGTGATCGCGATCCTGTTCTCGGTCTTGCTGGTGCGCCTGCGAAGCAGTCTCGGCGAGCTGAAGAGAAGCGAGCTGCATGCAAGGCAGCTTGCCTTGCATGATGTGCTGACCGATCTTCCCAACCGCGCTTTGTTCGCGATGAGGTTCGACGAGTGCCTTGCCGAGACGCAGAATTCGACAGAACGCTCGGCAGTCGCGCTTCTCGACCTCGACCGCTTCAAAGCGGTGAACGACACGTTCGGCCATGCCGCCGGCGATGAACTCATCAGGATGGCTGCGGAGCGGATCCGCTCCCAGCTTCGTCCGGGCGACACGCTTGCCCGGCTCGGAGGGGACGAATTCGCCCTGCTTCTCCGGGACATCAAAGATCATGACCATGTTTTGCCGGCAATATGCGAAGCGATCGTTGCCGAACTCGGCAAACCCTTCCCGCTTTTGAGGGGCGAGGCGGTCGCGCGCGTCGGCGGCTCGATCGGCGTGACAGTCGTGCCGAATGCCGGGCGGAATGCCGATGACATCATGCGCTACGCCGACGTCGCGCTGTACGAGGCAAAGATGGGGGGCAGGGGCCAGTGGCGTCTCTATTCACCGTCCATGGATGGCGGCCGGAATGCGCGCGACATTCTCAAGAACGAATTGCGGGAAGTTCTGGCCAAAGACACGGCCTCATCCGCCGACGGTCCGCAATCCGATCCGATTGTGAACAGGCCGGACTTCGGATCGCTCGAGGTCTATTACCAAACGGTGCATCGCGCTGAGGCAGGATACGCGGCGTCGGGCGCGGAGGCCTTGGTGCGCTGGCGTCACAGCCAGCGCGGGCTCTTGACGCCTGCCAGCTTCATCCCTGTCGCCGAGGAGGGCGGCCTCATCGACGCTCTCGGTTTCTGGGTCTTGCGCGAGGCCTGCAGAGCCGCCTGCAAATGGCCGGAAGACACATTCGTTGCGGTCAATGTGTCTCCCGCCCAGTTGAGAAGACCAAATTTCGCCGAGGAAGTCTTCGCCGTGCTTGAGGAGAGCGGCCTGCAGCCGTCCCGGCTTGAGCTCGAGCTCACCGAGTCCTCGCTCATCGAAGACAACTCGGACGTTTATACGGTGCTGAAGTCGCTACGCAGCCGGGGTGTTCAGGTTTCGCTGGATGATTTCGGAACCGGCTTTTCATGCCTCAGCCATCTGGTGCGCTTCGATATCGACCGCATCAAGATCGATCGTTCGTTCGTCTCACAGCTCGGCACCAAAGCCAACGGGGCGGCAATCATCGGTGCCATCGTCGCGCTCAGCCGCAACCTCGGTATCTCGACGACGGCTGAAGGGGTCGAAACCGAATATCAACGCGACTTTCTGGCCGCCCTCGGCTGCACCGACCTCCAAGGCTACTTCTTCTCCAAACCCGTTCCTCTTGGCGACCTTGACAGTTTCCGGAAAGTTGAGAGTGCCACTGGGTTACTCACGACCGCCCGAGGCGCCGTCGCGTGAGAGGCTTCGGATCTTCCGTAGGTTAGAGGAACTTTCGCCCCGCGTCGCGGTTGACGCCCGAAGACCGGATGGAGGATCTGATGGGCGAGGTTGGGGAGTGGCGGCACCTTTGCGTCGACATGCAGCGGATGTTTGCCGAAGACACGCCGTGGCACGTTCCCTGGATGGCACGGATCTCTCCCCAGATCGAAGAGCTGGCCGGGCGGCATCCGTCCCGAACGATCTTTACCCGCTTCCTGCCACCCGAGCGTGCGGATGACATGCCGGGGAAATGGCGGGATTATTACCGGAAATGGTGGATGATGACGGGCGAACATCTGCCGCGCGGCCTCATCGATCTCTCTTCATCGCTGGCATCGCTGGTTCCGCCGGCAAGGCATTTCGACAAACGCACCTATTCCCCTTGGATCGACGGCCGCCTTTATCCGATCCTTCAGTCGGAGCGGGTCGATACGCTTGTGATAACGGGCGGTGAAACGGATGTCTGCGTGCTTGCCACGACGCTCGGCGCGATCGATCTCGCCTATCGTGTCATCGTCCTAAGAGACGCCGTGTGCAGCGGCGCCGACGATACGCATGACGCGTCACTGGAACTTCTGCACGATCGGTTCTCCGTGCAGCTCGAACTCATGGAGACCGAGGAATTTTTGAGGGGCGTTGGCTAGAGCCTGGTGTGGCGATACAGCCTTCGCAGCAATACTGCTCATCGCCACGAATGACATGGAGATGACCGAGAGGTCGGCCTTAGCGTTTGCCGATCGAGGGACTAAACACCATGAGGCTCAGAATCTCAAAGAGCACTTGTGCCGCGGCGTGCGCCGTGTTGGTCGTTGCGTCATATTGCGGAGCCACTTCGACGACATCACCCCCCACCAGGTTTATCCCTTTCAGCCCGCGTATCAGTTCAAGGACTTCACGCGTGGTCAATCCACCGACCTCGGGCGTGCCCGTGCCGGGCGCAAAGCTCGGATCGAGGCTGTCGACGTCGAAGGAAAGGTAGGTCGGGCCGTCGCCGACGATGGATTTTGCCTTGGCAATGACGGCAGGAATCCCCATTCCGCTGATGTCCTCTGCGTGGATCACGGTCATTCCCGAGGCATAGGAGAATTCCCACAAATATTCCGCCGAACCACGGATGCCAATCTGGATCGTCCGTGTCGGATCGAGCACGCCATCCAGCACCGCATTACGGAACGGCCCGCCGTGATGAAACTTCGTCTGATCGAAAGCGCCGCTCGTATCGCAATGGGCATCAATATGAATGAGGCCGACCGGTTGCTGCCGACCGATTGCCTTCAAAATCGGGTGGCTGATGGAATGATCGCCCCCGACGGAAAGCGGGGCAACCCCGGCGTCGACGATCTGGCCGATGCGCTTTTCGATGTCATCATGGCTGAGTTCCAGCCGGTAACGGCTTTGGAACGATATGTCGCCGATATCGGCGACCCGAAGATCGAAGACCGGCGCCGTGGCGAGAACGTGATTATAGGGGCCGATCCTTTCAATGGCGCGAAGTGCCCTCGGTCCGAAACGCGAGCCTGGGCGATTGGTGACGCCGAGATCCATGGGGATTCCGGTGATCGCAACCTGGAGATTGCCGAAATCCGGATCATCGGCTGCGACCTGCATGTAGGGTGCGCTGAGGAAGGTCGGCACTCCGGCATAGGGCGCCAGTCTCGTGCCGCTCTTGGAGATGATCTTCTCCGCCACTTTGCGAAACTTCTCATCGAATATCTCGCCGCCATTGGCGTCTGCAAATTCTGCGCGCAGCTGTTCCAGCCGCGTTTTGTCCCACACCATGCGCATGTGTCTCCGCTTCAGGTCCGTCTCGTCAGACAAAGAGGTTGAGAAAACAATTGGTATCGTTGTAGCAATCGGTATCAAAGAGAAATCGATATGATCGCTGCAAAACCCAATTCCCTCGTTGCCCGCCTCTCTGCCCCGCCCATTCCCTCCGTCGTCGCCTGGAGCCGCGAATACAAAAGAGAAAAAGGGCCGCTCATCGATCTGTCGCAAGCCGTGCCCGGCTATCCCGCGCATCCGGAGATGCTTCGGCTTCTTGCCGAGGCGGCCGGACAACAGGCGATGACGGGATACGGGCCGATCGAGGGCGAACCTCTGTTGCGCAAGACCTACGCGGCTCATCTTGCCGCGCTTTACGGTGCCGCCCTTTCCGCCGGGAATATTCATATTACCGCCGGCTGCAATCAGGCGTTCATGTGTACGGCGATCGCGCTTGCGGGAGCGGGCGATACGGTGGCGCTGACCAATCCCTTCTATTTCAACTACGACACGACGCTGTCGATGCTTGGGATCGGACGCCGATTGGTCGATTGTGACCCCGCCAGCGGGTTTCTTCCCGATCTAAGTTCGGCCGAGGCGGCCCTTGCGGCCGGCGCGAAGACGCTTGCCGTCGTGACACCCAACAATCCCACCGGGGCAGTGTATCCGCCGAGCCTGCTGCATGAGCTTTTTGTACTCTGCCGGAAATATGGCGCCTGGCTGATCCTCGATGAAACCTATCGCGATTTCCTCGGCGAGGATTACGGACGGCCGCACTCACTCCTCTCCGAGCCGGGCTGGGAAGACACGCTCGTTCTTCTCTACAGCTTCTCGAAATCCTTCTGCATCCCCGGTCATCGGCTGGGTGCAATCACGGCAGGCCCCAAACTTGTCGCCGAGATCGCCAAGGTGATGGACAATATGCAGATCTGCGCACCGCGCTCGCCTCAGATCGCCGTTGCATCGGCGATCCCGGCGCTCGCCGACTGGCGGGCCGGCAACCGGCTGGAGATTGCCCGCCGGGCGGATGCTTTGAGGTTGGTCTTTTCCGGGCTGCCGGATTGGGAGATCGGCGCGATCGGCGCCTATTTCGCCTTTGTCCGCCATCCCCACGCCGATAAATCGTCTTCCGAGGTTGCCGAAAAACTCGCCAAGGAATCCGGCATCGTTTGTCTACCCGGCGCTTATTTCGGCGAGGGCCAAGAGCGATACCTCAGACTTGCCTTTGCCAATGCGGATGTCGCCTCGATTGGGCTATTGTCCGAGCGCCTTCGCTAGACCGTTTTGATCAACCTCCGCCGGAAGTTCATGATAGCCGCCGCGCCAGTAGAGCAGCGGCCCTATGCCCTGCCGGATTTCCATTGCGCAGACATGTCCGACCAAAACGGCATGGGAATTGTAGTGGAATGCGGTTTCGAGCTTGCAGTCCAGGACCGTCAGGGCATTTTCAAGGACCGCCGCGCCGGTCTTGAGACGATACCATCCTGCATTGCTGTAGCGTTCGGCGCCCTTTCGTCCGTCAAGACCGGCAAAGGATTGCGCCACCTGTTGCTGGTCGGCGGCGAGCACGTTGACGCAGAAGCAGCCGTACCGCTGCAGCGCCGGCCATGAGGAAGACGCTCGGTTGACGCTGACGATGACGGACGGCAACTCTGCCGAAAGCGAGGAGACCGACGTTGCCGTGAAGCCGGTGCGGTGTTGCCCGTCGCCGACCGTAATCACGCTGACCGCGCCCGCCAGATGCCGCATCGAAAGCTTGAAGTCCGCTTCGCTGATCAAAGCCTCGGTGCTCATCGGGCCGGCTCTTGCGTTTTGGCAAAGCGATTGACAGGCATGGAAAGACCGAGGTTTTCGCGCAGGGTCTTGCCCTCGTATTCCTGACGGAACAGGCCGCGGCGGCGAAGCTCGGGCAGGACAAGCCGCACGAAATCGTCGAGACTGGACGGCAAGGTCGGAAACATCAGGATGAAGCCGTCGGCCGCACGCGTCTCGAACCATTCCTCCATGAAGTCGGCAATCTGGGCCGGCGTGCCCGTCATGCCATTTCCGGTATGCTTCTCGGCATAGTGCCGGATGAGCTCGCCGACGGTGCGGCCGCTTCTGACGAAATCGACCAGCTCGTCGAACAGGGCGCGCGATCCCTTGGGCGCCGCCGGCAGCCGATCCATGGGGAAAGGCTTGTCGAGTGCGACGTCGCGCAGGTCCGCTTCCAGAAATTCGGAGAGCATCAGCCGGCCGACATCCGGATGCATCTTGTCGATCAGATAGTCGACCTTCGCCTTTGCCTCGGCTTCAGTTTTACCGACGTTGATCACGATGCCCGGCATGATTTTCAAATCGTCCGGATCGCGCCCATGGGCCGGCATCCGGCGCTTGACGTTTTCATAGAAGGCCCGGTTGCGGTCGATATTCGATGCGAGGCTGAAGACGATCTCCGCCGTGCGTGCCGCCATGTCCATTCCGGGCTCCGAGCCGCCCGCCTGGGCGATGACGGGGCGGCCTTGGGGCGTTCGCGCGATGTTAAGGGGGCCGCGAACCTGGAAGTGTTTGCCTTTGTGATTGAGTGTGTGGTGTTTGTCCTCGTCGTAATAGATGCCGTTTTCACGGTCGAGCAGCAGTGCGCCGTCCTCGAAGCTGTCCCAGAGGCCGAACACGACATCGACGAACTCGTTGCCGCGCTCGTAACGCAGCGCATGCGGGTCGAGCCCCTCGCGATTGAAGTTGTAGCCGGTTTCGTCGTGATCGGAGGTGACGACATTCCAGCAGACACGCCCCTTGCTCAGATGGTCGATCGAGGCGAACAGGCGCGCCACATTGTATGGTTCGTAATAACTCGTCGACACCGTCGCCACGAGACCGAGATCATTGGTGGTGACCGCCAGAGCCGAAAGCAGCGACAGCGGTTCGAAACGGTTCATCTTGGTCGGAATGCGGGCAAGCGCTTTCGGATCGCCGACGGCGGCGGCAGGAGAATCCGCCATGAACATGAAATCGAATTTGGCCGCCTCGGATCGTTTGGCGACATTGAGCAGATGGGCGAAGTCGTTGGCGCCATTGACGTCGCTTGCCGGATGCAGCCAGGAGGCAGGGTGAAAGCCGAAAGTATAGACGAAAGTCCCGAGTTTCATCTTGTCGGTTCGCGCCATCGAGCTCTCCTGCTATGTCGGCCACGCCGCCAACGGTGGAGGGCGACTGCGCAAATTATCGCCAGGCGCAAATTTTCATCAATATCGCTCAGCTAGGTTCCGTTTTAGTTTTTCTAAAGTATCGGCTTAGGCGCGGACGCCAGGGCCTGCTGACGGGAAATAGCAATGAGCCAGTCGCGGAATTCGCGCCCGTGGGGCTTCTGCAAGGCAGCACGGTCCCAGGCGAGAAAGTAGCTTTCACGCAGTGCAATGCGCAGGTCGACCGGAATGACGAGCGTTTGCGCCTCGAGCTCATCGGATATCATCGACATTTGTGCGAGCACGACGCCGCGCTTGTTAACGGCCGCGTCAATAGCACTGCTCGACAGGGTGAAGGAAAGGCCTGGCGTTGACGCGTCGAAGGAGACACCGGCCTTGGCGGCAAACTCCGCCCAGCTGGGGTAGGGGGTGAAGTGCCGTTCCCACTCGACATGGAGGAGGGGCTGTTCGAAGAGATCGCGAACCGCATGCGCGCGATCCTGCATCAGCGCCGGCGAACAGGCAGGCACCACCCAATCGCGAAACAGTTCGGTATAATGTTCGTGCTGCAGCACGTCCGACCCGTAGCTCACGCGGAAATCGATATCGTCGAAGCCGATGCGGGGCTCTCTGTCGCGTCCGATGATCCTCACCTGCACGTCGGGATGAAGCGCCTGCCAGTCGAAGATGCGCCTGCCGATCCATTTGTTGACGACGGAGGAAAGCGCACTGAGAACCAATGCTGTCTCATTGCGCGCCTTTTCCAGCAATTGCCCGGCGAGCGCGAATTGCTCAAATCCCTTCGATATCTCCTGGTGGTAGAGCCGGCCCCAGGCAGTCAGCTCGACGGTTCGTCCGCTGCGCTCGAGAAGCGAAACGCCAAGGAAGCTTTCGATTTTGTGAACCTGCTGGCTGATTGCTCCCGGCGAAACGTTGAGTTCCAGTGCCGCGGCCGTCACGCCGCCGCAGCGCCCCACCGCCTCGAAGGCCTGCAAGCCCTTCAGCGGGATCGTCTTGAAGCGCTCATCGGTCACTTGCGGAGCCTCTCGTGATTGGCGTCGAACTCAATTTGCTGCCGGATGAAACGTCCCCGCAAACTGGAACCGGTCGCCTGGATGGGTAAACTCGACATATGTCACCGTGCGGCCGTTCTGCCAGGTCTGGCGGATGAGGCTAAGGCAGGCCTCGCCCCTCTCCGTCTGCAGGATTCGGGCCGTCACGGTATCGGCCGAGACGGCACGAATGACATGTTTGGCTTTGGACCAGGGCACCTGCTCAAGCAGCCATTTGCCGGGCGGAATTGAAGCAAAGCTCTCCTCTCTCGCCCGTGGCACAGCATCGAGCATGATGATCCGTCGCTCGATTGCATTCGGTCTGCCGTCGACGATATGCAGGCATTGAAGCCTGAGGACCTCTGCGTCGGCAGGCTCCGACAGCTGCTGCGCCTCCGCCTCTCCAAGGCGCTCGATCTTGCGGGCGAGGATTTCGAAGCGGTGCTCGTGCCCGGCCAGTTCCGCTTCGGTGCTGATATCCTGGATATCCATCACCGTGCGGTCGATCTGGGGCGATGCGACGAACGAACCGGTCTTGCGCCGTCTGACGATCATGCCACGCTCGGCCAGCGCCGACAGCGCCTTGCTGACCGTCATGCGCGAGCATCGATATTCCGCTACCAGTTCGTGCTCGACGGGAATACGGTCACCCGGCCGCCAATCACCGCTGATGATCTTCGTTTCGATATCCGTGAAAATGCGCTGATAAATCGACACCAAGCCCGTACCTCATCCGGCGTCAGCGACCATGAATCCGCAACGGTCATGCCAGCGAGATCGACGCCATCCGGCACAAATTTTGCGTTCCTCGTCTTTTACATTGACACTCTAGGCCAGCCTATATCTATTTGTATAGTCAAAAGCGGAGCATAGAAATCCGCGCAGAGGAAATCGAAGTCGGGAACCAAAACTCCCCCGCCCGGGGAATAAAAACTGGAGAGATGATCATGAAGGCACATTCACTGCTGAAGGGTCTGGTCGGCGCTGCGTTCCTCATCGGAGCAGCCGTTTCCGCCCATGCCGCCGACACGCTGGCAACCGTCAAGGCAGCCGGCACCCTCAAGGTTGGCACCGAAACGGCTTTCGCACCGTTCGACTATATCGATGCCGGTGAACATACCGGCTTGAACGTCGACCTCTTTGCCGAGATCGGCAAGGAACTCGGCGTCAAGATCGAGTGGGTAGCTCTTCCCTGGGATGGTGTCTTTCCGGCGCTCGAGGCCGGCAAGTTCGATGTCGTCGCGGGTCCTGCAACGATCACCAAGAAGCGCTTGGAGCGCTATCGCTTCACGCCGCCGATCGCCGAAGCGACGATTGCGATCCTGAAGAAGGCTGGCGATGCGACGATCAGCAAGCCGGAAGATATTGCCGGCAAGAAGATCGGCGTCGGCAAGGCAACTGCCCAGCTCGACCAGCTGAAGGAATTCTCCGAGACGCTGCCGACCAAGGTCGACGTGCGCGAATATCCGGCCTTTACCGAATCCTACGCCGATCTCGCAGCCGGGCGCATTGCCGGCGTTGCCAACTCGCTGCCGAATATCGCCTTCGTCGCCAGCCAGCGAAAGGGCACGTTCGAAGTCGTCCTGCCGCCATTCGGCAAGAAGTCCTACTTCGGCTTCATCGGTCTCAAGGATGCCGATCACGCCCCGCTGATGGATGCGATCGATGCCGCGATGCTCAAGATCAAGGCAGATGGACGCATGGCTGAGCTGCAGAAGAAGTGGTTCGGTGCATCTTTTGATACGCCCGATGCTGTCAAGGACCCGGCATTCTGATTAGCTGCCGGTGAAACGAACGCGCCCCGCCAGTGGTCGGGGCGCAATCTGCCGTGGCATCAGAGTTCACGGCCGCAGCGCCCAGGCTAACACCGCCCATGTCCATCAAGCTTTTCGAACTGCTTCTGCAAGCCGCGATCTACACGGTGACGATCAGCGTGGTTTCTATCCTGATCGGCTTTGCGATCGCCGTCATTGTTTCCGCCATGCTGCTGTCGCGGCAACGGCTCCTCGCGCTGCAGGCGCGGATTTTCATCAGTTTCTTTCGCGGCGTGCCGCTGCTGGTGCAACTGCTGCTGATCTATAACCTGCTGCCGGCGATCGGCCTCAACGTGCCCAGCATCGTTGCGGCCATCATTGGTCTTTCGCTATGTACTGCAGCCTATCAGGCTGAAAATCTGCGCGGCGGTTTTTCCAGCGTTCCCGCAGGCCTTGTCGAGTCTGCCGAAATGGTCGGCATGACACCCGTTCAGATCTTCCGCCGTATCAAGGCGCCGATCGCCCTGCGCCTGACCTTTCCGGCGCTCGTCAACGAAGCGATCCTTATCCTGAAGGCGTCTTCGCTGGTCTCGGTCGTCGGGGTCATCGAGTTGACGCGCATGGCCCAGGACCTTGCCGGCAGCACCTTCCTGCCGCTCGAGATTTTCGCTTCCGCCGGCCTGATCTATCTCGTCATCAATTGGATCGTTGCCCTTGCGGGCGGCCTGATCGAACGCTCCCTGCCAGGAGTGCCGCGATGACCTTCGACATCAATGTGATCTTCAGCAACTTGCCGGAAATCCTCAGCGGTGCATGGGTCACCATCGTCATCTGGATCATCACCACCCCGGCCGCTGCCGTGCTCGGCTTCCTTATCGCCGTCGCCAGACGTTTTGGCGGCGTCATGCTGGACAAGGCGTTCGGCATTGTCATCGCGGTGCTCCGCGGCACGCCGTTCCTGATTCAGATATTCCTCGTCTACTACGGCGGGCCATTCGTCGGATTATCGCTCGATCCGATCCCGGCAGGCGTCATCGGCCTTTCCATCTACGGCGCGGCTTATTTCAGTGAGATATTCCGCTCGGGCTTTGCCGCCGTCCCAAAGGGACATATCGAGGCCGGGATATGCGTTGGCCTGACACAAGGGCAGATCATCCGACGCATATTGCTGCCGGAGATGACCATGCTGGTCTTGCCGCCTTCGGTCAACATGACGATCATCCTGATGAAGGAGACGGCCGTGCTGTCCATCATTACCGTGCCGGAGTTGACGGCGACACTGAGCGCCATCGGCTCGCAGCAATATGCTTTCGTCGAGGCGCTCTTCGTGCTCGCCCTATTCTACTGGGCCTTGGTCGAAATCACCGGTTGGCTCGGCCATCTCGCCGAAACGAAACTCACCAGATTCAGGTTTTTCAACATATGAGCGTTCCTGCGATCGCAGTCAAAAATCTCGTCAAGACCTTCGGCGGCTCCACCGTGCTGCACGGCATCGACCTCGATATCGTTCAGGGGCAGGTTTCCTGCGTCATCGGCCCGTCGGGTTCCGGCAAAAGTACGCTGCTGCGCTGCATGGCCTTTCTCGAGGAATCGACCAAGGGGACGATCACCGTCAACGGCGAGGTGCTTGGCTTTGCGGAAAACGCCAAGGGCATCCGTGAGCGAGTGCCGGCCGCAGTGAACCGGCAAATTCGATCGCAGATCGGCATGGTTTTTCAGCAGTTCAATCTCTGGCCGCATATGACGGCGCTCGGCAATGTCAGCGAAGCGCTGAAGACCGTTCACAAGATGAGCCGTAGGGATGCCGAGGAGCGGGCAATGGCCCAGCTCGTCAAGGTCGGCCTCGAGGGCAGGGCAGGGCACTATCCGTCGCAGCTCTCGGGAGGGCAGCAGCAGCGCGTTGCCATCGCCCGGGCGCTTGCTCTCAACCCGAAGATCATGCTCTTTGACGAGCCGACTTCGTCACTCGATCCTGAGCTAACCGGCGAAGTGCTGAACGTCATGCGCGATCTCGCCGCCGAGGGCATGACGATGGTCGTCGTCTCCCACGAGATCGGATTTGCCGCAACGGTCGGCCAGCAGATCGTCTTTCTCGATCACGGCAAGGTGCTGTTCACCGGCCCGCCGCAGGACGTCTTCAAACGACCGAGAAACCCCCGGCTCGAGCAATTTCTGGATACCTATATCGATCGTGGAGCCTCGATGCTGCTGTGAAGCTCATGTCCTTCCGGATCGTCGGGCCGATCTCCAAGGCGGGTGCCGGGTTCAGGCAGTTTCCTCTTCGAGTATTTTCACGGGCCGGTCCCACTGGATGAGCACGATACAGCCGGTCTCGCTCCAGACCGAGTGTTCGCTGCCCGGCGCGTTGACGATATAACTGCCGCTGATGTAATCGCCCGTCTCGTCGGATTGAACGCCATCGAGCACCAGGATGGTTTCGAGCCCCTCGTGGCGATGGCGGGGAACAGAGGCGCCGGGCTCATATTTCAACAGCGCCACGCCCGGCTGATCGCCCTCGAAAGGGCGGATCCAGTGAATGGTGACAGCATCGCGGAAAGGGCCGAATTCCAGCTCCTTCCAGCCGCCTGATGTCAGGCGTTCGCGGGTCGTTTCAGGCATGAGCGATGCTTTCCAGAATGTCGTCGACATGGGCGGTCCAGCCGACGATCGCGCCCTGGGCGCGGATCATGGCGATGGCGGCGGCTTTGAATTCGGGGAAATAACTTTCCGTCGCCTCCTCGGCGAGCAGGCATTCATAGCCGCGGTCGTTTGCTTCGCGCATCGTCGTCTGCACGCAGACTTCGGTGGTGACACCGGCAAAGACGAGCTGCTTGATGCCCTTCTGCTGCAACACGGTGCCGAGGTCGGTCGCGTAGAAGGCGCCCTTGCCGGGCTTTTCGATGACGACTTCGCCCTTCACAGGAGCAAGTTCCGGAAGAATTGCCGTGCCGGGCTCGCCCGAGATCAGGATGCGGCCCATCGGGCCTTGGTCGCCGATCCTGAGCGACGGATTGCCCCGGTCGCGTTTGGCCGGCGGCAGGTCGGAGAGATCAGGCCGGTGGCACTCCATCGTATGGATGACAGGCAGGCCGGCATTGCGGAAGCCCTGGATCAGGCGTTTGACGTCGGGCACGATCCTGGTGATGCGGCTGACGTCATTGCCGAGGCTGGCGCCGAAGCCGCCGGGCTCGGCGAAATCACGCTGCATGTCGATGACGATGAGGGCGAGCTCATCGTGCTTCACCGGAAAGGCGAAAGGCTCTGCCTTGATCTCCATCATCAGTGATGTCCCGCCATGTGGGCGCCGATCACGCCGATATCGGCCGAACGCGCCGGTGTCTCATAAACCAGCCTGCCTTCCGAAATGACCATGATGCGGTCGGACATCTCGAGCAGTTCGTCGAGGTCTTCGGAGAGCAGCAGCACGGCAGCGCCCGAATTGCGGGCCTTCATGATCCGGGCGCGGATTTCCGCCACCGCGGAGAAGTCCAGCCCAAAACAGGGATTGGAGACGATCAGCAGATCTACCTCGCCCGTCAGTTCGCGGGCGAGCACCGCCCGCTGTACGTTGCCGCCCGAAAGTGCTGCGATCGGCGAGGAGGAAGAGGCCGTCTTGACCTTGAAGTCGGAGATCAATGCCGACGCACGCTTCTTCATGCTGCCCTTGTTCAGCCAGATCGCGTCCTTGCCGTCTAGCTTCACGTCGAAGGTGCGGAACGCAAGGTTCTCGCTCACGGTCATCTTGGGCGCGCAGGCATTCTGCAACGGCTCTTCGGGGATGAAACGCACCCTGTTCTTGCGGGTCTCGTCACGGGTGGCGCCGTAAGTCTCGCCATTGACCATGACCTCGCCGCTATCGGTCGGGCGCTGGCCGGCCAGGATTTCCGTCAGCTCCTTCTGGCCGTTGCCGGATATGCCGGCGATGCCGACGATCTCGCCGGAGCGAACCGTCAGCGCGTCGATCTCGATCATCTTCAGGCCGGAGCGATCCGGAGCTTTCACCTGGGTTACAGTGAGCACGGATTTGGCCGCTTCCGCCACCGGCAGACGGCTGTCGAGCTCGGCGAGCTTGACGTCGCCGATCATCATCCCCGCCATCTCGGCGGTGGAGAGCTCGCCGACCTTACCGGTGCCGACCAGCTTGCCGCGCCGCAGGATCGAGACGGCGTCGGCGAACTTCGTCACCTCGTGGAACTTGTGGGAGATCATCAGCACCGTGAGCTCGCCGCGCTCGGTCATCCCGCGGACAATACCGAGCATCTCATCGGCTTCGGCCGGCGTCAGCACCGAGGTCGGCTCGTCGAGCACCAGGAAGGAGCGGCCGAGATAGAGCTGCTTGACGATTTCGAGCTTCTGTTTTTCGCCGGCAGCAAGCTCGCTCACCGGCCTGTCGAGCGGGATCTTGAACGGCATGCGCTCCATGAAACCCGCCAGATCCCTGCGCTCCCTGGCCCAGTTGATCACCGCGGGCACTTCGGTGCGGCTGATGACCAGGTTTTCCGCGCCGGTGAGCGAGGGAACCAGTGTGAAATGCTGGTAGACCATGCCGAGCCCATAGGCCGCGGCATCCTTGGGTGAGGCAACCGCCACCTCGCGGCCATCGACCGACAGCGAGCCTGACGTGGCGTGATAGAAGCCCATGATGCATTTGACGAGCGTCGACTTGCCGGCGCCGTTTTCGCCGAGAAGCGCGTGAAAAGACCCGGCCGGAACGGCGATCGAGACGTTGTCGAGCGCGGTGAAGCTGCCGAAACGCATGGTCATATCGAGCGTCTCGATGCCGACGGCCTTGCCGGCTTGCGGAAGGGGCGTGTCGCGGACTGTGCTCACTTCATTGCTCCTTTTCGACGATGATGGCGACGGGACCACCGCCGGGCGGACCCTGGTGTTCGGCGCCGCCGGACACATAGAGATCGGTAATGCCGAAGATGCCGGCGAGAACGCCGCCGACGAAGGCACGGGCATGGCGGGTGCCTGCAATATCCGAGTCATCGAGCATCGTGTGGCGCCTGCCGCCGATCCTGCCGGACGGGTCCGGCTCGGCCTTGGCGAGAACCGCCGCCAGCCGGCTGTTTTCCGGCAGGCGTTCGCGGGCTTTCCTAACGGAATGCGCGTCGATCGCATCCCGCATGACCGCGTGGTCGATCGACAGCGGACCGGACCATTTTGCGCTCATGCCGAGGACGATGATTTCGTGATCGGTGAGTTCGACCCCGGACGAGGTTGAGGCGCAGCGGGAAAAGAGATCGAAACGTGTGCAGATGTCGGCATCGTTGATCGATGTCGCATCTATCTCGCCGAGTGCCACGGCGACGCCGAGAGCCGAAGCGCCGCGCGAGAGGCCCATGGATTTCAGCGTGTCGTGGGTTGCGACCGTCCTGCCTGCTGCCTCGGCCTCGGCAATCCGGCGCGAGGTGAGCAGCGGACACTTGATCTGCACGAAATGGACATCGGCGGGATCATCGATGCCAGCATCCCTCATCGCGGACTTCACGCCTTCGGCAACGAGCAGGATCTGTTCCCGGCGCCCGAGATGTTCGGGGGGCAGCGCGGGGGTACGCGACACACCAATGGCCAGCGCCCGTTCGCCCGGGGTTTCTACTGTTTCACGCGCAAAAACCGTCCAATGCGGCGAGAGCGCCCCCTCGGTGCCGCCGGACATGATGATCGAGACGCCGTCGACGCCATATCTACTGAACAATGTCTCGAAGCTGCGGGTGGCATAACCGCGGGTAAAATCATTGACGCAGCCGTTGCCTTCCGTCTTGCCGAGAACGGCGACGACGTCGTTCGCCTGAAGGCCGCTGGCAAAGAGCGCCTCGACGCCGGCAACGTCATCGGGGCCGTCGGCTGGCACGCGAAAGACATGGGCACGCAATGACGGCATCAGGGTAGCGCCTCGACTAGAGCCGCGGAATTGGAGACCGAGCCGAAGACGCCGCCCTGCATCTTCACCATCTTGATGGCGGCGAGGTGATTTCCGTAGTCGGTCGCACCACAGCAGTCCTCCAGAAGCAGGCATTCGTAGCCGCGGTCGTTCGCCTCGCGCATCGTCGTCGAGACGCAGACATCGGTGGTGATCCCCGTGAGGATAATGTTCTCGATGCGCTTCTGGTTGAGGATGAGTTCGAGGTCGGTGGCGCAGAACGAACCCTTGCCGGGCTTGTCGATGATCGTCTCGCCTTCGATCGGGTAGAGTTCCGGGATGATGTCCCAGCCGGGTTCGCCACGCGTCAGGATGCGGCCGCAGGGGCCAGGATCGCCGATGCCGGCGCCGATCCGCTGCGAGCGCCAGCGTTTGTTGGCCGGCAGATCGGCGAGGTCGGGGCGATGGCCCTCGCGGGTGTGGATGATGTGGTAGCCCTTGGCCCGCATGGCGGCCAGCACACGTTTGATCGGTTCGATCGGCGCCTGCACCAGCGACAGGTCGTAGCCCATGTGGTCGACATAGCCGCCCTTGCCGCAGAAGTCGGTCTGCATGTCGATGATGATGAGGGCGGTGTTATCAGGCCGCAGAGCGCCGTTATAGGGCCACGGATACGGATCGGCGTCGATAAAATGCCCCTTGGTGTCGACCATCGCGTCCATCATTCTCTCTCCTATTCCGCGGCAGGTTTGAGGGGTTCGCCGTAACGGCGCATCGGCTTGTCAAATCCGCAGGACGTGCCGTCTTTGACCTTTACCTCGTCTTCCCATGGCAGGCGGTATTTGCCGGCGACAAGGTCGTGCATGTAGGTGTAGGGCGCATCCTGGGCGCCGCCGGCGACGGCGACATAGCCGCGATGGCCGAACTGGTAGATATTGTTCTCCACCCCCCAGCCGAGCCGGGCCTCGCGCACCAGATCGGGACGCACCTCGGCGGTGATGATCTCGTTGACGCGGCCGGAGGTGCCGTGGGCGATGATCGTGCCGTCGAAATTGCAGATCATGCCTTCACCCATGGAATCGAAGGTGCCGTCCGAGCCGCACATGCAGACATTCGCGGTAACCATCAGGTTGCAGAAGGCGTTGGCCTGATTGGTGAAGCGCCAGGCATCGCGGATCGGCGCCGTGTAGCCGGCGGTGCGGATCATGATTTCGGCGCCCTTATAGGCGCATTCGCGCGCCATCTCCGGGAACATGCCGTCATGGCAGATGATCAGCGCAAGCTTGGCGCCCCGCGGGCCCTCGATGACAGGGATGCCAAGATCGCCGGGCTCCCAGGGCTCGACGGGGATCCAGGGATGCATCTTACGATAATAGAGCTTCAGCTCGCCCTGGTCGTCGATGACGATGCCGGAATTATGGGGCATGCCGCCGGGATTGAGCTCCATGATCGAGAAGCAGCCCCAGATCCGGTTGTCGCTGCAGGCCTGCTTGAACGCAGCGACCTCCGGCCCGTCGAGCGTGCACATGATCTCCGGATTGATGTCCATGGAGAGGCCATGCAGCGCGTATTCGGGAAAGATGACGAGGTCCATGCCCGGCTGGTTGCGCCGTGCCTTGGCCACCAGATCGACGATCACCTGCGTCTGCTTTGCCAAGTCCGCTTTGGTGACGGTCACCGGCAGCTGGAGCTGAACGAGGCCGATGCCGACGCCGTGTTCGGATTTGTTGAGACCACCAAGTCCGTTCATCGGAAAGCTCCGTTATTTCGTGAGCGACAGCGCACCCGGCGCACCGGCGAGCGAGCGGGTGGGCGAAGAGGTGGCGATCAGGATGACGAGGGTGAGCACGTAAGGCGCGGCGTAAAAAAGGTAATAGCCTTGTGTGACGCCGACCGATTGCAGCGCCGGACCGAGCGCGCCGGCGCCGCCGAAAAGCAGGGCAGCGAGGAAGCAGCCGATCGGGTTCCAGCGGGCGAAGATGACGAGGGCCACGGCCATCAGGCCCTGGCCCGACGAAATGCCTTCGTTCCATGAGCCCGGATAATAGAGCGAGAGATAGGCGCCGCCGATTGCCGCCAGCGAGCCGCCGGCGGCCGTCGCCAGCAGGCGAACCCGGTCCGGGTGGATGCCCATGGCCCGGGCCGCGTCGGTGCTATCGCCGACAACGCGCAGGATCAGGCCGATCCTGGTATTCTTGAAGGCCCAGAACAGAAAGAGGGCAAGTGCCGCGCCGATGAAGAACAGCACGTTGATATTGAGCGCCGCCTGGATCTGTGGAGTGCTCGACCAGCCGCCGAGCGCGATCGAGGGCAGTTTCGGCGCCACCGGCTGAATGAAGGATTTGCCGAGGAAGAACGCCATGCCGAGACCGAACTGCATCATGGCGATGCCGATGGCGATGTCGTTGACCTTCGGGAACTTGCAGATCCAGCCGTGGATGAGGCCGAAGATCGCGCCCGCCACCATTGCGGCCAGCACGCCGAGGGTGGGCGAGCCAGTGATGACGGCCACCGCATAGGCCGTCATGGCGCCGAAGACGAGCGTGCCTTCCAAGCCGAGATTGATGCGGCCGGAGCGTTCGGTGATCGCCTCGCCAAGGCTGACGAAGATGAAGGGGGTGGAAACGCGGATGGCGCCTGCGAAGATCGCCAGCGGCACGCCCCAGATGCCGATGCCTGTCTCTTCCATCAGAGGCTCCTTTTCCAGAGGTCGGGATTGAAGATCTTGAAGCGGCCGTAGAAGGTCTCGCAGAACAGAATGACGATGAAGAGCGTGCCCTGCAGCACCAGAACCGTCGCATCCGGCAGGCCCATGCGCCGCTGGATGAGGCCGCCCGAGGCGTCGATGCCGCCGAGCAGGATCGCCACTGGAATGATCGCCAGCGGATTGTGCCTGGCGAGGAAGGCGACGAGGATGCCGGTATAACCATAGCCGGCGGCAAGCGAGGCATTGGCGCTTCCCTGCACCGCCGCCACTTCGATCATGCCCGCAAGGCCGGCAAAACTGCCGGCGAGGGCGGTAAATCCGACGATCAGCTTTCCGACCGGCAGTCCCTGGATCTGGGCGGCGCGCACGTTGCCGCCGGCGATGCGGGCGGCAAAACCGTAGCTCGTGGCCTCGATCACGATCCAGGAGACCACACAGGCGAGGATGCCGATGACCAGGCCCCAATGCACGTCCATGCCGGGAATATTGCCGAGCATGTATTCCGCCGGCAGCGGCCTGGTCGACGGCTTGTTGAGGCTTGCCGGATCGCGCAGCAGCCCTTCGACGAACTGGTTCATCAGGGCAATGGCGATATAGGAGAGCAGCAGCGACGAGATGGTTTCGTTGACGCCGCGATAGTGGCGCAGGAAACCGGCAAGGCCGATCCAGATGCCACCGACCACCATGGCGGCGATCGCCATCAGAATGAGGGTGAGGAAGACGGGCGCGGTGCCGGCGAGCGGCAGAGCCATGGCTGCGGCGGCAACGCCGCCCAGCACGACCGCTCCTTCCCCGCCGATGATGACGAGGCCGAGACGGGCGGGTAGGGCGACGCAGAGTGCCGTCAGGAGAAGGGGTGCGGCACGACTTAAGCTGTTCTGCACCGAAAACCAGCTGCCGAAGCCGCCGGTGTACATCAGTTGGAAGAGGGTGGCCGGCGACTTGCCGACCGCCAGGATGAAGAGGGAGAAGAGCGCAAGACCGATCAGGATGGCCGCGAGGCCGATGACAACAGGCTCGGCCCGCCGCGCGATCCATTCGAGGACCGCGCGCAGGGAAGCCGGTTTTTCCACGATGGCTATTGCGGGATTATCGGCCTCGATGGTCATGGCGCTTCTCCCTTCGCGGTTTAGGCCGTGGACCCGACGACGCCCTCGACCAGATAATTCATGCTTTCGAGCTCGATCGCGTCTTCGGCGTAGCTCTTGTCGGCAGCCACGACGGTGTCGCCCTTGTTGTCCTTCAACGGTCCCTTGAAGACCGAGAAGCCGCCCTTCATCATGTCGGCCTGCGTGGCTTCGAAGGCCTTTCGGCCCTCGGCGGACACACCGGGGCCGAGCGCGCTCATCTTCACGAAGCCGTCCTTCAGGCCGCCACGCACGAAGTTGCCGAGCTTTTCGCCGGCCTGCGCCTTCTTGACGAAATCGCTATAGACGTTGCCCCAGGCCCATTCGGCACCCGTGAGGTACTTTTCAGGAGCAAGCGGGCTCTGGTTGGCGTGATAGCCGCAGACGAAGGCGCCGCGGCCGGCAGCCGTCTCGACGACCACTTTGGGGCTGTCGACGTGGCAGGTGATGACGTCGGCGCCCTGGTCGACCAGCGCATTGGTGGCTTCGGCCTCCTTGACGGCGAGCGACCATTCGCCGGTGAAAATCACCTGGCAGGTGATACCAGGATCGACTGTGCGCGCGCCAAGCAGGAAGGCGTTGATATTCTGCAGAACCTGCGGGATCGGCTTGGCGGCAACGAAGCCGATCTTCTTGCTCTTCGTCGCATGGCCGGCGGCAATGCCGTTCAGATACTGGCCCTGGAAGATATAGCCGAAGTAGGAGCCCGTATTGGCCGGGTTCTTGCCTTCCTGCCAGAGGCCGCCACAGTGGCGGAACTGGATGTCGGGATGTTTGGCGGCCACGGCCAGCATGTGTGGGTCGAAGTAGCCGAAGGAGGTCGGAAAGAGCAGGGTCGCGCCATCCAGGTTGATCATGGATTCCATCGTCTTCTGGACGTCGACGGTCTCCGGCACGTTCTCTTCTTCGACCAGCGTCACACCAGGCATCGCCTTGATGACGGCCGCACCTTCGGCATGCGCCTGGTTGTAGCCGTAGTCGTCCTTGGGGCCGACATAGATGAAGCCGACGGTCAGCGCGGTTTGGGCTGCGGCGGAGGAGGCGATCAGGCCCGGCATGGCGCCGGCAAGCGCACCGGCAGCGGAAGCCTGGAGAAATTTGCGGCGGTTCATGGAAAGGAGTTTGGTCATCGGAAATGCTCCTTGCGGCGCTGGGCCGGTTGTGAACGGGTACAGAAAAGTGCATGCAATGCATGTGCCAGAAATTAATCTGTTGTTTTTTATAGTTTATCCGTTCCAGTAAGATTTGCGCATTGCAAAGTGCATACAGATTGATCGAATTCTTGCGCAAAAAGTAATCAATAGATATTTCTTGTTCATTATGACTGCGCGGTTGGCACAAAGTCGAGTTACCCGAGGTATCTCGTGCATCAGAAAGCGAAAATTTAACAATATCTTCGCCCCCCGATTTGACTTATCGAGTCTCGAACGTCATCTGTATGCAGAGTATTGAGGTCAGATTCGTATCGTGAAGCAGACTAGGCGCAGAGAAGTGATCCGTACCGGAACCACCGTCGAACAGATGGTGCGGGCGATTGCCGACATGATCGTCACGGGTGAAATCCTGCCGGGCGCGAAGTTGGACGAGGTGTCGCTCGCGGTTCGTTTCGACGTTTCGCGCACGCCGGTGCGCGAGGCTCTGCGTGAGCTGGGCGCCATGGGATTGATTGCGCGCGAGCCGAACCGCAGTGCCATCGTGACCAATGTCACCGAAGCCTATCTGCATTCGATGTTCGAGGCGATGGCGGAACTCGAAGCGATCTGCGCCAGGCTCTCGGCCGAGCGTATGACGGTCGATGAACGGCGCGCGCTGGAGTTGGAACATCGGGGATCGGTGAGGCTCGTGCATGCCGGCGCGGAAGAAGAATATTCGGCTCACAATACTGAATTTCACACCCGGCTTTATCACGGCGCGCATAATGATCATGTCTTCGAGATGGTGACCCAGACACGGGCGCGGCTCGCGCCTTTTCGGCGGGCGCAGTTCCGCCTGCCCGGGCGTCTGGCAAAATCCTATGAGGAGCACGGCCGGATCGTCACTGCGATCATGCGCGCGGACGCCGCCGCCGCGGGGCAGGCGGCATATTCCCATGTGGAAATTGTCAGCGATGCCAGCGCGGTCTTTGCAACGCCCGGGGAGTAAAAGGGGCGCGACGCCCGAAATCAGGCGCCGCTACGAAGGCGAGAAAACCACGACCGACAAACGCCGAGGTTATTTCCGGTCTCTACTCCGCCGCTTCGATGAAGCGGTGGCGTTCGTAGAGGAACTTCAGCACGGCTTCACGGCATTTGAGATATGTCCGGTCGGAGGCGAGTTCGATGCGATGGCGGGGACGGGGCATGGTCACATCGAGCACTTCGCCGATGCGGGCCGCCGGGCCGTTGGTCATCATCACGATGCGATCGGACAGCAGCACCGCCTCATCGACATCATGGGTGATCATCACCATCGTGTTGCCGAGGCGAGCGTGGATCTCCATCACCGCGTCCTGCAGATGAGCGCGGGTCAGTGCATCGAGCGCGCCGAAGGGTTCGTCGAGCAGCAGGATCTTCGGCTCCATTGCAAGCGCGCGGGCGATGCCGACGCGCTGTTTCATGCCGCCTGAAATTTCCGAAGGCCGCTTATCCCTTGCATGCGCCATCTGCACGAGGTCGAGGTTGGCCATCACCCACTCATGCCGCTCGGCCTTGGTCTTCGTTCGGCTGAAGAGTTTGGAGACGGCGAGATTGACGTTCTCGTAGACCGTCAGCCAGGGCAGCAGCGAGTGGTTCTGGAAGACGACGGCACGCTCCGGACCGGGTCCGTTGACCTCACGGTTTTCAAGGAGCACGGCGCCTGCCGAAACCGGGGTCAGGCCGGCGATGAGGTTGAGCAGGGTGGACTTGCCGCAGCCCGAATGGCCGATGATCGAGACGAATTCGCCTGCGGAAATCGTCAGGTTGATGTCCTTCAGGACCTCGGCGCGCACGCCGCCCCGATCGAAATGTTTGTCGATATGGTCGAGCTTCAGATAGGCGTTCATAGGTGCGTTCCTCAGTTGGCCATGGCGCCGCGGGTGATGAGTTTGCCGAGTGCTGCCACCAGCTTGTCGAGGGCGAAGCCGACGATGCCGATATAGGCGAGCGCGACGATGATGTCCGGAAGGCGCGACGAGTTCCATGCGTCCCAGATGAAGAAGCCGATGCCGACGCCGCCCGTCAGCATTTCGGCCGCGACGATGGCGAGCCAGGAGAGGCCGACGCCGATCCTGAGGCCTGTGAAGATGTAAGGCGCTGCCGAAGGCAGCATGATCTTCCAGAAAAACTCGAACTGGTTGAGGCGCAGCACCTCGGCGACATTGCGGTAGTCCTGCGGGATATTACGCACGCCGACGGCGGTGTTGATGATCACCGGCCAGATCGACGTGATGAAGATCACGAAGATCGCCGAGGGGTTGGAATCCTGGAAGGCTGCGAGCGAAAGCGGCAGCCAGGCGAGCGGCGGAACCGTGCGCAGCACCTGGAAGATCGGATCGAGGCCACGCATCGCCCAGACCGACTGGCCGATGATCGCACCGATGATGACGCCTGTGACCGCGGCAAGCCCAAAGCCATAGAGAACGCGCTGCAGCGAAATGAGCACGCGCCAGCCGAGCCCGATATCCTGGGAGCCGTAGTTGAAAAACGGATAGGCGATCAGGTCATAGCTATCCTGCCAGACCCGATGCGGCGAGGGCAAAGACGCATCCGCCGACGAACAGAGCACCTGCCAGACGAGCAGGATGAGTGCCAGCACGACGACTGGCGGAACGACATTGCGAAGGGCGGTCAGTGCCGCTCGACGAAAATCGATCCGCGATCCGTGCTTGCCGGAAAATGGCAGAACCTTTGCCGCCAGCGTGGCAGAGGCGGCCGTGGAGGGATTTTCTTTATTTGCCAGGGCGGACATCAACGTGCTCCTCACGTGAATGAAAGGCCGGCGCGCCGTCGCGCGCCGGAGCGGGTCAGGAGACAGCCTTGATCGAAAGGCTGTCGAGATAGGCCGAGGGATTTTCAGGGTCGAAAACCTTGCCGTCGAAGAAAGTCTCCTTGCCGCGAGAAGACGATGCGGGAATATCGGCCGCCGCGACGCCGAGATCCTTGGCGGCCTCGCGCCAGATGTCTTCGCGGTTCACCTGGTTGACCAGCGCCTTGACGTCGGTGCTCGCCGGCAGATTTCCCCAGCGGATGTTTTCCGTCATGAACCAGGTATCGTGGCTCTTGAACGGATAGGAGGCGCCGTCTTTCCAGAACTTCATATAGAGGTCGGTGGCTTTGACATCGCGGCCGTTGCCATAATTGATGTCGCCCTTGAGGCGGCCGAGCACGTCCTTCGTCGGAACGTTGAACCATTGGCGCTTGCCGAGAATGTCAGCCATCTCCGCCTTGTTGTCCATGCTTTCGCACCACTGCTGCGCCTCCATGACGGCCATCAGCAGGGCCTTGGCAGCATTGGGATTCTGTTCGATCCAGTCGGCGCGCAGTCCGAGCGCCTTTTCAGGGTGACCCTTCCAGAGTTCGCCGGTGGTGGCTGCGGTAAAGCCGATGCCCTGGTTGACGAGCTGCTCGTTCCACGGTTCGCCCACACAGAAGACGTCCATGTTGCCGACCTTCATGTTGGCAACCATCTGCGGCGGCGGCACGACGATGGTCGAAACGTCCTTGTTCGGATCGATGCCGCCGGCGGCGAGCCAGTAGCGAATCCAAAGGTCATGGGTGCCGCCCGGGAAGGTCATGGCGGCCTTGATCTCCTTGCCCTCCGCCTTCTTTTTCTCGAATGCCGCCTTCAGCTTGGAGGAATCCAGTTGCACGCCGGTGTCGGCATATTCCTTGGCGACGGAAATACCCTGGCTGTCGAGGTTGAGCCGGGCGAGGATAGCCATCGGCACCGGCTTATTGTTCTGCGTCACCTTGCCGGTATGCATGAGATAGGGGAGCGGCGACAGGATATGCGCACCGTCGATGCCGTTTGCTGCGCCGCCCAGCACGAGATTGTCGCGGGTCGCACCCCAGGATGCCTGTTTGGCCACATCCGTTTCCGGAAGGCCATGCTTGTCGAAAAAGCCCTTTTCCTTGGCGATGATCAACGGTGCGGAATCGGTTAGAGCGATAAAGCCGAGCTTGACACCTTTCACCTCAGGGCCTGCTCCGGCTGCGAAGGCGCCGGACGGAAAGGCAGCCTTGACGGCGCCGATGAGGGCAGCCGCTGCGGTCGTCTTAAGCATGCTGCGGCGGGTAATGCCGCTTGTCGAAATCCCAGTCTGCAAATTCTTTGTCATGCGCAGGTTCCCTCTGCTGGCTGAATCTGGACACAAAAAAACGCCGCCGGAAATTGCGTCCAGGGGATGGGAGTATCCCGGAGCAAAGACCTTGCGACGTCGGTGTCTAATGTAGGCGCTTATGCCGCGCCTATCCGCGCCGGTCGCCGTTGACCGATGCGCATCTGAACCTGCAATCAGCGTGCCAATTTCGAAAGGAGATGGTAACGGCATGAAGCAAAAGGAGAAATGCGAAGAATTGACGAATGCCTATTTCTTAGGCTTTGTTATTTTCTGCTTCTGCTTTGTGCGATTGCTAACGTAATCGCAGCCATGGAGCGCTCTATTTGTGCAGTGCACGCAATATGGAAGTCGCGATGACGCAGACCGCAGAGCGGATTCTGCCCACATTATTCGTCGGTATTTGGCGGCGGCAAAGCTCAGGCGGGAAGGGCAAGTGGCGATTGCCTCGCCATCTTCATTGCAGCAAAGATACGAGGCCGTAGAACGCCGCGGATATTGCTGCAGCCGCCGGCATCGTGATGATCCAGGCGATCACGATGTTGCCGGCCAATCCCCAGCGCACGGCTGAGACACGACGAGCCGCGCCCACTCCGATGATAGCTCCGGTGATGGTATGCGTCGTCGAAACGGGAATACCGAGCCAGGTCGCTCCGAAGAGTGTCAACGCTCCGCCGGTCTCCGCGCAGAAACCTTGCATGGGGTTGAGCCGGGTGATCTTCGACCCCATGGTATGAACGATCCGCCATCCGCCAAAGAGCGTACCGAGAGCCATTGCCGACTGGCAGGTAATGACCACCCAGAAAGGCACGTAGAATGTCGGGCCAAGATATCCCTGGCTGAACAGGAGCACCGCGATGATGCCCATCGTCTTCTGCGCATCGTTTCCGCCGTGGCCCAGCGAGTAGAGCGAAGCGGATACGAACTGCATGATGCGAAATGTGCGATCCACCGCAAACGGTGTTTGCCGGACGAATAGCCAGGAGACTGCGAGCACCAGCACCAGGGCAAGCAGAAAGCCGATGGCTGGCGATACGAAAATAGCACCGACGGTTTTTAGAAGGCCGTTCCAGACGATCGAGTTGAAGCCCACCTTTGCCAGACCAGCCCCCACCAGCCCACCGACAAGCGCATGCGACGAGCTCGACGGAATCCCGAAAATCCAGGTGATGATATTCCAGATGATCGCGCCCATGAGTGCTGCGAAGATCACTTGTGGCGAAACGATCGCAGGATCGATGATGCCGGTCCCCAGTGTCTCGGCGACATGCAGGCCGAAGAACAGGAATGCGATGAAATTGAAGAACGCCGCCCAGGCGACGGCATATTGTGGCCGCAGGACGCGGGTCGAGACGATCGTGGCGATCGAATTGGCCGCGTCATGCAGACCATTGAGAAAGTCGAAGAACAGGGCGATAGCGACCAGGCCGACCAGCAGCGGCAGAGCGAGGGAGGCATCCATCAGACGTTCTCGATGAGAATGCCGCTGATTTCATTGGCGACATCCTCGAAGCGGTCGACGACTTTCTCCAGTTCTCCGTAGATTTCGCTTCCGATCATGTAGGCCATCGCATTGCCGCTGGCGCCATGACGCAAGAACAGATCCTTCAAACCCTGGTCGTAGAGCTCATCGGAACGTCCCTCCACTCGGGTGACTTCCTCCGCGATGGCCGTGAGACGCTGCGCATTGGCTCCCAATCTGTCGAGGAGAGGTAGCGCTTCCGCGACAAGGTTTGCCGCCTTGACGATTTCGCTGCCCATCTGCTGCATGAGCGGATCGAAGCTCGATTGTTCGAACAAACGGATCGTCTTGACTGCCTTGTGCATCATGTCGATCGCATCATCCATCGACTGAATAAGGTCCTTGATGTCACCCCGGTCGAAGGGCGTGATGAAGCTTCGTCGAACGGCCAGAAGAACCTCACGCGTGACATCGTCGGCCTCGTTTTCCAATGTGACGATGCGTTCGCAGTTTTTCTCAACGTCATTGCCCTTCAGGAGTTGGTCGAGGGCGTGCGCGGCGGCAACGACGGTCTTCGAGTGCTTGGAAAACATCTCAAAGAATCTGTCTTCCCGTGGCATCAGCTTGCGAAAAATGCTCATCATGCCTGGGAACCTTCCTCGTGCGGCCGATTGTCATAAATCTGTCATAAACACGCCCAGGCAATTGAAGCAACAAGCAAATTCGGTAATTCATTCGTTATGACGCCGAGCAAAAAAAGCAGGAAGCCTCGACCGGACAAATCCCAGCCACTGCTGCGGCAGCTCGCTGCCGTTCCTGAAACGCTGTTCGCCGGTGCATTCCGTCAACAATACGGCGCACTTTGCTTCCGCCACGGCAATGCCGGATCCGAGGTCGAAATCCTGGTGATCACATCGCGCGAGAGCGGGCGCTGGGTCATCCCGAAAGGGTGGCCGATGAAAGGGAAAAAGCCTTTCGAAGCAGCAGCAATCGAGGCCTGGGAGGAGGCAGGCGTGCGCGGGGTAGTGAAGAAGAAACCGGTCGGCCGCTATACCTATCTGAAAGAACTCGACAATGGCGATGTGGCGCCCTGTATCGTCGACATGTTTCAGATTGAAGTCACGGACATCAGCGGCAATTTCAAGGAGCGGGGTCAGCGTATTCTCGAATGGGTCAGCCCGGATGAAGCGGCACGCCGCGTTCGCGAGATCGAACTCAAGTCGCTGCTCGTCCAATTTGAAGCGCACGGCCGAAAAAAGCCTGATCGCGGCTGACCTTCTTCGCCGGCACGTTGCAGCGCCGCGCGTCTTTTATCGCTCGAATGGTTCGCCGAGCGAAGCAACGCCATTCAGTTTCAGCAGGCGGCGGTCGGCGGAGATGATGCCGAGCACGATGATCGTGACGAGATATGGCAGGCTCGAGAGCAGCTGCGAGGGAACGTCCAGTCCGGTTGCCTGGGCAGCAAGCCCCATCAGCGAGACCGCACCGAAAAGGCAGGCGCCGAGAAAGATGCGGCCCGTGAGCCAAGTCCCGAAGACGACGAGGGCAATCGCGATCCAGCCGCGCCCGGCGATCATCCCGTCGGCCCAGAGCGGTGTATAGACCACCGACGCATAGGCGCCGGCGAAACCAGCCATCGCACCGCCGAAGGCGATGGCGAGGACGCGGACTGATATCACCGAATAGCCGATGGCGTGAGCGGCCTTCGGGTTCTCGCCGACGGCGCGGACGATAAGACCAATCTTGCTGTAGGCAAATATCGCCCACAAAGCCAGCGTCGCGGCGAGTGAAATCCACACGACGATGTCCTGGACGAAAAGGCCACCGATAACCGGCAATTCCGAAAGCCCGGGAAGGGCGAGCTTCGGAAGTCCCCTGACCGTGAGGCTTTCATAGGTCTTGCCGAAAAGCGCGGAAAGGCCCTGGCCGAGAATGCCGATGGCAAGGCCCGCCGCCACCTGGTTTGCCCGGAATCCAAGGGTGACGAAGGCAAAGAGCAGTGAAAGGACAGCGCTGCCGAGCCCGGCGACGACGAATCCCAGGAGATGTCCGCCGCCCTGATAGACGATAATGAAGGCGAGCACGGCACCGAAGGCCATCAATCCCTCGACCCCGAGGTTGAGGACGCCGGCGCGCTCGGCCACCATTTCGCCGAGGGCTGCCAGAAGAAACGGGGTCGCAGCCGCGAGCATGCCGGCAAGAATGAACTCGATGGCGTTCATGATGGGCTCCGGTGAGCGGCGCGGCGCCGTTCAAGGCGATAGCGCACGAAGGCGACGGCGATTAGGTAGGCGAGCAGCAGGCTGCCCTGGAAGACACGGACGGCAGCGATCGGCAGGTTGGCCGAGACCATGGCATTGTCGCCACCGATATAGATGACCGCCATGACCAGCGCCGAGACCACGATGCCGATCGGATGCAGGCCGCCGAGATAGGCGACGATGATGGCCGCATAGCCATAACCGCTCGCGACCGAACGCTGCAGCTGGCCGAGCGGACCGGCGACTTCGGCGGCACCGGCAAGACCGGCCGCAAAACCGCCGATCAGCAGCGAAAGCCAGATCGCCCAACCTTCCTTGAAGCCGGCATAGCCGGCAGCCCGCGGCGCCAGACCGCCGACCTGCAGCTTGTAACCGATGAAGCTCCTCTGCATGAAGACCCAGGCTGCAACAGACAAAGCGAGCGTGATGAGGAATGAGACATTGACGCGGGTACCGGCGATCAGGGTCGGCACCATCGCATCGTACTGAAACATCACCGACTGGGGGAAGTTGAAGCCATTCGGATCTTTCCAGGGGCCGAGCAGCAAATAGTTCAGCAGCTGCGCCGCAACGAGGCTCAGCATCAAAGAAACGAGGATCTCGTTGGCATTGAGGCGTACGCGCCAGAAGGCGGTGAGAGAAGCCCAGAGAGCGCCGCCGATGGCGCCGAGCAACAGCATCGCCGGCCAGATCCATTGGCCTGTTGCCTGGGGAAACCAGACCGGAATGGCAGAGGCGAAGATCGCGCCAAGAATGAACTGGCCTTCGGCGCCGATGTTGAAGACCTTGGCGCGAAAGCCGATCGCCAGTCCTTGGGCGATGAGCAGGAGCGGACCTGCCTTCAAAAGCACTTCCGAAAATGACGCCCAGGAAAGGAAGGGCTCAAAAAGCATCGCATAGACAACCGCGACAGGGTCGCGGCCCATCAAAACGTAGAGGCCGAGATTAAGTGTGATCGCTCCCCCGAGCGCTATGACAGGTGCGCACAGGGCCGCGGCAAGCGAGGCGCGCTCCCGGCGGACCAGGGTGGGAACGAAAGCAAGGGACCAAGCGCTCATATATGGACTTTCTCGGGCGAGGCTTGTGCCCCGATCATGTATCGGCCGATCTCCTCGGGCTTCGTGTCCCGCGTTGCGAGCGGCGGGCTGAGCCGGCCGTGATGCAGCACCTGGATGGAATCGCAGAGCTCGAACAGTTCTTCCAGCTCCTCGGAAATGACGAGGATCGCCATGCCCCGATTGCGCAATGCGACCAGACGGCTGCGGATGGCGGATGCGGCGCCGATATCGACGCCCCAGGTCGGTTGCGCCAGGAAAAGCAATTTGGGAGACAGCATGATTTCGCGACCAACGATGAACTTCTGCAGATTGCCGCCCGACAGGGTGCCAGCTTCCGCATCCGGGCCGGGAGTGCGCACATCATACTGGCGGATGCAATCATCGGTGAACGACGTCGCCCGCCCCCTGTCGACGAGACCGTGCCGCAAAAGCTTGAGCGGATGGGCCGTCAGCAGGCTGTTGAGGACGAGCGACATTTCGGGCACGGCGCCGCGTCCGAGCCGGTCTTCCGGAACGAAGGCAAATCCGAGCGTCCGCCGCGCGGCGGCATCGAGCCTGCCGACATCCATCCCCATCATGTAGATCCGGTCGCGTTGGTCGCGCCCCAGCACCGTCTCGCCTGAAATTAACGCGGCAAGCTCGCCTTGGCCGTTGCCCGAAATACCGGCGATCCCGAGGATTTCGCCGGCACGAACCTCGAGGCTGATGCCGGAGAGCGGCACCGCGAAGGGATCGTCGGGCTGATAGTCCAAACCGATGATCTCCAGCCGCTTTTCGCCACCAGACAGTGGCAGCGCCGCCATCGGCGCCGGCATGTCATGGCCGATCATCATGCGGGCAAGGTCATGGGCATCATGTTCACGCGGGTCGACATCCCCGGTTACGCGTCCGCCGCGCAGGATCGTCGCCCGGTCGCAGATCGCCCGGATTTCTTCGAGCTTGTGGGAGATCAACAGGATGGAAACGCCGCCGTCGCGCAGTCGTCGCAGCGTGTCGAAGAGCTTCTCCACCAGTTGCGGCGGCAGGACGGAGGTGGGCTCGTCGAGGATCAGCAGTTTCGGGTTGGTCATCAGGCTTCGGATGATCTCCACCCGTTGCCGCTCGCCGACGGACAGCGCATGCACATGGGCAAGCGGGTCGACTTCGAGGCCGAATTCCCGTCCAAGCGTCCGAATGCGTTCCTTGAGCTCAGCCTTGCGGCCCGGCACGACCAGCCGAATATTCTCCAGGACGGTCAGGGTCTCGAACAGCGAGAAATGCTGGAAGACCATGCCGATACCGTGGCGCCTTGCCTCGGCAGGGGAGGCAAGGCGCAAGGGTTCTCCTTCCCAGACGACCTCTCCGTCGTCCGGTTGCTCGACGCCGTAGATCAGCTTCATCAGCGTCGATTTTCCCGCCCCGTTTTCCCCGAGGATCGCATGGATCGATTGCGACGCCACGTCCAGATCGATGGCCTGATTGGCATGGATCTGGCCGTAGCTCTTCGAAATGCCGCGCAGCGACAGGAGCGGGGTGGTCATGACTTATTTCGGCAGCGGCGTGGACACGCCCTTGACGTGCCAGTTCATGGCGATGATCTCGGGGTCGGCCATGGTTACGCCCGATGCGACACCTTCACTGCCGTCGGCCTTGGCGATCGGCCCGGTGAAGGGCGAGAAACTGCCGTCGGCGATCTTTACCTCGATCTCCTTGATCTTGGTCATCACGTCAGCCGGAATATCCGGGTTCCAGTCGACCACTTCGACGACCTTGTCGGCAACGCCGAGGAACGTATTGGCGCCCTTGAACGTGCCGGCGAGGTGGGCATCGACCGAAGCCTTGAAGAACGGCGACCAGTCCGTCGCGATACAGCCGAGATAGGTCTTCGGCGCATATTTCTTCATCGAGGAATTGAGATTGAAGGCGTAGACGCCGGCTTCCTCACAGGCCGAGATGACAGACGGCGTGTCCTGGGCGTTGGAGAAGATCACGTCGCACTTCTGCGCGATCAGAGCCTTGGCGGCTTCTTGCTCCTTGGCCGGATCGAACCATGAGTTCACCCAGACCACCGAGACCTCGATATCGGGTTTGACGGCCTGGGCGCCGAGCGTAAAGGCGTTGATCGAGGTAATGAGCTCAGGGATGGCAAAGGCGGAGACAGAGCCGAGCTTGCCGGTCTTGGAAAGTGCTGCCGCAGCCATGCCGAGCAGGTAGGTACCCTGGAAATATTTGGCGGCGAAGGGCGAGAAGTTCGGAGCGACCTGGAAGCCGGAGGCGTGCAGGACCGTGACGCTCGGATCGCGGCGGGCGATCTGCAGGGCGCCGTTCTGATAGCCGAAAGAGCCGGCGATCAGGAACTTGTTTCCGTCGGCGACGGTCTTGTTCATGATGCGGTCGGCGTCCGGGCCTTCCGCGATATTCTCAAGCACGGTGACCTTCACCTTGTCGCCGTAAGCGGCCTTGATCGGCTCGAGACCGGCGGCAAGCGCATGCCCCCAGCCAACGTCGCCGACGGGCGAGGGGATTACCAGCGTGATGCCGAGCGGCTCGTCGGCCGCCAAAGCAAGGCGGCTGCCGAGTACGCCGGCAAGGCCGGTGGCGGCAGCGGCCGTCATCAGGTTTCTGCGGGTCAGTTTGGTCATGTTCTCAGTTCCCTCTTTTGGTTTTTTAAAATTCCACGGCGGATAGTGCGGCCTCGGCATCGGCTGACAGCTTGGCTTCGTCGAGCCCGGGAAATTCGCCCTTCTGCCAGACGATGCGGCCATTGATCATGGTCATATCCGTCGCCATACCGATACCGACGCGGGCAATCAGGCTCAGCGGATCGTGCCGCGTGCCAACATAATCCATACGGCGGGTGTCGATCACAAACAGGTCGGCGGCCATGCCGGGCGCCAGCCGGCCGATATCGCGTCGGCCGAGCAGACTGGCACCCCCTGTCGTGCCGTAGCCGAGGAAATCGACCGGCGGCGGCACGGGATGGGCGCGGCCGGAGGCGACGAGGCATTGCAGCATGTAAGCGGAATGCAGGCAGTGCATCAGGTTGGAATTGTCGTTGGAGGCAGCACCGTCGCAGCCGAGGCCGACGCGCAGGCCGAAGGCTGCCATGGCGGGAATGTCGGTGACCTCAGCGCCGACCAGATAGACCGGTTCCGGGCAATGCGCGACACCGGTGCCGCTGGCCGCCATCTTCCTGAGCTCGTCGTGGGTCAGCTCCCAGCAATGGGCATAGAAGGTATCAGGCCCGGCAAAGCCAAGTTCTTCCAGATAGTCGACCGTGCGCATGCCGTGGCGCGCCTGAATGACCGGGCTTTCGCCTTCGCCGACATGGGTATGCATCATGACGCCGCGATCGCGCGCCAGTGCCACCGATTCCAGGAAAGTCTCGCGGTAGCAATTGACCGGCTGACAGGGGGCGACCACGACCTGGCGCATGCTGAAGGGGCTGGTATCGTGATAGGTGTCGATCAGCCGGGCGCAGTCAGCGATGAATTCGTCGGTCGTTTCCAGCATCTCGTCGGGAATGGTCGAGCCTTCCGACTTCGGCAGGGTATTGCCGCCGCGGCCGGCATGGAAACGCATGCCGAGCAGTTCGGCCGCTTCGAACTGGCGGTCGATCAACCGCTTTCCGGCGTGCCGGGGGAAATTGTACTGATGATCCAAGGCTGTGGTGCAGCCGTGCTTGACCATCTCGGCCATCGCCGTGACGGAGGAGTGGTAAAAGCATTCCTCGTTGAGCTGCGAAAAGATCGGGTAGATGCGGTCCAGCCACTCGATCACCGAGAGCTTCGTCCAGTCGAGATCGGCGCGGTTGCGCACGAAGCACTGGAAGAAGTGATGGTGGGTGTTGACGAGACCCGGATAGACAAACCAGCCCGCAGCATCCTGAACGGTCGTGCCGGCAGGCAGTGCGTCCGCCGCCAGATTTTCGCCGATCGCCAGGATCGCCGGACCGTTGGTAAGGAGATCGACATTGCGATGGACGGCCGGTCCCTTGCCCTCGTCGACAATCACGGCTGCGCAGTTCTTCAGGAGATAGCCAGCCATGTCACGCCTCGCCCGGTTCGATATGAGGTTCGGGCTTCAACTCGTGCAGCCGGTGGATACCAGGCATTTCGATAAATTTGTCGAGGGCGCGCAGCGCCCGCGACCAGAGCCGGATCGCGGGATAAGCATCCAGCGTAACGCCGCCATCGGGAGCCAGTGCCACATAGGGAAAGCAGGCGATGTCGGCAATTGTCGGCCGGTCGGCGGCGAGGAAGCGCATGCCGCGAAGGCCCTGCTCGACAAGCCCAGCTTCAAGCTCGCGAAGCGCGGCGATGCCCTGGGCCTGCAGCGCGCCGATATCGCCCGGCCGCAACAGCATTTCATGGAGTCGCGCTGCCCCGAGGCTTGCCGTCAGCCGGCCGGAGAACGACAGCCATTGCTGCACCCGCGCCGCTTCCTCGGCCTTACCACTGCCGAGCCATTCGGGTGCTGCCTTGGCGGCGAGATAGACGAGGATCGCCAACGATTCCGTCAGGATCAGATCCCCATCTTCCAGGATCGGAATGGAGCCTGCCGGGTTGAGCGCAAGCAGCTCGGGGCCGCGATGCTCGGCGCCGGGATGGAAATCCACCGGGCGCAGGTCAAGCTTCACGCCGGTCAGCGCCGCCATCAGGCGCACCTTGTAGCAACTGGGCGAGAGAATGTAGTCGTAGAGCTTCATTGCGCCACCAGCTGTGCGCCGTAGGTATAGTTGTGGCGCTTCAGCCAGCGCCGGTAAGCGATCGATGTCAGATCGGCCCGCGTCGGAATTTCCATGCCGGGGTCGAGCGGCAGCAGCCGCGGGATCTGGTTTTCGAGGATCGAACGGTCCTGCAGAAAGATCGTCTGCTGGAAATGAATGAGGTCGGTCATCGCGGTTTCGTCGTCGAAGAGCGCCATCCATGGCCAGACGTCGCAGAGGTCCTCAGCCAACGGCTGCACGAAAAGCGTGATCACGTCCCATTCGCTCGGGCGCGGCGGGCAGGTCTTGTAAAGTACGGAGCAGGTGGGCGCCGGCACGCGGTACATGTATTCCGTCGTGATGCCGCCGCTTGCCGACTTGGCGGCCTGCGGCTGGTAGAATTTCACCTGCGTTGCCCAGACCTCGTCTTCTTCCTCGCGGATCTCGACCTTGTAGTTCTGGACCTCGGTGTGCGGCTCCGCGCCGAGAATGTCGGTGTGGACGAAGGGGAAATGGGCGATGTCGAGGAAGTTCTCGACGGCACGCAGGGGCGAGCAGCGCACCCGCACCACGCCGACATCGACGAAGCGACGGCCGGGCTGATCAGCCTCGGGAATCGGAAAAAGTTCCTTCTGCGGCTCGCCGAGGGAGGACCAGACATGACCGTACCGCACACGCACCGGCAGAACGCGGCCGTCTCTGCCCGTCACCTTCGCATTGCCATCGGCATCGCGTGCCACTTCGATCGGCTCGCCCATCAACGCCGTCGCACGACCTGCGCTGTCGAGCTGGCTGAAAAGCCCGACCGGATACCATTCATCGATCATCGCCTGCATGGTCATTGCGCGATCTCCTTTTTCTGAAGACCCTCAGCCCGGCGGCGCAGGCTTTCGGCGGCCCGTGAAGCGCCGATGCCCGCAGCAAGGCCGGCGTCACCCTTCAGCAGCACATGGATCAGCGTCTGTCCGTCTTCTTGGGCGGATAATAGCAGACAGATGGTCCCGATGGATGCGTCGATCTCGACAAGACCATCAGTGCTCGCCTTGCCGCCGGCGGCCGCCTCGATCGCGGCGATGCCGGCGAACACCGTCAGGGAGCGCAGAGGAATGAGGCCCTCGAGCCCCGGCGGCTTCGATGCGGGCGTGCCCACGGCCACCCAGATCACGCTGTCCGCTTCCTCGACATCATGGGTGGCGACGCGGATGGTTTCCGGTGGCGTCAGCCCCGGATGGGCGGGGATGCGCAGACAGTTTCCGGCCTGGCCATAGCTCCACCCGTGATAGATGCAGGAGAGCGTCTCACCGCGCACGAAGCCGTGAGACAGGCGCATGCCGCGATGCGGACAGCGATCCGCCGATGCCGATATGCGCCCCGAAGCGCTGCGCCACAGGGCAATCGATCCGGCTGCCGTCCGCACCGGCATGACGGTTCCGGCCGGCAAATCCCGGGAGAGGGCGACTGGCGTCCAAAAGCCCGTCGTATCGGAAGGCATGACTAGAATTCCCAAACAAAACCAAATGCTTGCCGATCAAGTCCCGCGTCGGCGTCGTGGCAATTCCGCCTCAACGCCATCAGGTTTGCATAATTATTTCGCATTGGCAACATTGAGTAAATAATATGCACGGAGGAAGTATCCTACAGCCGGGCACTCGGTCTTTTGGCGCTGAGCGCTGTGCGTTCTATCCTCTCGACCCATACGTCGATAGGCCCGAGAGAGCATCCCATCTCCATCATGTCGATCAGCTCTTCCGGCCCAGCAACCTCAAGTTCGATCCGCATGGAACTCGCATGAGATATGGTGTGCGAGAGCCCAAGCTTGGCAGCGTGGCGCCGGATCCAGGGAACGAAGGAGGCAGCCTCGAGATCACCGACAATCGTCATCCGCTCCAGGGGGTGGCTGGTATCTTGTTCTGTCATGAGGATTGTTCGACCTCGCCTCGCCTTGCCTTGCCGCACCATAGCGCCTGATTGAACTTACGAAAGAAGTTATCGCAAGGCGAGGATATGCGCCACGGCAGATCCTGAGAATTCAAGTAGCGAGTAAGTTCCATAATTCAGCTTATGCCATATTGCGCAATCTAGAGTTGATAGACCTCGTTCGGACGAGTCGCGATGAGTATGTCAACAAACTGATAAATAACGATAATCACGAAATTTTCTCGGAAACATGCACGCCGGAGAGGATTCTTGCTTCCTCATTTCCTCAATCGCTTTTAACGCAAGGCGGCACAGGAGCCAGCCTTGTTGGCCGAAAGGTTGGCCGCTTGCAAGAGCATGACGAGGACCTAGGCGGAGGACTAACGAAAATAGTTGATTGCCGCTCTCATCTTTAGTACCGACCTATCACCCGGTTAAAGGATGTCACGTGGCTATACTCCCGATGCAAGATCCACCTCGCACGGCTGAAACTTTTGTCGCCGAAAATATAGGTCTTCTGATAGAGCGGAACGAAATTCTCTGCGACGTCAGTCTTAAATTTCCGGCAGGAGAAGTTGTCGCGCTGGTCGGCCACAACGGCTCCGGAAAATCCAGTCTTCTCAAAATGTTAGCTCGTCAGCTTGCGCCGAGCACTGGATCGATCTCTTACGGGAACCAGGATCTGAGGATGTATAGCGAACGCGCCTTTGCGCGTTCGGTCGCATATCTACCCCAGGATGTCACGACCGGATCGGAAATGACGGTCCGCGAGCTTGTGGGATGCGGTCGTTATCCGTGGCACGGAGCGCTCGGCCGGTTCACCAAGAACGATGAAGAGAAAGTCGAGGAAGCCCTTCGAGCCACGCATATCGAAACGTTCGCCGACCGTATCATGGGAACACTATCGGGCGGTGAGCGGCAACGGGCCTGGATTGCGATGCTGATCGCTCAGGATGCTCGCTGCCTGTTGCTCGACGAACCGACTGCGGCACTCGACGTTGCTCATCAGGTCGAGGTGCTCTCACTTGTGCGACGCTTGGCGCATGAGGGTGGAAGGAGTGTCGTCATCGTTCTCCACGACATCAACATGGCCGCCCGCTTCTGCGATCGGATCCATGCATTGAAACGCGGTCGCGTGGTTGCCAGCGGAACGCCGAGCGCGATCCTCGCGCCGAACACGCTGCAAGAGATCTATGGGATCGACATGGATGTGATCTCCGCGCCCAACCTGCCCTATCCGCTCGCCTATGTTTGCTGAGGCCGGCCGATCAATGGGGGTTTCGCGGCGCACCTTTTTGCATTTCGCGGCGGCCTCACTCATTCCAGCTCCGCTGTTTGCACAGTCGATAGGCCCAAGGATCGTCAGCCTCGACTACGGTCTTGCGTCCACTCTTTTATCCCTCGGATTGCCTCCGGTCGGGATTTCAGACCTCGCCGATTGGGACAGATGGGTTGTCGAGCCGCCGATGCCAAAATCCGTCGTCGATATCGGCAGTGCGTTCGAGGTCAATTTTGAAATTCTCGTCACGCTGAAGCCCGACATTATCTTGACCACACCCTACCTGGATGAGCTGTTGCCCAAGCTGCAGTCGGTGGCGAAAGTCGTTCGGCTGGAAATCTTTACGCCAGGCATTGGACCTATTCTTACCGCTGCCATCGCGGCGACGCGTAAATTGGCCGTTGAGCTTGGCCGTGAGAATGAAGCAGAGCAGTTTCTCGCGCGCGCCGACGTCTTCTTTGCGCAATGCCGCAGTCGCCTGGAGGGCAAGAACCTGCCGCCGGTCGCCCTAGTGAATTTCATGGATGCCCGCCATGCCCGCATCTACTCGAGTCCCGGACTGTTCCACAATGTGCTCGAGCGCATCGGTGTCAGGAACGCCTGGACCAGAGAGTCGAATTACTGGGGCTTTGAAACGATCGGGATTGAAGATCTCTCCAAGGTCACCGATCCAGACGCGCGTCTAATCGCCTTTGAGCCAATTCCTCCGGACGTTCTTCCAAAGCTCGCTCAGAGCCCGCTGTGGAACAGGCTTTCGTTTGCGCGTCCAGGCCATCTGTCAATTCTGCCGCCAGCCCTGATGTTCGGGATGGTGAACGAGGCCATGCGCTTCGCGGGCCTTTTGACAGATCTTCTGGAAAAGGACGCTTGATGGTATCCCGCCGCGACAATATCGGGCCAGCAATTGTCCTCCTCCTCCTGATGTGCGGTGGAGGCGTGGCATCGTGGTTTCTTGCCGCTCCTGCGATGTCAGAAATGGCTCGACCGGATTACGATGTCACGCGAATGGTGTTCACCTATTCGACGCTTCCCCGTCTTGCGACAGCGCTGATTGCCGGAGCCGCGCTTGCCTTGTCCGGTGCGCTGTTTCAGCAAGTTTTGCGAAACCCGCTCGCCGATCCTACCACCCTTGGCGTGTCGGCCGGAGCAAACCTGGCGCTGGTGGTAACATCGCTGTTTCTTCCCGACTTGCTTGGCGCCGGCCGCGATCTTGTCGCTCTGATCGGCAGTGCGACCGCTGCCGCGATCGTCGTCAGCCTGGGCGCGCGCCGCGGTTTTTCGCCTTATTCGCTTGTTTTATCGGGGCTGGTTCTCAGTCTTTGGTGCGGCGGCCTCGCTGCCATCCTGACCTATTTGAACCAGCGCTACCTCTCGAGCCTGTTCATCTGGGGCGCCGGCTCGCTGGCACAGCAAAGCTGGGTCATTCCCCTGTCGCTTCTTTGGAAGTTGGCTGTCATCGCCATCGGCTGCGCTTTCGTGATGAGACCGCTTTCGCTGCTCGATCTTGGCGAGAGCAGTTCCACGGCACTCGGCGTCAGATTGGTCCGCCTGCGTTTCGTTGTCGTCGCCCTTGCCGTAGCACTTGCTGCATTTGTCACGAGCGCCGTTGGGGTGATTGGTTTCATTGGGCTGGTCGCGCCGACGATTGCGCGATTGTCCGGAGCACGGCGTCCCGCACAGCTCATCCTCTGGTCTCCCCTGATCGGCGCCGGACTGCTGTTCTTCGCCGACTCCATCCTGCAACTCGTCGCCGGCGGACTTGGTGATTTTTTGCCGACGGGGGCGGTAACAGCCATCTTCGGTTCGCCGCTGCTTCTCGCGCTCCTGCCGCGGCTGAAGATCCGTCATAGACTACAGCAATCGCCGGCGTTCAGACGGCCACGTCGATGGGATGGAACTCGGCCGGTCATCATCGCGGCCGCCGGCCTGCTCGTCCTGTTGATGGTCAGCGCTTTTCTCGGACGCGACGTCAATGGCGGCTGGGCCTTTACATCAGGCGAATTTTCGGTCGATGTCCTCGCGATCAGGATACCTAAAATCCTCGCCGCCCTGACATCGGGCGCCATGCTTGCGGTCGCGGGCTCGATCCTTCAGCGACTGACCGGAAACGAAATGGCAAGTCCCGAAGTTCTGGGAATCAGTGCCGGTGCGACCTTCGGTGTTGCTATTGCCCTGTTTGCCGTCGCTCCAGGATTTTCCGGACAATTTGCATTTGCCGTGGCCGGTGCGATCAGCGTTCTTTTTGTCATCTTCGCCAGTTCCCGGCGATCGGCGTTCGCGCCTGAACGAGTCCTGCTGGCGGGCATTGCCTTAAGCGCGATGGTCGATGCTGTCGTCGGCGTGTTGAGCTCGACGGGAGATCCGAGAGCAGTTCTGCTGATGCGGTGGATGAGCGGGTCCACCTATCTTATCGAGGGGTCGACCGCCGCAATGGAGGTGGCGCTCGGCGCCGTGCTGATTGCCGTCTCTCTCGCCGCTCGCCGCTGGCTTGACATCCTTCCTCTTGGGCCATCGCCTTCGGCGGCGCTCGGCATACCCTTGGCAAAATCGCGATTTGCGCTCTTTGGCCTCGCAGGATTGTTGACGGCTGCCGCGACGCTCACGGTTGGCCCGTTGTCGTTCATCGGCCTCATGGGACCTCACCTTGCGCGCGAGGCGGGATTGGCGCGCGCGCTGCCGCAAATGGTTGGCGCCGCTCTGATCGGAGGGGGGCTTATGGTTGCGGCTGATTTCGTCGGCCGCACGATCGTATCGCCCTACCAGATCCCGGCCGGTCTTGTTTCCGCACTCATCGGAGCGCCGTTCTTAATGCTGATGATGCGGAAGCGCGGCGCCAGCTGAGGGTTGCGCGCAGGGCGGTGGGCGTCATCGCGGTGATGAAAGTCCGCCATGAATAGGAGCGTTTTTGCTCCGTCAGCGAAGATCCGCAGACAAGCGGTCATCCACGACGCCGACTACAGCGCCGCGCGTCTTTTCAGAGGCGCGGCGCTGAAACAGTCGGAATTACAGCATATTTCGACGCTCAGATTGCGGACGCCGCCTTGATCGGACAAAGGCAGCGTCCGGCACTTTACCAGGAATACTTCAGCGTGCCGACGACCTTACGCCGATCGCCGTAGAACTCAGTTCCGAAATAGCTGGTGGCGACATACTTATAGTCAAAGAGGTTCGTCGCATTGACGGCCAGCGTCACGTCCTCGGTCGCCTTGTAGCTGACCGCGGCATCAACCAGCGTATAGCTGGCAAGCGACACCGTATTTGCATCGTCACCGTAGGTCTGACCGATATAGCGGACACCTCCCCCGATCGTCAGGTCACCGCGCCATCCATCTCCCGGAATCTTGTAATCGAGCCAGGCCGATGCCAGATGTCGCGGCACGCGGGAAGGCCGGTTACCGACATTGCCGCCTGTCCCGTCTTCACGGATTTCAGCATCCCAATAGGAATAAGCAAGCGTCAGATTGAGCCTGTCGTTGATTGCGGCTTTCCCTTCAAGTTCGATGCCGCGCACACCGACCTTGCCAATCTGCTCCTGCACCAGAGGGCTGACATAGCTCGGCACATTCGTTTGGGTAAGATCAAACAGCGCCAAGGTGAAGAGACCGTCAAACCCATCCGGCTGATATTTGAGGCCAACCTCGTATTGTTCACCCTGCTGTGGTTTCAACGATCCTGTCACAGCGTAGCCGTTTGCGGTCTGCGCGACGAGCGGCTGGAAGCTTTCCGAATAGTTCGCATAAGCTGCGAGATTCGGCGTAAATTTATACGTCAGTCCGGCACGCTTGGTGAAAGCTGACGCCGTGTCGTCGTCGCTTGTCCCGCTATCGAGGTAATCCGCAGTCGTGTGAACCTGGTCCCATCGTCCGCCCAGGGTAACGATCCATCGGTCGTCGAACGTCAATTGCTCCTGAGCATAGATCCCGAGCGCCTGCTGCTTGACGCGCCAGTTCACGTAAGGGCCAAGGTTAATGCAGGAAAGACCGCAATAGACCGGATTATCAATATCGATCGGCCCGGCCGTGCCGAACAGGATGTTTTCGCGCGTATTGTCACTGGTGTAATCGACGCCGACCAGCGTCTTGCTGTCGATCCCGTCCCATCCAGTATCGTACTGGAGCTGATTGTCGAAGGCATAGCGGTTGGACATGCCGTCAACCGAGAACGCCGTTCGATTGGCCGTCGGATCCAGCGATGCGCCATAAACTTCAGCATAGTCGAGCTCGAGATGCGTATAGCGGGCATTCGAGCGGAAGGTCAGGTTGTCGTTGATCTCGTGCTCGAACTGATATCCGATGTCGACCTGCTCCGTATTGAAGCGATTGAAGTCTGGTTCGCCGAGGAAGGTGTCGATATCGATATTTGCGCCGGTCGGAACGCCCCGTGCGCCCGTTCCATCGCGTTTATAATAATCGGTCAGAATGGTGAGCGAGGTCCCCTCTTCCGGCTTGATCGTCAATGCCGGTGCAATGTAGGTGCGGTCGTCGTTCGAATAATCCAAGCCCTGGTCACCGTCCTTGGCAAGTCCGGTAAGCCGGTAGGTCCATACGCCATCGGCATCGATTGGGCCGCCGAAATCCGCACCCACTTCCTTGGTGCCATCCCCATAAGACGTGTAAACTTCGCCATGCTTCTCATCCAAGGGACGCTTGGTGATCGCATTGACGAGTCCTCCCGGACCGTTGAGGCCAAAGAGGGTCGACGTCGATCCCTTCAGGACCTCGACGCGCTGAAGAGCATAGGGTTCGAGGCGGCTGGCCGTGAACCAAGCGGGAATACGCGCCGCCAGTCCATCCCGATAGGTGCCGAGCGCCGTCTGATCAAAGCCGCGAATTCTGATATAGTCGTACCGGTCGTCGTTGCCGAACTCATCTGAAAAGACGCCGGCGGTATAAGCGACCGCCTGCTGAAGATTGTCCACATGACGCTCTTCCAACTCTTTTTGCGTCACCACCGACACGGACGCCGGTACATCGACGACCGGAGTATCTGTTTTGGTGCCTGTGGCGGTATCCTTGGCAACGATGGTGCGATCAGGGCCAACCACACGATCCGACTTGCCGGTTATGACGATCGGAGCCAATTGCGTTGCCTCTTCGGCCGAATTGTCTTGTGCCCAGCCGATACCTGCCGATCCGAACGACACCGTTATTAAAGCGCTGCTCGCAACCAATCGGCTTGTGAACACGCGCAATTTTCCCTGTAGTCCCACTGTCATACTATCCCCTGTCAGACCAATATCGGGCAGTGTGCCGGCCGCCCCCTCCGGCCACTGCTAAAAGTCGTTTACTCAAACAGGAGAATTGGAGTCAACTTAATAATCACGCTTTTGTGACCATCTTTGCACCCGGTCGGGACCATGAGGTTTCGGGCAACACGGAGAGACGATGTAATCCTGAACGCCCCATGTGGGCATTGACGTTACGAGTGCACGCCACGAGGATGTTCGTTTCAAATACGATCGTCTAACCGCCGGATCGTACCTGCAGAGAGCGTCACCTGTCGGTCAAATCCTGGACGGCGAACGCAATGCTCACCGCGCGATTGACGGCCGCCGCAAGAACGGACATGTGGGTCTCACCGGCATAAAGCTCGAATTCGGTACGCAATCCGTCGGCAGTGCCGTTTAATCGCTCCGCCATCTCCCGCGCCAGGAGGACGGTCCGTTCCGTCTTCCTCTTCTCCAGGCGTGCAGTGGCATCCTCGTTCCGGTACTGGAAGGGTGCCAGCTCATCGCCTTCGTATTCTCCGGCGGACAAATGCAGGAAAGGTGCATTCCCCGGTGCGTCTTGACGCTGCGCTTCATTCTTGAGGATTTCACTGTTCTCCCAATAGATGGTTGGGCTGGCCGCAATCCAATTGGCAAACAGACTTGGGCGCTCGAACAGGGCGTAGAGAGTAAAGAGGCCGCCGAAGGAATGTCCGAAAAGCGATCGGCGCATCGGATCCAGGATCACCATCTCCGCAATCCGCGGTATAAGCTCGTTCTCGATGAAATCCACCAGCTTGCCGGTCCCTCCGATGACAACCGGCGGACCGCCCTCAACGAACGGCGGATAGGATTTGACCGGCGGAGGCCCCAGGTCCCAAGACCGGCGGAGCGGATCATAGGGCTCGTCGGAAGGGTAGCCGATCGCCGCGATCACCCCCCAACCGACATTCGTTCCCGTAGGGTAAGGTGCCTGGGTGACCAAGCTGGCGACCGCGAAGGGGAAAGTGGCGTTGCCGTCGGTCATGATGAGAAGCGGCCATCCTCCCGCCGGCGGTTTCTCCGCCGGAATGGAAAGGAATATGCGATAGGGCTCGCCACCCGCAGCAGGAGCGAGATCGAAAAAACACGTTCCGGGCATCGAATAGACGCTGATAGGATTGGTCATGAGAAAATTTTCTGATGGTTGAGACGATAGGGGAAGGGAAATTGATGGCGGTGCTGTTCACCAGCAGGTTTCGAAGCTTTCCAAGGTCGGTGCAACTCTTTGCTGATATCCCGGCTTCCACGAAAGCGCATCATGGCAGTCACGGTTCGAACGTTTGCAGAGGCTGATCTAACCTCGTTCCGGCATGATTTGAAGACCCGGAGCTAGCGACCCGCATTTCGATCCCACAGATGAATTCAAAGGGGGCCTCAATTTCAATCATCTCCGAACACCGCTAAGCCGACGTCTGTTTCGCAATTTCCCCGAGTTTGCAACCTTCCGCAAGCGGGCACGATGCAGTCGCTGGCGTCGTTATCCCAGTGGACCGTCTGCGAACCACTGGCGGGTGTCACATGTTGGGTATCGGCATACATAGGCTTTGCCGTGGCTTCTCTGCCGCTTGACCTTCCCGGCTGCTGATCCGCTTAGAACAGCGCTTTGTTACGATTGCTTGCGCCGCCGTGACGGCCTCTAAACAACCCCTGCGCTGCGTGCGACCCTCCTGATGTGCGCAAGGCCACGCCGATAGCCGGGCACATCGAAATGCTCGAGCATGAGCGGAACTTGGCGCCCGAGTTTTGCAATCTCGGTGACATAAACCGTGTAGTCGAGATTCCCTTCGCCAGGCACGACTTCATCCAAATGGAAAGAGATCGTTCCAGGTCCGCCTTTCATCACCAGATCCTTCGCGTGGCACGAAACGATCCAGGGTCCAAGAAGGGCGAAACAATCTTGGATCATCTTTCCTGTATTGAAATAGAGCCGCGGCGAGATGACCATATTTGCCGCGTCGATATGGGCTGCGAACTGCGGCCGGTCGATCGCCTTTAGCAATTTGAGATAGTTTTCCGGGGTATCGGTCACCAGCCACGGCACCATCTCCAACGAGAACTTGGTGCGCTTGGGCTTCACCATATCGATGACATAGCGGGCCGTATCGACCGCGCGCTGGAATCCAGCCTCGCTTTGATTGTCTGGATGCGGGCCATAGTCGTAATTGTCGCTCAGCTGCCACGGGTCGCCGGGGTGGCCGACGGTTCCGTGGTAGGCGACGATGGCGCCTGCTCCCAGCTCGTCCGCCAGAGCCAGTTGATGCACGGCATGTTCGAGATTGGCTTTCCGCGTCACGTCATCATGGGCAATGAGGTTTTTCCAGGCCCCTCCTTCAGCAAAAACGAGATCGGCGGCAGCGAAGCTTTTCACCAGATCGGCGATTTCTTGGCGGTTCTCGAGCTTGATGTTCGGCATGTAGGCCGCGTTGTACCCGAATTCGACATGTGCGCGTGCATAAGCTTCGGGATCACCCCCGTATTCGATCCCATAGCCACCGAGTCTGAACGTCATGAATAGTCTCCCAAATTGATTCTGTTGGCGGGCGGCGGCCACCGCGTCCCCGGCCGCATCTTGTCTCTGAGGCCCTCAAGCCTGAGCAGTTTTGCCCGGATAGAGCAGCACTTTTCCGCAATTGCCGGTTTCCTGAAGAGCAAAGGCAGACGCGACCTCCGACATGGCGAAGCGATGCGTGGTCAATCTGTCGAGAAGCGGCCTGGCATCGCGCACGCGCTGCAACAACTCTTCGGCGAAGACGTCATGGTTCCAGTGCCAAGCGCCGAAGATGTCGATACCCTTGCCGGTGATGCGGTTGACCGGTAGCGAACCGCTCCAGGTGACGAAGGCCAACCTTCCCCGCGCCCGCAGCAACTCCAGGACAACCGCTGGAGCGCCCTCATTGTTACTGGTGTCAAGGGCGGCGTCCACACCATAACCGCCGCTTGCGGCCCGCACCTGCTCGATAAGGTCCGGCGCACGGGGGTCGATGACCAGCTCTGCTCCCAACTCCTGTGCCAGCGCAGCGCGATATGGGTTCAATTCGAGCGCGATGACGCGCGCGCCAATTGTTCGCGCATTGATGATCGCCCCAAGACCGACGGCGCCGCAGCCGGAAATCAGCATGGTATCCTGTGGGCTTACCTGCATGCGGTGCATCGCCGTGAAGCTCGGACCGAGGGCACAAATCGCCATTGCGGCGTGATGCGTCTCAATGTCGTCAGGGACAGGTTGCAGCAGGTAATCCGGCTTCAACAAAAATTCGGCGTAACAGCCGATGCCGGACGATGAACCCGTCTCGTCCAAAAGATCGCGCTGCGAGGTGCAGTGGATGTGTTCCCCCGAGCGGCAAGCCGGGCAGACGCCACAACCGGCATGCGGCATGACGATGACGCGGTCGCCGACCTTCAGGCGCTTTGATTGTGCGGCATCGACAACAACGCCGACCGCCTCATGACCGAGCTCACACGAAAGCTTGCCAGAACGCCAGGATTGCCATTCCGTGCACATGGGCGCGACCAGGACCTGGATCTTGACGATGTCGCCGGACGCTTGCGGATCCGGCCGTTGGGAGACCTGCGCCTGACGCGGTCCAAGGATTTCTACACAAAGAATGTTCGTTACTCCCGCTTTTGAAAATTAGTGACGACACGGGCTGGGCCTAGCCCTTGACCGCGCCCATGGAGAACCCGGCCTGAAGGTGTTTTCTGAACAGAAGGTAGAGGACGAGCAGCGGCAGGCTGGAGATCACGACCGCCGCAAAAAGAAAGCCGAAATTGAATGAGAGCTGCCCCTTGAGGAGACTCAACCCGATCTGCACGGTGCGGATCGTTGCGTCCGAAGACAGCATGTAGACGAGTACATATTCCACCCAGCAGGCATGGAACGTAAAAATGGCGATCGTCGTGATGATCGGTCGCGCCATCGGCAGCACGATCGCCGTGTAAATTCTGAGATAGCCGGCGCCATCCATCTTGGCAGCCTCGATCAACTCATTCGGAATCGAACGGACGAACGCCGCCGCTAGATAGACGGCAAACGAGATGTTGAAGGCGACGTAGGGAATGATGATCCCGAGATGTGTGTTGGTAAGTCCAAGGAAATTTTCGGCGATAAATAGCGGTACGATCGACGACGAGATCGTCACCAGAAGCCCCATGACGATAAACGAGAACATGATCGGGGTCAGCTTGGAAGGAATCTTGGTAAAGGCGAATGCTGCCGAAACAGAGAACAAGACGACGATGACGGTCGTCATCACGCAGAAGATCAGACTATTGACGAACAGATGAGAGAACTCGCCCAATTTCCAGGCCTGAATATAGTTATTCAGCGTCCAGTTGACCGGCAGGGCCACCATGTTGGAAACGATCTCCGTCTCCGGCTTGAACGACGTATAGGTAAGCCAGATAAGCGGAAACGTCGTGAATATGGTGAAGAAGCCGAGCGCCGCGTAGGCCGCAACTCGAAACGGCATAGGAACCATCGCCTGGCTAGATGTGAACCTCGACATCCTAGTGGGTCCCTTCTTCGTAGACGCGCGTGAACCGCGCGGCGATGGCCGACAGTATCAAGATGAGAAATACGCTGAGCAGGATGAGGACCACCGAAATGGCGCTGCCGAAGCCGTATTTGTAGAATGAGAAGGTATTCTGGATCATATAGAGGCCGAGTACGCTGCTGTAGTAACTCGGACCGCCATTTGTCATGATCCAGAGGATCTCGAAGCTTTTGAGGCTTCCGGCGACTGCATAGATCGCTGAGGTCAGGAATACAGGGACCTGCTGCGGCAGGATAAGGGACTTCAGGATGTGCCACTCGTTTGCGCCGTCAAGCACGGCTGCCTCCAGCATCTCTGGGCTCGTCTTCTGGAGGTTGGCAAGAAAGATAATGAAATAGATGCCCGTATACATCCAAAGCAGCACGATCAGATAAGGCAGAATTGCCGTGTTCTTCGAGTTGAATATGGTCAGCGAGAACATTGGGTCATTGATCGCGCGGCCGATGATCTGCGAGACTAGGCCCGTCGGGGCGAAGACGACCCCGAACAGCAAAGCCACCACCACGGGGCTAAGCAGCGCCGGAAAAAATATGACCGCTTCGAAGAAACCCGCACCTCTGACCAGACGCCGATAAATGACATAGGCGAGAAAGAAGCCCAGCGGGATCTGGCCGATCAGCGACACGAGTATGACAAGGCCGTTGTTGCGCAGGCCCCACCAGAAGATGGGATCGGAAAACATTACGACGTAATTGGTAAAGCCGATGAAGTTCGGAATGCCCGCGCCCGCCCAGTCAGTGAAGCTGAGCACGAGACTGTAGACGACCGGGATGACGATCACGAGCCCGTAGATGAGCAGGGCCGGTGCGGTCAGTATCGCATAGCTGATGCGATCAGATTTTGCTGCGGAAGCCACGTCAGGCTCTTTCTCATCGATGCGGATAGGTTTTCTGGGATGCTCCCGCCAATTGTCCTGGCGGGAGCATTCCCACGGCTGCTTGGGAGTTCACTCGGGTGACTACTTGGTCTTTCGGTTGCTGTCGTTCGCAGCGACCCAAGCTTCGTATTTCGCAGCGAGTTCCTCCGGCGTGACCGAACCTAGAACAAGCTCCTGCAATCCGGCATTGACGACCTGCATCACCCCTTCGGCGTCTAGGCGATCATCAAGAACCGGCAGCACATGGACGATGGACGACGAAAAGGCGTAGCTCTTCTTCGCCAACGGATCGCTCAGCATGTCGCCGACACCCACGTCTTGCGCGTAGATCGGCAGCATCCCGTATTTGACATCGATGTCCTTATTCGATGGATCGAGATTGAACTTGATCCACTTCCATGCCGCTTCACTCTTCTCGTCGTCGAGTTTGGCGGACATGCCGAACCCTGTGGAGGGCTGACCGGAGGAAGAGTCGGAATTGGCGAGGGCCGCGCCTTCGATCTCTGGAAGCGAACGGATTTCGACGTCCGCCTTCATTTCGGGCGGCAACGCCGAAGTGAGGTTCACGACCTCCCAAATACCGCCGATAAAGTAGACGCTGCGTCCGCTCACGAACGCGGAGAGCGCCTGTTCGCGTGTCGTGGACGGCTCACTGGGATCGATGAAGCCGGCGTCGACCATTTCGCGAATTTTCTTGAGCGCGCCAACGAAAGGCGCATCCGTGAAGGCTGCACCATCGGCGCCTTTAAGGACATTGGCAAACCATTCAGGTGTGCCCATGCGACCGACCATGACCGACAGCAGGCAGGACTGCAGCACCCAACTCGATTGATCGCCGAAGACGGCCGGACGATATCCCGCAGCGCGGATGGCCTTCGATTGCCCGATCATTTCGCCGAGCGTCTTCGGATAGTCGAGCTTGACCTCGTTCAACAGCCTGCGGTTCACGTAGACCACATTGGTAAAGTTTACGAAGGGTACGCCGATCTCGTAAACTTCGCCCGTGGCCGCCTGTGCCTGGGTAGACACAGGGCGCAAGAGCTTGTCAACGCCATCGCGCTTGATCAGGTCGCGAAGATCCTTGGCGTAGCCGCGGCCCGTGAGGTAGCCGGTGCGCTTTCCGGGCCAAAGCGTGAGAATGTCAGGCAAGTTACCCGAGATCGCAAGGGCCTGCATCTTGTTATGATATGCATCGTGATCGAGATAGTCGAAATTGATCGTGATGTCAGGATTTGCAGCGTGAAACCGTTCATAGGTTTCCTGAAGTCGAGCGTAATCCGGGTCCACCTTGGTGAAAGGGAACATCGCCGTCAAGGTAACATCCGCGTGGGCGATCGCAGTAGTAGCAAGGCTTATTGCTGTGGCAAGCAGCAGCGACGATGCGCTGCGGGCCAAACTGTTCATTGTGCAGTTCATTAGGTTCCTCCTCTCAAGCCGACGGGTGATCCCGCGCGGCAGTCGATTTCTCCTTCCCGAAACGAGGCCGTATCGGCTCGCTGCGGGATCCCAATTCATAAATTTTGTTCGATGCTCCGCTGCGTCCAGCAACACTGCGGCACCAATTCCCACGGCTCAGACACCGGTAGCAGGCGGCACGTTCTCCTCAAGACAATTGCCGCCGACCTTTTGGCCATTTTCGGCTAGCGTCGAAGTGGCTCGACGTTATCCGTAACGTTACGAATAGCGATCATCAGTTGTTTGTCAACCGAAAAGGCTTTGTTTGGAGCCATTTCATGTTCGACCATGAAAGCTCCATCCATAACGTTACGGAAGATCAGGGATTGAGGATATGGCTGCCGTGATCAACAAATTCGCCAGGGACCACGCGGCGTAGTTGCGCGTAATCTTCGCCATCGATCGCGCGGGCCAGCATTTCGGAAAGCAGGTCTGCAATGCCAGCATGCGGGTAATAGAATGCACTCGTCGGCGGGCTCAGAAAGTCATGTAACCTCGCGCCGCCGTACGTGATAAGGCCGAAATCCTTACCGATCTGCCGGCCCGCCTGCTGCATGGCGGTGATGAATCCAAGCCCTGCCTCGTCAGACGCGACAAAGGCGCCTGTCGACTCTGGATGACGGAGCAATACCTCCCGCGCCATATCGACGCCGCTCTGCGGCGTCGTCGCCGAAAAATGGATCAATTCATCGGGCACGGTCAGGTTGCGGGCGTTGAAGGTCTTCGTCCAGCCTTTCACGAATTGCAGGCTGTAGCTGAATTGGCTCGACGGCGCGAAAAGCAAGGGGTTCGGATGTCCGTTGTCTAGCAGTAATCTTGCCGCGTCGGCGCCGATCTGCTCGTGGTCGAGGTCGACATACGGGTGGGCGCTCAGGAGTTCAGTCCGGCCAAACGTGACAAAGGGCATCCCGATCTCGAGCAAATATTTTACCCGCTCATCCTGGGGACGCGTATGCGTGATGATCACTCCATCAACCGAACCCTCGCGGGCCAGATTGCGGACGATGTCAAGCGGATCGTCGTGTTGCAGATGAGGAACGATACCGGTGCGATAGCCTCTCGCTTTCATGGCCGTGGAGATGCCAACGAGCAGTGACGCCGTCACGATATTAAGCTGCTCCTGTCGTTCGAATGAAAGCACCATTGCGATCGATTGGGAGCGCCCTGTGCGAAGATTGACCCCACCTGTGTTGGGTCTATACCCGAGCTTGTCAGCCGCGCGCTTGACGCGATCGATCGTCTCCTGATTCACTTCAGGCCCGTCTTTGAGCGCTCGGCTCACGGTGGTAACGGAAATGCCGAGGTGCTGGGCAACGGTTCGTAGCGTTGCTCTAGGCTTTTGCTGGTTCATTCGGTGACATCGCTACCTTTTTATTGCAAGTCGTCATCGGACTCGTAATCGGAGCTGGCTGTCCAATCAAGAATTAGCTCCGCTACCGTTGCCGTGCTGAGACACTTGTGGAGCTTGGCTTAACCGACGACTGGCAGCACATGATCGATAGCACGCTCATACCGGGCCATTCTCAGGCTGCTGGCGCAAAAGGGGACTGATAAGGAGGCTGTTGGTTGATCACTCGGCGGCTTTACGACAAAAATCCATGCCCGCGCAGACGGTCAAGGTCGCCCTCTTGGCTTCATCCGAACAGGTGGCGAGGTTTCTGATTACAAGGCAGTCCCTCAACTTCTTGCTATTCCCGTCACCCGTCCGCGAAAGATGCTTGCGGACAAAGGATATGATGCAGACGCCGTTCACGGCGGCAAGCTCGATCAAACGGCACGCGCACGTCACCGCGCTAGGCAAATCGCGCCGGTTCCCAAGATCACTTTCTCCGACACATTCCCTCAGAAACAAGTTTCGATCTTGGGCCCTGTGAGATAGACATCACAGGTCCATACGCGCGTGCTCTGCTTCGACGCGTCAATCCCCGGAGTTGCATCATGAAAATCGCGCCGCAGCAGCGGATCTATGCCTGCTTCTTTCTCTTCGCTGTGTCGCTGGGGGCGCTGCTGTCGAGGATGCCGGATTTGCAGGTTGCGCTTGGCGTCAATAAGTCCGAGCTTGGGTTAACGCTGATAGGGGCTGCGATCGGCGCCTTGATTTCGTTGACTTTATCTTCGCCCTTGATCGCCCGGCTCGGCGCGCGTACGACGGCATTCATTACTGTTCTCGGCACGTCTGCGCTGCTGTCGCTGGTGCCGTGGATCGGTGCGGCGCCGGTCGTGTTCTGTGTGCTCTTCGTTGAGGGGCTGCTCGCCGGGGCGCTGGAGATCAATCTCAATGTTGAGATCGACCGCATCGAAGCGCAGCTAGGACGCGGCGTGATGAACAGGGCGCATGGTTTCTGGAGCCTCGGCTTCTTCGTCACGGCGCTTGTCTCATCGGTCGTCCGCCAAGCGGGCATTTCGATGGAACTCCATCTCGCCGCCACCTTTGTCACGGTTCTTGTCATCGGCATCTGGGCGATTTCCGGCATGCGGAATGCGCCGGCGCGGATCGCGTTGCATGAAGGCAAGGCACCGCTGGTAGCGCTTCCCACCTGGGGCCTAATGCCGCTCTGCGTGATCGGCATCGCGGCCTTTCTCGTCGAAGGTGCCGGGATCGACTGGTCGGCGATCTATATGCGCGATGTGTTTTCGGTCGAGCCCTTCATTGGCGGATTGGGATTGACGCTCTTTACCTTCTGCATGGCGCTGGCGCGCCTGTTCGTCGATCCGCTGGTCGATCGGTTTGGCGCGCGGGCCGTCGCCACGATGTTGCTTGTTCTTTCGGCGATCGGCATCTGCGCCGTGTCGGGGGCGCCGCATCCCTATGTCGCGCTGGCGGGCTTTGCCTTGATGGGCGCCGGCTGCAGCGCGGTCTATCCTCTCGCCGTTTCGGCGGCGGCCCAACGCACAGATCGCGCGGCGTATCTCAACGTCGCCGCCCTCGGCCAGATGAGCTTTGTCGTCTTCTTCCTGGCGCCGCCGCTGCTCGGTTTCATTGCCGAACATGCTGGCATCCGGACATCCTATCTCGTCTGTCTTCCGCTGATCATTTACGCGCTCTTCTCGGCCAAGGCGCTTGCTACGCTCCGGGCTGCCGGCGGCGGTAGCGCTGCGACTGCTCGGAGCGTCAACGGGTAACGGATTGTGCTGCCGGTTTTTGGCCGCGCGATTGGTTCGGCGAAACCCCGAACGAGCACGTATTAACGGCCTGCTCGGTGCTCTCCCTAAGCAATACGGCTGGCACTGCAGGTCGAAATAGATCGCCTTGCGAGATTGAAGGTCAGTCGCGCGTCTGGTCGAGGGAAATGCGGGCGCAGGCGCGAGGCCACTTGCTTGCCGCCGAGTTTGTTGACGGCAAAGCTATGAGCCGGCGGGCTCGACCACGTCGGTCAGGCAATCGCCCTCACCATTGTGCCCCATTGATCACCTATAAACCAGCCTGGCGGTGACTCTTCGCCGAATTTGCAGACGAACGGGGGTCTTGAACGGGATCGAACCGGCGTTGGCTAATCGTGAAGCACCTGATAGGTCATAGACCGCTGTGTATGAGGTCTTGGCACCATGTTCAGAGACAACCCTCGAACCGCACTGGAGAGCTTTTGATGGGCTGGAAAACACCGAAGATCGAATACGTGAATGGTTATAAGATCGTTGAAGTTGAGGGGCCTAGCTTCAAAGTCTACGATGGCGACCGTCAGCTCGGGGACGATTTCCCCTACCCCGGAGAAGCTGCTGCTTACGCAACCTCGTTGCCAAAACGGGATCATCCACGCAGCTAGGCGAAACGCCGCGGAAGATCATTCAAAAACCCCTTATGGCAGCCTTACTGAAAGTGGAACAAGATTTGACCAGCTCCCAACTTTCTTCACCGCTGGAACTGCTTGGGTGGTCTGAATTCTTCGCGGACCAGGTCCAGCCCAGCGAAGCGGGCTTGATCCCCAGACGCATCGCTTCAGTTCACCGGGCACGCATCGAGGCAATCGATGTCACCGGGCCGGTCGGACTGGAATTTCCAGCCAATACCAGTACTGGTGACTACGCGGTGGGCGACTGGGTTCTTGCCGATCCACTGACTGACATGCTTATCAGACGTCTCGACCGAAAAAGCGTCTTTCAACGACGCCCGGAAGGCGGACGTGGCCAGCAACTTGTTGCCGCCAACGTCGACACCCTGTTGATCGTGACCTCGTGCAATGCCGATTTTAATCTTGCTCGGCTGGAACGTTACCTGATCATGGCCAACCAGGCCGGGAGCAATCCGGTGATTGTGCTGACGAAGGCCGACACCGCGGAAGATGCCGGCATGTTCCAGGCGCAAGCCGAGGCTTTGCAGCGTGACCTGCCTGTCGTTGCCTTGAATGGGCGCTCCGCGGACGCCGTTTCCCTGTTGAGGCCCTGGTGCGGCGTTGGCCAAACGGTTGCGTTGGTGGGGTCTTCTGGTGTCGGAAAATCAACACTGGTGAACACCATGACTGGGCCAGAATCTGACATAAAGCAAAAGACCGGCACCATCCGCGAATATGACGCGCAGGGCCGACACACAACCACGGCGCGATCCCTGCATGCAATTTCAGGCGGTGGCTGGGTCATCGATACGCCGGGAATAAGAACGCTTTACGTGAGTGATGTTGCCGACGGTATAGACACCCTCTTTGCTGAAATAACTGAACTGGCGCCGCTTTGCCGCTTTCGCGATTGCACCCATGCCCATGAACCGGGATGCGCGGTTCAGGCAGCCGTCGCAAGCGGCGCCCTGCTCGCCGGTCGCCTGGAACGCTGGCGGAACCTGCTTGCAGAAAACCGCGACCGAACACCGGTCGTGAGCGGACCCCGCGGCAACAAGATCGTTCGCAAGAAGAAATATTGAAAGTGTTGAACGTTTGCGACGGTGCTGATCGGCGTCAGCCACAACCCGCCACCTGAATTGGCTGGCCTGTGGTGACAGCGTCAGCGCTCAATGAGTGGGATTGCGGTCAAGAAGAAGACCCTGCAAGCGGTCGCTCCCGCTTGTGAGGGATATGTCTTTGAACAACCGCGATATGAGGCGCGGTCGCAATCCTTGCCTCTCATCGATGAGGAGGAATGACATCCTCTTTATCTCGATCGTGATCACGCCTGCATTGTCATGGCGACGATAATTCCCGGAATCCATCGCATGGAATCCATTTTCCACCGCCCAGGCGGCTATCATATCCGCGTTCATCAAGGTCCTGCTTTAGGAGATGCGGACGTGCTGTCTCTAGCTGTCCCGCTCGCGCAAATCGCTTCGCAGTCCTACGGATACCGCAACTGAATCGCTCTAATCCAGCCAAATCCGTCCAAGATCACAGTTCCCGCTTAGGTGTTGCGAGAAAGACTCGAAGCGATCGTTGTCAATCGCTCGACTCAGCCGAGGCCGGGCCGCCCGTTTAGCGCTCTTGATGGGATAAGAACTCTTGGCCCACCCAGTAAATTGAGAGGTGAAACGAGCCAATTTCTCATGATGGTTATCAAGACGCAGATTCCCAGAAGCCTGCTTCCTGAAACCGCTATGATCTGTCACGAAGCTCGCTCCCGTGCATTCCCCACATCTGCTATTTCAGCGGCCATGCCGACATCCCGAGGTCGATGACGCGCCGCAGCACGAGGCCGCTCGCGCCTGCCTGTGGCAGGTTCATTGCAGCCTGCAAAACGCCGAGAAAATGCCAAGCCAAGCCATCGATATCCGCCGCTGATGGCAACTCGCCATTGCCACACAGACTTCCTTGCTGCGCCGGCAAGGAAGCCGGAAAGAGACGCGCTGCAATCATCCCGGAGCGCCTCACCTTTCGGATGGCCACGGTCTCAGGCTTCGGCTCAGATATGCAGGGCGCTTCCCAGAGCTTTCAGCGCCGCCTCCATCACCGCTTCGCTGCGGGTCGGATGCGCATGGATGGTGCCGGCGATGTCTTCCAGGCGCGCACCCATCTCGATGGCCAAAGCAAAAGCCGCCGAGAGCTCGGAGACCCCGGCTCCCACCGCCTGCAGGCCGAGCACGAGATTGGTATCGGCGCGGGCCACGACGCGCACGAAGCCTTCTTCGGACAGCATCGTCATTGCCCGTCCGTTGGCGCTGAACGGAAACTGGCCGGTGCGGATTTCATAGCCTTGCGCCTTCGCCTCGGCCGGCGACAGGCCGGCGCTAACGATCTCCGGATCGGTGAAGCAGATGGCGGGAATGCATCGTTTGTCCCAGGCCCGCTTCTTTCCGGCGATGATTTCCGCCACCATCTCCCCTTGCGCCATGGCCCGATGGGCAAGCATCGGCTCGCCGGTCACATCGCCGATCGCATAGATGCCGCGCATCGACGTGCGGCAACGGTCGTCGATCCTCAGATAAGGGCCGGCACGATCGAGATCGAGCTCTTCGAGACCGGATCCTGCGGTTCTTGGGCGGCGGCCGACGGTGACGAGGATGCGGTCCGCCGGCAGGGTCTCTCGCCGGCCATCAGCCGTTTCGACGATCAATGCCTCCCCATTATCGTCAAGGCCGATCGCCTTCGCACCCGTCAACACCCGGATACCGCCTTCAGTCAGCTTGCGCATGACGGGGCGTACCAGCTCGGCATCATATTGCGGCAGCACCTGCGGCGTCGCCTCGACGATCGTCACATCAGACCCCATCTTGGCAAAGGCGGTCCCGAGCTCCAGCCCGATATAACCGCCACCGACCACGACGAGGTTTTTCGGCAGCTCCGTCAGCGACAGTACCTCTGTCGAGGACATGACGCGGCGGCCGAAAGGCAGGTTCGTAAGCTCCACCGGATCCGAACCGGTGGCGATGACCACGGTCTCGGCGCGGATGATCTGCTGGCCGGTTTCCGTCTCCACCTCCACCGTCTTGCCGTCGCGGAAATGGCCTCGGCCGTGGACGATCTTGACGCTCGCCTTCTGCAGCAGCCCCGAAACACCACTGGTCAAGCGGCCGACGATCCCGTCCTTCCAGGCAATTGTTCTGATGAGATCGATCGAGGCGCCTTCGACGCGGATGCCCATCGGGTTCTTGCCGGCAAGCATCTTTTGCGTCGCGTCGAATTCCTCAGCCGCATGGATCAACGCCTTGGAGGGAATGCAGCCGACCGTCAGGCAGGTGCCGCCCGGCTTGCCGGCCTCGACGATAACAGTATCGATGCCGAGCTGTCCGGCGCGAATGGCACAGACATAACCGCCCGGACCGGCGCCGATGACGAGGAGCTTGCAGACGATCTCTTTCATGGATCTCAGCCTTCGATAAAAATGAGCGCCGGCGTTTCGAGCAGCGCGCGGATGCGCTGCACGAAGTTTGCCACATCCCAGCCGTCGATGATGCGATGGTCGAAGCTGGAGGAGAGGTTCATCATCTTGCGCGGCACGAACTGCGCGCCGTCCCAGACCGGTCGCGTGGCGATCTTGTTGACGCCGATGATCGCCACTTCGGGATGATTGATGATGGGTGTCGAGACGATGCCGCCGAGCGCGCCGAGCGAGCTGATGGTGATAGTGGAGCCGGACAGCTCATCGCGTGTCGCAGTACCCGAGCGCGCCGCTTCCGCCAGCCGGTTCATCTCGGCGGCGCAATCCCAGATACCGCGGGCTTCGGCATGTCGCACCACCGGCACGGTCAGACCGGCCGGCGTCTGCGTGGCGATGCCGATATGCACAGCACTGTAGCGCGTGATGATGCCGGCATCGTCGTCGAAAGTGGCGTTGACGTCAGGCTGCTCGGAAATGGCCCTGACCAGCGCCCGCATCAGGAAGGGCAGAACCGTCAGCTTCGGATGATCAGGCCTGCGATCGCCATTCATCGTGGCGCGCAACTCCTCGAGCGCGGACATATCAACTTCCTCCACATAGGTGATGTGGGGAATACGCGAGGCGGAAAGCACCATCTTCTCGGCAATGCGGCGCCGCAGGCCGGTCAGCTTGATCTCCTCGGTCGCCGTCTTCCTGGCAAAGCCGTTCTTTGCCGTTGCAGGCGCGGCCCCATGGCCTAGGAATTGCTCGATATCCTCGCGCAGGATGCGCCCGGCCGGTCCGGTCGCCTGCACCTGCCTGAGATCGACACCGCTTTCCCTGGCGAAGAGCCGCACCGAGGGAGCGGCAAGCGGCTTTTCCGCCGGCACTGGCGCCATAGGCGCTGGCGGAGCAGGTTTTGCAATTTCGGCCTTGGGCGTTTCGGCAATCGGCGTCTGCGAAATCCCAACGGACTGAGGCTCGCCGACATCTCCCGCCGTCTCGATCCGTACCAGCGGGGCCTTGACCGCGATGCGGTCTCCGACCTCGCCGGCAAGCCAGGTGACGGTGCCACTGACGGGAGACGGAATTTCCACGGTGGCCTTGTCGGTCATGACGGCGGCGATCACCATGTCCTCGCGGACGGGATCTCCCGTCTTCACGTGCCATTCTACGATCTCGGCCTCGGCGACCCCTTCCCCGACATCGGGCATCTTGATGATGAATTCGCCCATGGCTCAGGCCTCCATGACTTCGGCAAGCGCCCGCCCGACACGGCCGGGACCGGGGAAATAGTCCCACTCCTGCGCATGCGGATAGGGCGTGTCCCAGCCCGCGACACGCACGACCGGCGCTTCGAGATGATAGAAGCAATGCTCCTGCACCAGCGCCGCGACTTCGGCGCCGAAGCCGGATGTCAGGGTTGCCTCATGCACGACGACGCAGCGTCCCGTCTTCGAGACCGATTTGACGATCGTATCGAGATCGAGCGGCAGCAGGCTTCTGAGATCAATCACCTCGGCATCGATGCCGGCATCCTCGGCCGCGGCAAGCGCCACATGCACCATGGTGCCGTAGGCAACGACCGTCACCGCCGATCCTGCGCGCCGCACTTCGGCCTTGCCGATCGGGATGGTGTAGTGGCCATCGGGCACCTCGCCGAGATCATGCTTGGACCAGGGCGTCACCGGCCGCTCGTGGTGGCCGTCGAAGGGACCGTTATAGAGCCGCTTCGGCTCCAGGAACATGACGGGATCAGGATCCTCGATCGCCGCGATCAGCAGGCCCTTGGCGTCATAGGGATTGGAAGGAACGATCACTTTCAGGCCGCAGACATGGGTAAAAAGCGCCTCTGGACTCTGGCTGTGCGTCTGGCCGCCGAAGATGCCGCCACCTGTGGGCATGCGCACGACGATCGGGCAGGTGAAATCGCCGTTGGAACGGTAGCGGATGCGCGCCGCCTCCTGCGTCAGCTGATCATAGGCCGGGTACATGTAGTCGGCGAACTGGATTTCGACACAGGGCTTCAGCCCATAGGCGGCCATGCCGATCGCCGTGCCGACGATGCCGGATTCGCTGATCGGCGTATCGAAGCAGCGCGTTCTGCCGTATTTTGCCTGCAGACCCTGCGTCGAGCGGAAGACGCCGCCGAAATAACCGACGTCCTCGCCGAAAACCACGACATTGTCGTCGCGTGCCATCGACACGTCCATGGCGCTGCGCACGGCCTCGATCATCGTCATCCTGGCCATGTCAGTACCCCGCCTTCTGCCGCTGGCGGCGGATATGCGGCGGCATCTCGGCATAGACGCCCTCGAAAATGTCGCGCACCGAAGGCCTGCCGCCGGCATGCAGCGTGCCATGCGCCTCTGCCTGGCGCTGCGCCTCGATCACCTCGTCCATGATTTCGGCTTCGGCCTGCACATGCCGCTCCTCCGACCAAGCGCCCTTGACGATCAGATGTTTCTTCAGCCGTAGCACGGGGTCGCCGAGCGGCCACGCCTCCGATTCCGTCTTGGGCCGATAGGCGCTCGGATCGTCGGAGGTCGAATGGGCGCCGACGCGATAGGTCACATATTCGATCAGCGTCGGGCCGAGATTGCGCCGCGCGCGCTCGGCCGCCCAGCGGGCGACGGCATGGACGGCGAGATAGTCGTTTCCGTCGACACGCAGCGCCGGAATGCCGAAGCCAAGGCCCCGCGCCGCGAAAGTGCCGGAGCCGCCGCGGGCGATGCCCTGAAAAGTGGAGATCGCCCACTGATTGTTGACGATGTTGAGAATAACCGGCGCCTTGTAGGTCGAGGCGAAAACGAGCGCCGAGTGGAAATCCGATTCCGCCGTCGATCCGTCGCCGATCCAGGCCGCGGCAATGCGGCTGTCGTTCTTGATCGCCGAAGCCATCGCCCAGCCGACGGCCTGCACATATTGGGTGGCGAGATTACCCGAGATGGTGAAGAAGCCGTGTTCCTTGGAGGAATACATGATCGGCAATTGCCGGCCGCGCAGGGGATCGCTCTCGTTCGAGTAGATCTGGTTCATCATCTCGACCATCGGATAGTCGTCGGCAATCAGCAGCCCTGCCTGGCGATAGGTCGGGAAATTCATGTCTCCCTTCTCGAGCGCCTTGCGAAAGGCGCAGCTGACGGCTTCTTCACCGAGATGCTGCATGTAGAAGGAGGTCTTGCCCTGCCGCTGCGCCATCAGCATGCGGGCGTCGAAGGCGCGCAGCTTCATCATGTCGCGAAGCCCGGTCAGCAACGCCTCATCGGAGAGCGACCCTGCCCAGGGGCCGACCGCCTCGCCGTCGCGGTTCAAAACACGGATGATCGAATAGGCGAGATCGCGGATGTCTTCCGACGCGACATCCACCTCCGGCCGCGGCACCGAGCCGGCCTTGGCAATCTTGACATTGGAAAAATCAGGCTGGCCGCCCGGGCGGACGGCGGGTTCGGGGACGTGCAGGCTCAAACGAGCGGAATCCACCATGTTTTTTCTTTCCTCCCTGTGCCAGCCGTGCTCCCCTCCCGGAAGCAGGGCCGGATGTGGCGATTAGAGATTGCGGGCGATCACCATGCGCTGCACGTCGCTCGTTCCCTCATAGATCTGGCAGATGCGCACATCGCGGTAGATGCGCTCGACCGGATAATCGGCCATGTAGCCATAACCCCCATGGATCTGGATCGCGTCTGAGCAGACACGCTCGGCCATCTCGGAGGCAAAGAGCTTCGCCATCGAGGCTTCCGACAGGCAGGGAAGCTCCGCCTCCCTGAGGGAAGCCGCGTGAAAGACGAGCTGCCGCGCCGCCTCGATCCGCACCGCCATATCGGCAAGGCGGAAGGCAACGGCCTGATGTTCGAAAATCGGCTTGCCGAAGGCCGTGCGCTCCCTGGCGTAGTCACGCGCCGCCTCGAAGGCCGCCCGCGCCATGCCGACCGCCTGCGCTGCAATGCCGATCCGTCCGCCCTCAAGATTGGCGAGCGCGATACGGTAGCCTTCGCCTTCCGCACCCAGCCTCAAATCCGCGGGAATGCGCATGTTGTTGAAGGCGATCTGGCAGGTATCGGTGGAATGCAGTCCGAGCTTTTCCTCGACGCGGATCACCTCGTAGCCCGGCGTATTCGTCGGCACGATGAAGGCGGTGATGCCCTTCTTGCCGGCGTCGGGATCGGTGACGGCGAAGACGATGATGACATTACCGTTCTTTCCCGAGGTGATGAACTGTTTGGCGCCGTCGAGCACGTAGTGGTCACTGTTACGCCGCGCCCGGGTCTTCAGGTTCGAGGCATCGGAACCGGCCTGCGGCTCGGTCAGCGCAAAGCCGCCAATCCATTCGCCGCTGGCAAGTTTCGGCAGGAAGCGCTGCCGCTGCTCCTCGGTACCGAATTTCAGGATCGGCGCACAGCCGACGGAACTATGCACGCTCATGATCGTCGAACACGGTCCGTCGCCCGCGGCAATTTCCTCCAGTGCGGCGGCATAGGCGACCACACCGGTATCCGAGCCGCCATAGGTTTCCGGCACCAGCATGCCGAGCAGCCCAAGTTCGCCCATCTCCTTCAGTTCCTCGCGTGGGAAGAGATGCTCCCGGTCGCGTTTGGCCGCCCCCGGTGCCAGCCGGTCGCGGGCAAAGTCGCGGGCGAGATCTGAGATTTGCTGCTGGAGGTCGGAAAGGATCATCTGTTCTCTCCTCCTATTGCCGTTCGATGGCGACGGCGGTCGCTTCGCCGCCGCCGATGCAGAGCGCCGCCATGCCGCGCTTCAGGTCGTATCGTTCCAGTGCGGCAAGCAGCGTCACCAGGATGCGAGCCCCCGAAGCGCCGATCGGATGGCCGAGCGCGCAGGCGCCACCATGCACATTGACCTTTTCATGCGGCAGATTGAGATCGCGCATCGCCGCCATGGCGACGACAGCGAAAGCCTCATTGATTTCGAAAAAATCAATCTCAGAAAGCGGCAGACCGGTGCGATCGGATAGTTTCTGCAGCGCGCCGATCGGTGCGGTGGCGAAAAGATTGGGCGCCTGCGAATGCGTGGCATGGCCAAGGATGGTGGCAAGCGGCTTGAGGCCGCGATGCTCCGCCTCGGAGCGGCGCATCAGCACCAGGGCTGCCGCGCCATCGGAAATCGAGCTGGAATTGGCAGCCGTCACCGTGCCGCCGTCACGGAAGGCGGGCCTCAGCGTCGGGATTTTGTCGAGCTTCGCCTTGCCGGGCTGTTCGTCCCGGCTCGCCACCTGCTCGGCTTTGCCTGATTTTACCGTGACCGGCACGATCTCGCTTTCGAAACAGCCTTCGGCAATCGCCTTCTGCGCCCGCGTCAGCGAGGCAATGGCGTAATTATCCTGCGCCTCGCGTGTGAACTGATAGGCCTCGGCGCAATCCTCCGCGAAGCTGCCCATCAAGCGCCCCTTGTCATAAGCATCCTCCAGCCCGTCGAGGAACATGTGATCCACGACACGCCCATGGCCAAGCCTGTAGCCGCCGCGGGCCTTGTCAAGGAGATAGGGCGCATTCGTCATGCTTTCCATGCCACCTGCAATCGCCACAGAAGCGCTGCCGGCGGCGATCAGGTCATGCGCCATCATGACGGCCTTCATGCCTGAGCCGCACATCTTGTTGACGGTGCTTGCCGCGGTGGCGAAGGGCAGACCGGCATGGATCGCCGCCTGGCGCGCCGGCGCCTGCCCCTGCCCCGCCGGCAGCACGCAGCCGAAGACGACCTCTTCGATCACCTCGGCCTCGACGCCACTGCGCTGCAGTGCCGCGCGGATCGCCGTTGCTCCGAGCTCCGGCGCTGTCGCCTCCTTCAGTTCTCCCTGAAAGCTGCCGATCGGGGTGCGCGCTGCACCCACGATGACGATGGGATCCTGCAAAACCATCTTTCCTCCTTCGGGCGAAGCGCTCAGCGCGCGCCCATCCGCAATGCGCCGTCGAGGCGGATGACCTCGCCGTTCAGCATGTTGTTTTCCAAGATATGGCGTACCAGCCCGGCAAATTCCGCCGGCCGACCGAGCCGCGGTGGAAAGGGCACGCTCTTGCCGAGTGCTGCCTGAACCTCGGCCGGCATATCAGCCATCATCGGCGTCTCGAAAATACCGGGTGCGATCGCGACGACGCGAATGCCGTGGCGTGCAAGCTCGCGGGCGATCGGCAAGGTCATTGCCGCCACCCCACCCTTGGAAGCGGCATAGGCCGCCTGGCCGATCTGGCCGTCAAAGGCGGCAACCGAGGCCGTATTGACGATCACGCCGCGTTCACCTTCCGCATCCGGCTCGGTCTTCTGGATTGCCGCGGCGGCAAGCCGGATCATGTTGAATGTGCCGATGAGATTGATGCTCACCGTACGGGCAAAACTCTCCAGCCGGTGCGGCCCGTCGCGGCCGATCACCTTTTCGGCCGGCGCCACGCCCGCGCAATTCACCAATCCGCGCAAGCCGCCGAAGGCTTCGACGGCAGCGGCAACCACTGCTGTTCCCTGCTCCTCATCGGCCACGTCGGCCTTGACGAACTGCACATCGCTCCCGAACTCCCGGGCGATATGTTCGCCCGCTTCGGCATTGAGATCGGCGATCGTCACGCGCCCGCCTGCCTCGACAAGCGCGCGCACCGTTGCAGCACCGAGGCCGGAGCCGCCGCCGGTTACGATGAAGCTTGCTCCATGGACCAACATGAACCTGTTCCTCCCTGCCGGCCGCGACCTCCTCCAAGCGCAACCGACGGGTACGATTCTATTCCCTCCACCTATTGCAAGCGATGACAGAACTGCTCCATTATTTCGGACAGTTTTGCCACAAAGAGGGCGCGATGGCGGAAATCGAGCGACGCATGATTGCACCGGCCTTTGTCGAGGAGGCCCTCGACAGCCTGCGGCGGCTGGATAAGCCGACAGAGCCTATTCTTGCGCGTGTGGGACTGCCGCCGCTGGTCGATCAACCGGTGTCGGCCGAGACCTATGGCGCGCTCTGGCTGGTAATCGCCGCCGAACTCGACGACGAATTCTTCGGCATGGGCGGCCGACCGATGCGCGGCGGCAGCTTCACGCTGCTCTGCCACTCTGTGCTGCATGCGCCGACGCTGGGTCACGCCCTGCGCCGGGCGCTGCGCTTCCTTGATGTCGTGCTCGACGATCCCAGAGGACGGCTCGTCATCCGCGACGGTCTGGCAGAGGTCGAGCTCACGGATGCCAACGGCCCGCGTTCAGCCTTCGCCTATCGCACCTATTGGATCATCCTGCACGGCATCACCTGCTGGCTGGTCGGCCGGCGCATTCCGATCCGGCTCGTCGATTTCCGCTGCGCGGAGCCCAAACAAGGCGCCGACTATCGGCTCTTCTTCGGCGCGCCAGTGCGTTTCTCGCAAACCATCAGCCGGCTCGGCTTCGACAGCGCCCTGCTCGACCTGCCGGTGGCACGTAGCGAACAGGCGCTCAAACAGTTCCTGCGCGGCGCGCCCGCCAATATTCTGTTGCGCTATCGCTATGATGCCGGTATCGCCGCCGCCGTCCGCCGGCGCCTGAATCTGGCCACGCCGGCTGCCTGGTCGCGCTTTACCGAGCTTGCAGCCGATATGCGAATGCCGCCCTCCACGCTCCGCCACCGCCTGCACGACGAGGGACAAAGCTATGCCGCCATCAAGGACGATATTCGCCGCGACCTCGCCGTCGATCTGCTGCTGAACACATCGATGACCATCGGTGAGATTGCCGTGCAGCTCGGCTATTCCGAGCCGAGCGCCTTCTTCCGGGCCTTCCGGAAATGGATGGATAAGAGTCCCGAAGCCTTTCGCCGGGAGGAAGCTCTCTCGCAATTGAATGAGCCATCACAATCAAGGGCACTTTGACCCCGCCGCAACCCGCGCTACATATTTCAGCGGGAGGAGTGCCATGTTTGATTTTTCGCTCGGCGAAACCGCGGACGCGATCCGTGAAACGACGGCGCGGTTTGCCGCCGATCATATTGCTCCGCTGGCTGCGGAGATCGACGAAAGCAACACGTTTCCACGCCAGCTCTGGCCTGAGATGGGCGCGCTCGGCCTGCATGGGATCACCGTCGAGGAAGAATTCGGCGGCGCCGGTCTCGGTTATCTCGATCATGTCGTCGCCATGGAGGAAGTTTCGCGCGCCTCGGCCTCCGTGGGGCTCAGTTACGGCGCCCATTCCAATCTCTGCGTCAACCAGATCCGCCGCTGGGCCTCGCCGGAACAAAAGCGCCGCTATCTGCCGAAGCTGATCTCAGGCGAACATGTCGGCTCGCTCGCCATGTCGGAGGTCGGCGCCGGTTCCGATGTCGTCTCCATGCGGTTGCGTGCCGAGAAAAAGGGCGACCGCTATATTCTGAACGGCACCAAGTTCTGGATCACCAACGCGCCGCATGCCGATGTGCTTGTTGTCTATGCCAAGACCGATCCCGCAGCCGGCCCGAAAGGCATTTCCGCCTTGATCATCGAAAAGGGCCTGCCCGGTTTCAGCGTCTCCAAGAAGCTCTCCAAGCTCGGCATGCGCGGCAGCGACACGGCCGAACTGGTCTTCGAGGATTGCGCGGTGCCGGCCGAGGCGCTGATGGGCCGGGAGGGAGAAGGCGTGAAGATCCTGATGTCCGGCCTCGACTACGAGCGCGCCGTGCTTGCCGCCGGACCGCTCGGCATCATGCAGGCCTGCCTCGACGTCGTGCTGCCCTATGTGCGCGATCGCAAACAGTTCGGCAAAGCGATCGGCGATTTCCAGCTGATGCAGGGCAAGATCGCCGACATGTATGTCGCGCTGAATTCGGCGCGCGCCTATGTCTATTCCGTCGCCCGCGCCTGCGATGCCGGCCGCGCGACGCGCACGGATGCAGCTGCTGCGATCCTCTTTGCCAGCGAAAATGCCGTGAAGGTCTCGCTGGAGGCGATCCAAGCGCTCGGCGGCGCCGGCTATACCAAGGAATGGCCGGTCGAACGCTTTTTGCGCGACGCCAAGCTTTACGATATCGGCGCCGGCACCAATGAGATCCGCCGTTACCTCATCGGCCGGGAGCTCATCGCATCATGACGGTGATTTCGACTGCGATCGACCGCGACAGCGACAGCTTCAAGGCCAATGCCAGCAAGAACAAGGCGCTTATCGACGAGCTCCACGACCGTTCGGCGAAAGCGCGCGAGGGTGGATCGCAAACAGCGCGCGAGCGCCATACCGGCAAGGGCAAGCTCTTGCCGCGCGATCGCATCCAGTTGCTCATCGATGCCGGCAGCCCGTTCCTGGAGATCGGCACGCTTGCGGCCAACGGCATGTATGATGACGAGGCGCCCGGCGCCGGTATCATCGCCGGCGTCGGCCGCGTTTCCGGCCGCGAGGTGATGATCGTCGCCAATGACGCGACGGTGAAGGGCGGCGCCTATTTCCCGATGACGGTGAAGAAACATCTGCGGGCGCAGGAGATCGCCATGCAGAACCGGCTGCCCTGCCTCTACCTGGTCGATAGCGGCGGCGCCAATCTTCCGCATCAGGCCGAAGTTTTTCCCGACCGCGACCATTTCGGCGCAATCTTCTACAACCAGGCCCAGATGTCGGCCGAAGGCATTCCGCAGATCGCCTGCGTCATGGGAAGCTGCACTGCAGGCGGCGCCTATGTGCCCGCCATGTCCGACGAAACGGTCATCGTGCGCAATCAGGGCACGATCTTCCTGGCCGGCCCGCCGCTGGTCAAAGCCGCGACCGGCGAGATCATCTCGGCCGAAGAGCTCGGCGGCGCCGAGACCCATGGCCGCCGCTCCGGCGTCGTCGATCATGTCGCCGAGAATGATGAACATGCACTGCTGCTCATTCGCGATATCGCAGCCACCCTCAACAGCGTGAAATCGGTCGATATCGACCTCCAGCCGCCGCGACCGCCGAAACTCGATGCCGAGGATCTCTGCGGCCTCATCCCGGCGGATGTGCGCTCGCCCTATGATGTGCGGGAGGTCATCGGCCGGATCGTCGATGGCTCGGAACTGCATGAGTTCAAGCCGCTCTACGGCACCACGCTGGTCTGCGGCTTCGCCCGCATCTGGGGCATGCCCGTCGCCGTCATCGCCAATAACGGCGTGCTGTTTTCCGAAAGCGCGCTGAAGGGCGCGCATTTCATCGAGCTTGCCTGCCAGCGCCGCGTGCCTTTGCTTTTCCTGCAAAACATCTCCGGCTTCATGGTCGGCGGCCGTTATGAGGCCGGCGGCATCGCAAAGGATGGGGCAAAGCTGGTGACGGCGGTTGCGACCGCCACCGTGCCGAAGGTCACGGTCATCATCGGCGGCAGCTTCGGCGCCGGCAATTACGGCATGTGCGGCCGCGCCTATCGCCCGCGCTTCCTCTTCACCTGGCCGAACAGCCGCATCAGTGTGATGGGCGGCGAACAGGCGGCCTCGGTGCTTGCCACCATCCGCCGAGACTCCATGGAGGCGCGCGGTGAGAATTGGCCTATTGAACAGGAGGAAGCCTTCAAGGCGCCGATCCGCGCCGGCTACGAGGCCGAGGGCAATCCCTATTATGCCACCGCCCGCCTCTGGGACGACGGCATCATCGATCCGCGCCAGACCCGGGATGTGCTGGGCCTTGCCTTCTCCGCCTGCCTGAATGCGCCGATCCCCAAAGGGCCGCACTTCGGCCTGTTCCGGATGTGAGGCGGCGATGATGGAAAGCCTTCTCATTGCCAACAGGGGTGAAATCGCCCGCCGCATCATCCGCACCGCCAAGTCGCTCGGCATCCGGACCATCGCCGTCTATTCCGAGGCCGATGCCGGCCTGCCCTTCGTAACGGAGGCGGACGAGGCGATCGCCATCGGCCCCTCGCCGGCCCGCGAAAGCTATCTCTCGCAGGAACGCATCCTCGATGCCGCCCGGAAAACCGGCGCTGCCGCGATCCATCCCGGCTACGGTTTCCTTTCGGAAAATGCCGAATTTGCCGAAGCGGTAGAAAAGGCCGGCATCCTCTGGGTCGGCGCTCCCCCGGCGGCCATCCGGGCGATGGGGCTCAAGGACGCGGCGAAGGAATTGATGCAGGCCGCCGGCGTGCCGGTGACCCCCGGCTATATAGGCGCGGACCAGAGCGAAGAGAGGCTGGCGGCCGAGGCGGATACCATCGGTTATCCCGTGCTCATCAAGGCGGTCGCCGGCGGCGGCGGCAAGGGCATGCGCCGCGTCGAGCGCGCGCAAGATTTCGCCGAACTTCTCGCCTCCTGTCGCCGGGAGGCGGCTGCCTCCTTCGGCGACGACCGTGTTCTGATCGAACGCTATATCGCCAATCCGCGCCATATCGAGGTGCAGGTTTTCGCCGATCAGCTCGGAAATTGCGTGCATCTGTTCGAACGCGATTGCTCACTGCAGCGCCGGCACCAGAAGGTCATCGAGGAGGCTCCCGCCCCTGGTCTCGATGCCGCCACCCGCGCTGCGATCTGCGATGCGGCAGTGAAGGCAGCAAGAGCGGTCAATTATGTCGGCGCCGGCACCATCGAATTCATCGCCGATGCCTCGGAGGGCCTGCATCCCGACCGGATCTGGTTCATGGAGATGAATACCCGGCTGCAGGTGGAACACCCTGTCACCGAAGCGATATCAGGCGAAGATCTGGTGCTGTGGCAGCTGAAGGTCGCAAGCGGCGAGCCACTGCCGAAAACGCAGGACGAGATCGTCATGAACGGCTGGGCGTTCGAAGCCCGGCTCTATGCCGAAAACCCCGCCGCCGGCTATCTGCCCTCGACCGGCCGGCTCGACCATCTCAGACTGCCGCAAACGGTCCGCGTCGATAGCGGCGTCGAACAAGGCGATGAAATCACCGCCTTCTACGATCCGATGATTGCCAAGATCATCGCCCATGGGCCGAACCGCGAGGCCGCACTCTCGAAGCTCGCAGCCGCCTGCGCCGGCATCGAGGTCTGGCCGGTCAGATCCAATGCCGGCCTGCTTGCCCGCATCGCCGTCGATCCGGATTTTCGCGCAGCTCGGATCGATACCGGCTTTCTCGACCGCCATGGCGATAGCCTGGTGGCGACGGAGCCGAGCGAAATCGCGATCGACACCGCGGCCACGTTGCTTTCAAGAAAAAAGGATGGTGATCCCTGGTCCGCGCTTGCCGGGTTCCGCATCGCCGGCGCGGATGACAGGAGGGTGCGCATCCGGATCGGCGAGCACCTCCATTGGGGGCAATCACGTCCGGAGCTTGAGGCCAATACCGTCACGATCGGTGAAACCACGGTGCTTTTCGAGGCCGGCAATGCCTGGCCGATCAGCCTGCCCGTCGCGAGCGAAGTCGAAGCAAGTCAGGGTGCCGGCGATGGCGCGATCCTTTCGCCCATGCCCGGCCTCGTCATTTCGGTGGAGGTCGCCGACGGCGATCGTGTCGCCAAGGGGGACCGCCTACTGACGGTTGAAGCGATGAAGATGGAGCATTCTCTGCGTGCGCCCTTCGACGGCATCGTCGAAAAACTGCAGGTTTCCTCGGGGATCAGGGTCTCGGAGAACCAGCTGGTCGTCAGCATTGTGAAGGAGGAGATTTGATGGCCGGCCGTTATTTCGACGAATGGACAGTCGGCGACCGCATCGCCCACGACATCCGCCGCACGGTCACCGAGACCGACAACCTGCTGTTCACGACGCTCTCCCACAATCCGCAGCCGCTGCATCTCGATGCCGACTATGCCGCCGGCACCGAATTCGGCCGGATCGTCGTCAACGGCAACTTCACCTTTGCGCTCACCGTCGGCCTTTCGGTCGGCGACACCACGCTCGGCACGCTCGTCGCCAATCTCGGCTATGACAAGGTGACGATGCCAAAACCGGTCTTCATCGGCGATACGCTGCGAGTGGAAACGGAAGTGATAGAACTGCGCCGCTCGAACTCCCGCCCCGACGCCGGCATCGTCACCTTCCGGCATATCACGCTGAACCAGCGCGGCGAGATCGTCTGCCAGTGCCTGCGCACGGCAATGCTGAAGGTGAAGCCGTCATGAGGCTGCGCTCGCTGCTCTTTGCGCCCGGTGACCGGCCGGAACGTTTCGAAAAAGCGCTCGCCTCGGGCGCCGATGCCGTCATTCTCGACCTGGAAGATTCGGTTGCGCCCTTAAACAAGGCGAAAGCGCGCGAGAGCGTGCACGAGTTCGTCCTGCATCATGCCGGCGAGACCCCTCTTCTGATCCGCATCAATCCCCTCGCCTCGCCAGAATTCGAAGACGACCTTGCCGCTTTGAGCGGCCTTCATCCTTTCGCGATCGTGCTGCCGAAGGCCGAGGGTGCCGCCTCCGTGCTGAAACTCGCAGGCTCTCTTGCATCTGAAATCCCCATTTTGCCGATCGCAACCGAAACACCATCCGCGATCTTCGAAATCGGCAGCTACCGAGAGGTCTCGGCGAGCCTTTGCGGCCTGACCTGGGGTGCCGAGGATCTGCCCGCCGCGATGGGGGCTGCGACCGCGCGCAGGACGGATGGCCGTTATACGCCGCCTTTCGAGCTTGCCCGCTCGCTGACGCTATTTGCGGCGCACGCCGCCGCCATTCCGGCCATCGACACCGTCTATCCCGATTTCCGCGATCTCAACGGTCTCAGGGCCTATGTCGGCCGCGCCCGGCGCGACGGCTTTTCCGGCATGATGGCCATCCATCCAAGCCAGATCGAAACGATCAACCACGCCTTCACGCCTGAGGCTTCCGAGATCGCCTGGGCAGAGAAAGTCGCCGCCGCCTTTGCCGCCAGGCCGGACGCCGGCGTCATCCAGCTTGACGGACGCATGCTGGATTTGCCGCATCACAAGCTCGCCCTCCGCATCCTGAAGGCCGCCGGACGTTAGACAGCCGCTCCGACGGGCTCGAAAGGACGCCGGCTCAATCGTAGGGGGAATAACATTGCCTGCGCGGTCGCCGGGAGGGCTGAAAACTATTGTCATAGGCTGAATAAGACCGGTACCGGCGCGCGCACCAAGCATAATGTCTCCCGTCATATTCATTCGAATATTCCTCCGATGGCGCAGGAGCCTCGGGCGGTGGCGGCGTGATAAGGGGTGGCGGCCCCGGAGGGCCGGGCAGCAAGGGGATGGGCGGTGGAACTTGCGCCATGGCAGCCGATTGCGCTGCCAGAAGCAACGAGACGGTGGCGAACGTCAGCAAATATTTCATCGAAAAGTCCTCATGTTGCGGCGTATCTCTGAAAGGTGCTCCCTGCGTCAACGGCTGAACTTCAGATCCGGCTTGTCGCCGTCCCAACCCTGAAGCCCTCCGGGAACCGAGCGGAATCGAAGGCAGTGCGTGCCCATCTTGCCGGATATGCACATCGCATCGTCCTTGACCGTCCAGGTGATGGAGAGCGCAAACGGCATCGGACCGCGAATGCTTCCGGTGCCGTCCTTCGCCAGGGTGACTTTGAGGGCCTTGCCATCCGGCGCCAGTGCCGACCAGGGCGCCCCATCGGCGAGGATCGCGGCTGCCTTCTCGGACGGCAGGAACGGTTCCTGCGCTGAGAATGCCGGGCTCGCCGCAAGCGCTGCGATCAATGCCCCCGCAAGCCGTAGATATGTCTTCATGTCGATGTCCTTTCTGCTGGTTTTTGAAATGTCGCAGCCGCCGCTGCGGGCGATTGAGGACTGCCGCCTGGCTGCTATTGGGAGGTCGTCGCACCCTTGTCGCTCCAGCTTGGCGGTAGACCGAGCTGACCGGCGACCGCCCCTTTGATGCCGGGCACAGGCCCAAATGCCTTGCAGGCCTGGTATTTCGGGTCGCTGCCGAATGAAGCCTTGATCTTTTGCATCAATCGGATGGACGACGTTTCCTTGAACGGGTCCTGACCTTTGACCAGCATGCGGCTGAAATCGACGCCGAATGCAGATGACAGGGAATAGGCATCCCCGACCGAGGATATCCGTGCCTTCGTCGTCAGCATGTTCGCGCCGCGCGACCAGATCATCGCCGCCTGCTGCGTACCGTCCTGGCCGACCGCTTCGGCTTCCACCGACAAGCCGCCGAGACCGATCGGAATCCTGGGAATGGGAACCATTGCCACCGAAGCGCCGAGCGTGGCGACGGTGGAGGTCGCGGCAACCGCACGGTTCGTCGCGACGATGTCGGTGACGGTCGCATGGACGACGAGATCTGCCGGCTCGTTTGGAGCCACGGCCTTGAAGCGGTCGATGAGGCCCATGCACAGCGCCCGATCGACGGCATTGCTCAGGAGCGCCAGGTCCTTGGCGTCGAAAGAACCGCCGCCGGCATTCTCCACCACCGTCGGAACGATGCGTACCGTTTGCGCGGCAAGAACCGCTGGCGAATTCACGCGCAATTTTGCCTTGGTCAGAGAGCCGCCCGACGCGGCCATTCCCGCATAGGAGCCGAGGGAAGTGCCCTGCTGCAGGGGTACGTTCGTGCAGGAGGAGAGCAAAGCGAGGAGGACGGCGCAGATTGCCGCCCGCATGGGCACTTCTGCTGGTCGGATATTGGGGGTCATCGGCGAATCTTCTGAACCGGGATCATGGATTCAGCTTTTAGAGAGGCCAGCGTTAATGGCGGTAAAGCCGGTGTAAAGTTGGGTAAAATATTGAAATCCGAGACCCGCGGGCGCCGTTTGACTGCGCCGCCGCGGGGTGGCGGGTGGCCGATCAGCCCGATTTCGCCGTTCGCTCGGAGACGACCTGCTGTTGCGGAGGCAGGTAACCGGCGCCGATGGCGACGTAGAGATCCACATAGTCCTTGGCAACCTGTTGCATGGTGGCCGCAAGGCTTTCCTGGGCATCGGAGACCGACCGCTGCGCGTCCAGGACATCGAGTAGCGACGAGGCGCCTTGCTTGTAGCTCGTGGTCGAAAGCGCGAGCGATTCCTGCGCCGTTTTCACCTGTCTGCGCAGCGGTTCCAACGTCTGCGTGTCATGGCGAACCGCCGACAGCGCGTTTTCCACCTCTTCGACCCCATTCAGCACCGCCTCTTTCCAGGCGAGATACTGGGTCCTGGCATCGGATTTTTCGATATCGACATTCGCACGCAATTTGCCGCCATCGAAGATCGGCAGGTTGAGCGTCGGTCCGAAGGACCAGTTGGTCAGGGTTCCGCCGCTGGCACCGGATGATTTGACCCAGCTCGGTGAGATCGAACCGGATAGCGAGATCGACGGGTAGAGCTGGGCTTCGGCAGCACCGATATCGGCAACGGCTGCCGCCAGCTGGCGTTCGGCCTTGCGGATATCGGGACGGTTGCGGATGAGATCGGCCGGAATGCCGGCGCGGATGTCGCCACGGAAAACCGGCTGGCCGGCGCTTTTCTGCAGCTCGTCCATCAGCGAGGCCGCCGGCATCCCGAGCAGAGTGGCAATGTGATGCGCCGATTCGGTGAAGCTCTGTTCGAGGCCGGGGATATCTGACTTCGTCGACTGAACAAGGCCTTCGGCCTGAACGACGTCAAGGCGAGAGGCCGCACCTGCCTTAAGCTGCAGCTGCGTGAGTTCGTAGGTCTCCTGACGGGACTTCAAATTCGCCTGCGAAAGCGCGATGCGCTGCTGATAATAGCGGGCGTCGACATAGCTGGAGACGAGGTCCTTCAGAAAGGAGAGCTTCGCATCGTCGGCCGTTGCGTAGGCGGCCCCAAGCGAGGCGATGGCGTTTTCCCTCGAGCGACGGTACTGGCCAAAGATGTCGAGTAGCCAGGAAAGGCTGGCCTCGCCGCCTGTCGTGTTCGTGGTGCCGATCGTCGTACGCTGCGAACCCTTCTCGCCGGATACCGTGTGCGATGCGTCGACATCGAGGCTCGGCAGGCCACCGGCACCGGCAACCGTGACATTGGCAGAAGCCGAATTGATACGCTCGAGCGCCTGCAGGACATCAAGGTTCTCGCTGAGGCCATGAACCACTAGGCCGTCGAGCCGCTTGTCACGATAGGCCGTCCACCAATGCGCCGTCACGACATCGCCGTTGCTCCTGGTGCCGCCCTCTTGGAATTTAGCGGGAAGCGGCATCTGTGGGGGAACGTGATCCGGGCCGCTGACGCAGCCTGCCAGCAGAAGCGTGATCGCCGATGCGGCGTAGTGCAGGGATGATATTTTCGTGCAGAGCGACGGACTCACTGGCGAGCTTTCTGAACCGGGATCGTAGGTTCAGGCTTAGCGGCGCCAACGTTAATGGCGGTAAAGACACTGTAAAGTTGGGTAAAATCGCGGGGAGCCGGATCAGGCTTGGTCGTCAGCCGAACCATAGGGCGTCGGTTTTCTAGGAAGCTCCAGGGTGATTGCCAGGCCTCCGGCATCCGGCAACGACGCATGCACACGCCCGCCATGACGCTCGATGGCCTGCCTGGTGATTGCCAGACCCAGGCCGTATCCGCCTCTCGGCACAGCTTCTTTCCCGCGTGAGAACGGCTGGAAGATACGTTCGAGCTCGTCTCGCATGACACCTGGCCCCTGATCCGTGACGCAGATTTTCAGGCGCTCGGTTGTCGCCTCGCAAGCCACTGATATATGCGAATGCTCGGCCGTGTACTTGACGGCGTTGCGGACAACGTTTTCGAGCGCCCTGTAGATGAGCTCACCTTCGACCTCGGCGCGGAAGGTGCCATCGACACTGGTTGTGATCGAGACCTCCCGTGCCTGGGCTTCGAATGCCGCGTCGCCGAGGATTTCGTTCAGGAGCTCGATGACATCAAGAGTGTGCGTTTTCAGCGGAAGGCCGGATCCCGCAGTCAGCCTGGCAAGCGTCAGAACTTCGCCAACCAGCGCATCGAGCCGTTCGACCTCCCGGTCCATGCGGTCCAGCATGGCGCCGAGTTTCGCCGGGCTCTGCCGGAGGACGCCGACGGCGGCCTGCAGGCGGGACAAGGGCGAACGCAGTTCGTGAGAGACATCATGGAACAACCTCTGCTGCGCATCCTGCAGCTCCTGAAGCCGGGCGGCGCTGGAATCGAAGTCATGCGCAAGCGCGGTGACCTCGTCCTTTCGGCCGGCCATTTTGTCCCCGATGCGGAAGTCGAAGCGGCCATGGGCGAGCGCGCTCAAGCCATCACGCAGATGCACGACGGGACGAATGAGGTAGCGGGCAAGTGCGCCTGCCGATATCGTGCTCGAAATCAGGATCGCGAGCCACGGTATGAACGGACCAAGGTTGTCGAAGGTGAAAGTGGCCTGAACCGGCAGGGAAATCTGATAGCAAATCCCGTCCTTGAGGACGGATCTTGTATCGACGGTCTTTGGAACCGCACAGGCATCGGCTTTCGCAGCTTTGGAAATCGTCAGGCCAGGCGGTAGCGTCTCTTCGCTTGTGCGCACGAAATACGTGGCGGCATCTTCGCCATCTCTTGAGAGCACGTTTGCGGTCAGGTTCAGGGTGATCGCTCGCCGCTCTTCCTCCAGTTCGCGCGCGAAAGGAACCCCCTGGAGAAAATTGACGAGCAGGAAGATCACGCCGACTGTCGCCGCCATCGTCAGCCAGATCGTCGTGAAGAATTTCCAGAAAAGCCGGGGCATGGTCAGTCCACGAGAAGTTGATAGCCCTGGCCGCGAACGGACTGGATCCAGGATTGTCCGTCCTCCCTCAGTCCGAGCTTCTGACGAACGCTGCTGATATGGACGTCGATACGGCGATCGAACGGGGTCAGCGGCTTGCCGAAGGCCCGCTTCGAAATGTCCTGCTTCGACACGAGCTGGCCGGCGCTGCGGGCGAGGACCTCGAGCAGGCTGAATTCCGTGCCCGTCAGTTCCAAGGTTTCGCCACGCCATTCGGCGATCCTGCTGCTCGGATGAATCACGAGTTTTCCCGCCCTTATTGTGTCGATCGTCGCGCCGGCCGCAGGCTGACCTGCGCGACGGAGGATGGCGCGCAACCTCGCCGCAAGTTCGCCCGGCGAGCATGGCTTCGGCACATAGTCGTCGGCGCCGAGATTGAGACCCGATATCCTGTCGACGTCATCGCCCCTTGCGGTAAGCATCAGGACCGGGACCTGGCTGAGCTTCCTGATCCTCTGCAGAACCTCGATCCCGTTCATCCGAGGCATCATGATGTCGAGCACGATGATATCAACCGTATTGCCGGCAGCAGCGGCAATCGCGGCGCGACCGTCCGTATCGGTGACGACCTCATATCCTTCTTCGACCAGATATTCCTGCAGAAGCGTCGTCAGCTCGGCATCGTCGTCGATGAGGAGAACCTTGTTCATTCACTTCGTCCGTCATTGATCCTTGTCAGCCATACAGCACAAACACAGTCGCGCGACCGAGTTTTACCTAACTTAACACTAACTTGACCGCACTTAACGTTCACCCCGTTACTTATCCTTCCATGACATCACCGCGAGCCAGGATCGGGTTGCCTCAACATGAGCCGCAATCCTTCATCGAGTTGGCACGGATCGGGAAAAGGCACCCATGCCTTTGACCACAAGGAGTGCATCGTTGAGAAAACCGCCCAGAATATTCGTTGCCGCTCTTGTTACGGCAGCGCTCCTGCTTCCCCTGCGCAATGCCATGGCGGACCAATCCGCCGCACCCGCCCTTACCGTCTCGCTGGTGAGGCCGGCTGAGCGAGACTGGCCGGAAACCGTTCCCGCAAGCGGCTGGCTGAAGCCCTGGCAGGAAGCCATCATCGCTTCCGAGACGAGCGGTCTGCGGGTAACCGAAATCCTGGCCGACGTCGGCTCCGTGGTTAAGAAGGGGCAGACCCTCGTCCTGATGTCGCAGGACAGCGTGCAGGCCGACCTTCGCAAGCAGGAGGCGGCCGTCGTGACCGCTAAGGCAAACCTGACAAAGGCGAAGGCCAATGCCGATCGGGCTCGCCAGCTTCGCTCTTCGGGCGCCCTCTCGGATGAAAAGATCGTCGAATATTTCGCCGACGAACAGACGGCGACGGCAAGTCTTGCGTCTGAAGAGGCGGCGCTCGACAGCCAGAAGATCAAGCTCGACCAGACAACCGTCACGGCCGTCGACGACGGTCTGATAACCTCGCGATCGGCCGAACTCGGCGCGGTCGTCTCGTCGGGCACCGAACTGTTTCGCCTGGTCCGCCAGCAGCGCGTCGAATGGCAGGCCGAGGTTTCGGCTCGTTACCTCTCACGCATCTCGGAAGGATTGAGCGTCGACATCGACGGGCCGGACGGACGTCCCATTCAGGGCAAGGTAAGGCTCGTCGGACCTTCGATCGACACCAATACAAGCCGGGCGATCGTCTATGTCGCGCTTCCCCAGGATGTTCAGCCGCGCACCGGCCTTTATGTCACCGGCACTATCGAACTGAGGACCACGCCGGCTCTGACGGTTCCGGAGACGGCGATCGTTTTCCGTGACGGCATAAACTACGTCTTCACCGCCGGCGAGGACAAGCGGGTAAGGCGGGTGCGGGTGGAGACCGGCCGCCGCAACGACGGCGAAGTCGAGATCGTCTCCGGCATAGATAAGTCGGCGAGAGTGGTGACGTCGGGCGGAGCGTTTCTGTCGGACAACGATCTCGTGAAGACTGCGGGAGAAGGTTGATGAACTTTTCTGCATTTTCGATCCGCAATCCCGTACCGGCAATCCTGCTCTTTGCGATGCTTGCCGTCGGCGGCTTGCTGGCGTTCAAGCATCTGCCGGTCCAGAACTTCCCCGATATGGACCTCCCGACCATCAAAATTACCGCGACGCTCGATGGCGCCGCGCCGGCGCAGCTCGAAACGGAGGTCGCCCGCACGATCGAGGACAATCTTGCCTCGCTGAGCTATCTCGACCACGTCACGACGACGATCACCGACGGCACGGTGTCGATCAGCGTGTCCTTCAAACTGGAGAAGGACAGCGAAACGGCCCTGAACGAGGTCCGCAACGCCGTCGACAGCGCAAAGGCCGATCTGCCGGCGCAGATGCAAACGCCAAGCGTCACCAAAGTCACCGTGCAGAGTTCGGCGCTGGTCACCTATGCCATCCAGTCTACCGCCCTTAATGAAACCGAGCTCTCCTGGTTCATCGACAACGATCTGACCAAGGCGCTCCTATCGGTATCGGGCGTCGGACAGGTCGACCGCATCGGCGGTGTCGACCGCGAGGTTCACGTCGACCTCGATCCGACAACAATGGCGGCATTCGGCGTCACGGCGACCACTGTGTCGGCGCAATTGAAGTCGGTTCAGGCCGATACTTCAGGTGGCCTTGGAGAGATTGGCGGCACCCGTCAGACATTACGCACGCTCGGCGCCGTGGCGTCGGTCGATGCTCTGAAGGAGCTTAGAATTCCCCTCGCCAACGGGCAGCAGGTTCGTCTCGACGATGTCGCATCCGTTACGGACAGCTTCGCAGAGCGGTCCTCGATGGCCTATCTCGACGGCAAACCGGTGGTCGCGGTCGAGATCAAGCGCTCGAACGGGTTTTCGGACAGCGGTGTCGCGGACGATGTCGACAAGGCGATGAAACAGTTCTCAGCCAAGCATTCCAACGTGCAGATCGCGGAAGCCTACAGCACGATCGGGCCGATCATCGACAACTACGATGGTTCGATGCACATGCTCTACGAAGGTGCGATCCTGGCGATCATCGTCGTCTGGCTCTTCCTTCGGGACTGGCGTGCGACGATCCTGTCGGCCGTGGCGCTGCCATTATCGGTCATACCGACCTTCCTTGTCATGTACCTGGCCGGCTTCAGCCTGAATATCGTCACCTTGCTTGCGCTGTCGCTCGTGGTCGGCATCCTCGTCGATGATGCCATCGTCGAGGTCGAGAACATCGCCCGCCACCTGCGGATGGGCAAGCGGCCGCTCGACGCCGCTCTGGAGGCGGCCGACGAGATCGGGCTCGCCGTCATCGCCACCACCTTCACCCTGGTCGCGGTCTTCCTGCCGACGGCCTTCATGAGCGGCATACCGGGACTTATATTCCGCCAGTTCGGTATCACCGCCGCGGTGGCGGTGCTCGTCTCCCTCGTCGTGGCACGCCTGCTGACGCCGATGATGGCCGCCTATTTCATGAAGGCCCATCCGACCGAGGAAAAGGACGGCCGCATCATGCGCGCCTATCTGGCAATCGTGAAAGCCGCCATGAACCGCAGGAAGACCACGGTGGCAGTGACTGCCGTCGTCGTCGCACTTTCGCTTGCCACCATCCCACTCCTGAAATCCGGCTTCCTGCCCGCTTCCGACGACGCGCGAGCTCAGATCACGCTCACCATGCAGCCGGGTGCCACTATCGAGCAGACGGACGCCACCACCACGAAGGCCGCCGATATCGTCGGCAAGCTCCAGGACGTGACACATGTCTTTTCCTCGGTCGGTTCCGCATCATCAGGCGGCGGCCCCGACTCCAGCACCACGAGCAGCGTCGGATCCGCCACGATCGTCGCTGTGCTGTCGCCCATCGGCGAGCGCGATCGCAAACAGTCGGAAATCGAAAACGACATCCGGCAGGCTCTCTCGGTCCTTCCCGGTGTGCGGGTCGCGGTCGGCGGCGGCGGCAACGGCACGAAGCTGGAGATCACCCTTGCCAGTGACGATGCCAACGCGCTCGACAGTGCAAGCACGGCGCTTGAAGAGCAGCTCCGCACGCTGCAGGGCATTGGCGCGGTGACATCGACCGCAGCCAGGCAGGCGCCGGAGATCCAGATCACGCCCGACTTCGCCCGCGCAGCAGCGCTCGGGGTGACGTCGAGCGCCATCGCCGAGGCCGTGCGCGTGGCGACGAATGGGGAATACTCCGCCGATCTGCCAAAGCTCAACCTGCCGCAGCGCCAGGTTCCGATCGTCGTCCGCTTCAGTCCCGAGACGCGCACGAAGCTCGACGACATCAAGAATATGCGGGTGTCTGGAACGAACGGCAATGTCGATCTCGGATCGATCGCCGATATCCGGATCGGCGGCAGCCCGTCGGAGATCGACCGCATCGACCGGATGCGCAACGTCACTCTTTCCGTCGAGCTCAACGGCCGCATCCTGGGCGACGTCAACCGCGAGGCGCAGGCCCTGCCGGCGCTCCGGCGCCTGCCGCCGGGGGTCACTCTCGTCGAACAGGGCGAACTTCAGCGCAGTTCGGAGCTGTTCCAGAGCTTTGGCCTTGCAATGGCGATCGGCGTGTTCTGCATCTACGCAGTCCTCGTCCTGCTCTTCCACGACTTCCTGCAGCCACTCACCCTTCTGATGGCTCTGCCGCTCTCGCTCGGCGGTGCGCTGGTGCCGCTGGTGTTGACCGGAACCAGCTTCTCGATGTCGGCCGTCATCGGGCTGCTTATGCTCATGGGCGTGGTGACGAAAAACTCCATCCTTCTCATCGAATACGCGATCATGTCGCGTCGCCAGGGCATGTCGCGGTTCGATGCTCTTGTGGATGCCTGCCACAAGCGCGCGCGACCGATCATCATGACCACCATCGCCATGGCATTCGGCATGCTTCCGGTGGCTCTCAGCCTGACAGGCGGCGATTCCAGCTTCCGGCAGCCGATGGCAATCGTGGTGATCGGCGGTGTCATGATGTCGACGCTGCTCAGCCTCATCGTCATCCCTGTCATCTTCACTTTTGTCGACGACCTCAACGAGGCGCTCAAGCGCCTCGTGCGCCGCACCGGGCCTGATACTGCCAACACGGAACCGCAGGCATCCAACGATCGCGCGGCGATCACCTTCAAGCCCGAGCTTTCGAAGCGAGGGCAAGGTCAGAGATGACTGCTTTCGATGAACTATTGGCTAGATGGTCCAGCGCCCGATACGGGCGACTCCCGGCGACCTTCATGGCAACCTCTTCGGTCGAATTCCCTCCCCCGGAACGAGACCGCGGGACGTGTTCCCCCACAGGCGGCCTCGCGCCGCCTGCGCGTCCTGCATCTTCTCTGCCGACAGCGTACCTCGCCCGCGTCGCAGAAAGACCTTTACCAAACTTTACACTTCCTTAACCGCGCTTAACATCCACACAGCTATTAGAGTTCGACCTCAGTTCAATCCGGAGTGTCGTGTGTCCAAGGCACATCGAAATATTCTGCATTGCCGCTTCGCGGAGCGGAAAGTCATATTTGCCGAGCTTTGGCGGTGGTTGCTGAAGCTTGCTGCTCTCTTAAGTCCCGGGATCCAATCAGGCCGCGCAGAAAACGTTCGAATAGAGCGTCATGCTCTACTGGAAGACATTTCAATTGGAGGAACGGGGTGATCAGGGCGCGTTTGCCGGACAGATCGAACAGTTCAACAGGGCAGCAGGCCCTATCTCATGCTGGCGTCATGACAATAGCGTCATGGCTTCGAAAACGGGCAAGGCGCCGCTCGCGTAGCCGACCGCCCCGAGCGAACCGATGGCGATCCGGCCGTCGCGGATCGACAGCAACGGTCCCTCAGCACCCTGCTCGTAGAGATCGGGATGGGCCGCGGCAAAGCGCGCCTTCTCCGCCTGCGGCGCACCCTGCATGCCGGCCACATAGTGATGACCGTTGCGCTCGACATGGGAGAGACCGAGCAGCGAGACCAGCGCCAGATCCTGCTGCACGGCAAGTCCCGCCTGGCAGGTCAGATCCTCGCCCGAGAGGAACAGTCCCGGCACCGTTGCGGTTCTGATGCGGATCGCCTTCATGAGCGAACGGTAGATGCCCTTGCAGGTTTTCGAGGAGACGCCGGTATATCCCAGCCGCCTGGCGCCGGCGAAGACGCCGTCGCCGTCGTCGCTCTCATCGATCAGGAAGGGCAATTGCGCCGCCAGGTCCCCCAGCGGCGTTTCCATGGTGATCGCGCGCGAGAACGGCTGTTCGACAAAGGCAATGGCCGCACGCAACCTCGCCAGCCGAGGCGTCGCCTCGATTTCCGCCAGCAAAGCGGCAAGCTGTTCGGCGGCGCCAAACTGTTCGTTGCCGTCGACCGTCACCCGATAGTCGGGCAGGCGGTCCAGCACGGCGGCGATCCTGGTCAGGCGGTCGACATCGGCATCAATCGCGCCTGACAGCTTGATCTTGAACCAGCGGTTGCCATAGCGTGTTATCACCGCCTCGAGGCTTTCCGGCAGGCCGTCACCGACGGGATGGACGATATCGCCCTCGCTGATCGGATCGACAAGCCCGATCGTATGCCGGGCCGAGATCGCGCCCGCAGGGCGAAGGCTGGCGAGCATCGCTGAGGCGGCGTCCGCGTCGATATCGCCGGGCAGCATGGGGCCACCAATGCCGACGAGATTTCGGCGCACCGCCTCGAAGAAGGAAATGCCCGAAAGGCGGCAATAGGCATCGAGCGCGGCGCGGGCGATGAGCGACGGACCGAAACCGGCGGCCAACGGATTTCCAGGCAAACGCCGCACGGTTTCCATCTCGTTCAGGCGGGCGGCGCCAAACAATGTCGTCGGCGCCGACGGCTCGAGCGAAGCGGCCGCAGCAGTGCGGATCGAGGTGCGCAACTGATCGACATTTTGCGCCGGCGTCAGCGCCGGGTTCTTGTCGAACCATTTCGGCACCATCATCTCGGCGGCGGCGCCAAGGGCGGTTCGCCCCTCTCCATCCTCGACGCGGACCCTGAGAAAGGCTTGCGGCGCCTTTTCGAGAGTTGCCGCGCCAAAACGGAACGGCAGGCGCAGCCTGATGTCGCGCTCGAAAGCGTCGATCTCGATGATTCTGATGCGCGGCGCCGTCACGGAACCTCCAATGCTTCTGTCCATGGTCATGCCATGCGGTCGAGCATGGCACGGGACACTTCATGATGGAGAGGTTCCCGGCGAAGCAGCCGGCCGATCTCATCCACCATGGCCTGTCCTTGGGCGAGATGCGCCTCTTCGGTGTGACCGGCAGCGTGCGGCGAAATGGTGACATTGGCCAGTGCGGGATCGCGGAACGGACTATCTGCAGGCAGCGGCTCGTCGTCAAAGACGTCCAGAGCCGCCTCGATGCGGCCGGAGCGGATCTCGGCGAGCAGCGCTGCCTCGTCGACCAGCTGCGAGCGCGCCGTATTGATGAACAGCGCACCGGGGCGCAGCAGCGCCAGTTCGGAGGCGCCGATCATGCGGCGCGTTTCGGGCAGGACAGGCGCATGCAGCGAGATCACGTCGCTCTGAGCCAGCATATCGTTCAACCCGGCATTGAAAACGCCGAGCGCAGCGGCCTCGCTATCGTGGAGAAAGGGATCGACGACCAGCACGCGGCAGCCGAATGGAACGAGCAGGCGCATGACCGCCCGCCCGACATATCCGGCGCCGACGATGCCGACCGTTCTGGCGCCCAGCAATTTTTGCGGCACGGCTGCGCGGACCTCGAGCCATTCGCCGCCGTTGCGCAATTGATGATGCAGCCGATGAATGCCGCGCATCGCCAAAAGCGCTTCGGCGACCACGAACTCCGCAACCGAGGCGGCAATTTTCGAGGCGGCATGGGTGACGCGAATGCCATCGTCGAACAGACGCGCGGGAACGAGTGTGCGGACGCTGCCTGCTGAATGAGCGACAAGGGCGAGTTGCGGATGGCGCTGGCGCGCGGCGGGATCGAAGGGCGGCGTGCCCCATCCGGTGAGACATGCCGTGGCGTCTTGCAGCAGGTGGTCGACATCGGTGGCGTCGATTGTGGCGCCGGTCGGCCAACGCACCTCGCCAAGAGCGTTCAACTGGGCAATCGCCGCGTCGTCCAGCATCATCCGGCGGGTTTTTTCGGTCAGCAATACGGCGATAACGGGAGCCTGTTCGATCATGGTTCTACTCTTTCGCTACGGCGACCAGGCGCCTGAGATGGGCAAGATCGGCGCGGACCTTGTCGAGCGCCCGCTCTCGAGAGACGCGGTATTGGGATTGCATCGAGAGCACGCCGGCAAATCCAGTGGCCACCAGATGCGGGACTATTTCGTTCCAGGGCACCATGCCTTCATCGAGCCCGTACCAGTCCGAATGCCATGTACGCTGGCCATGAGCTCCGTAAGCGCCGGGGAACCAACCACTGTTCTTGACGCCAATGCAGCAGAACCACGGTTCGAGAATATCGAGGGTCAAACGCCAGTCCTCGCTCCCCTCGCGAATGATCTGATTGGCCGGATCGGGATAAGCGCCAATCCTGACCGGATCGCGCCCGGCCAGCAATCGCACCGCCAGCGCGCCCGAGCTGTGCAGGGTCCCGCCGTGAAGCTGGATGGTGAGCTTGATGCCGAAGCGTTCAGCCAGGCGCTCGAAGCCGTCGAGATCGCGCCGCGCCTCATCAAGCTGGGCCTGCCAGCGCCGCGACGAGTCATAGCGCCAGAAGCCCAGCCGGACCTGCCCGATGCCAGCCTCGCCGCAACAACCGAGAAGCCGGGATGTGGCATCGTCGGGCCGGGTGGAATCGATGGTCGCCATCGGGGTGCGCAGACCGGCCGCGGCAAAGAGCTTTACCGCATTGATGATTTCCTCCGGACTGTCAGGGGAAACGGCGTGACCATCGCGAATGAGAAGATCAGCGCAGTCGAATCCCAAACCGGCAGTGATCCCGGCCGCCTTCTCGAGCGACAGGCCCTCCAGGGTCTTGGTGAAATAGGCGATATCCATCGATCAGATCCCAGGCAGAAAGGCATTGTTCATGAGCCGGAGACACAAAGCTCGCTGCGGCGGCCGAATGCATCGCGGGCGCACACCGCATAACGCACGCCCTCCGGCGGCGACATGTGCAGAAATGCCGTCGAGATCAGCGGGGCGGAACTGACCTTTTCGAAAGTCCCGCCATCGGTGCTGACCAGGACATCGTAGAAGATGGCCGGGCTGATATCGCCGGCAGCCCAGAAGAGCATGCGCTCTTCGCGACCGCCAAGACCAAGGTAGCGTTCGACGACAAGACCGGTCGGCGCCGCCGGGAGCGCGCCAATATCGGGAACGACAAGCACCTGCGTCAGCGACGGCAATGGCACATCGAGATCGATACTGATCCGGCCTTCGTCGCAGTCGACGACGCTGATCGGATGCAGCAGGGCGGGCTCCTGCGCGCGGCGCATTTCGGCGAACTGCGCTTCATCAGGTGCGGGCGGTGCGCCGACCGGCTCGAAGGGGCCGCGCGGGTTGCTTTCGTCGCGCTGGGCTTCCCAGACCTCCATCGGATTGGTGAATTCCTCGTCGATGCGTAGCAGGCAAAGCGCGTGGCGGCCGGGAACCAAACCGCTCACCTCGAGACGAACGGCGGTCCGGCCCGAGCGGTTGATGGCATCGACGCTGTGGATAAGGCTGATGGAGACACCGCCGCCCGGCAGCCGTGTCGGCAGGATCGCCAGGCCATCCTGGTCGGGCGCAAGCGGCGGTTCGGCCGTCACCTTGCAAACGGTATCGCCAAGCGTTGCCAGCAGTTCCATCGATGTGAGGCCGGGCTTCTTGATGATGTCGAAGGGCGGCGCGCTGTCGACATCCGTGACCAGCATATCCAGATTGGTCTTGTGCTCCCACTGCGCCTTGGTGAAATTGCGCGAACCGAAATAGGCAAAGATCGTGCGCTGGCTCCAGCCGCCGATAAAGGCGTGGTCATTGCTGAGAAAGGTGAAATTCGCCGCTTTCGGGGCGATGATGCGCCGGTCGTGCTGTTCGATGATGCGGGCGATGATGCCGGCATAATAGGCTTTGCCGTGCCAGCTATGATGATCGCTCCAGCCGAGCTGCGGATCGCATTCATCGTTGATGATGGGCAGGCCCGCCAGGCGCGGGTGATGCTCCTTGAGATAGTCGACGACGAGCAACGTGCGGTCGACGATGGCGTTGGTTTTCGGAGTCAGGTCTTCCTTGCTGCCGTTGACGCCCTTTTCATGGATCGAGATGTAATCGATGCGCGGCGGGCCGTCACCGCTGAGGCAGCTCGTGCCGCTGTCGCAATGGGCCATGAGGGCGCGAAAGATCGGCGAGAGCGTGCGGGCGGTGCCAGGCCCGCCCATCGGCAGGCTGGGATCGATGGCATCGAGCCCGGCGACGCAGGCGTCGTAGTAGTTGGTGTAACCCTTGATCCCGTAGGTCCACCAGCCGGAGTCGGCCTCATTCGTCGTTTCGAAATACCATGTCCGCAACTCGTCCATGCCGTAACGCGCGCCATAACGGTCGACTGTTGCCGTCACGAGATCCCGCCAGCGCTTGACCTGATCCATGTCCTCATAATCGGTGAACAGGCCCGACGGGTTGCCCATCAGCTCGAAGAACGGCTTCAGCCGGTGTTCGATCATCACGTCGAGCGCGCGGTCGAGCAGCGACCAGTCGTAGCCGGCCTCGCCCTTCGCGCTCAGCAGGTTGTAGAGATAATGCACGCGCAGGAACCGGATGCCTTCATTCGGCAGGCCGCCAATATAGGCAAGCATCTGGCGCATCTCGGGCTCGAGCAGAAGCTCGGCGGGTGAAAAGCCGGTGCCCCGCCAGAAGCGGTTGAACGGGCGCACCGCTTCACTGGCATCAACGTTTATTCGCGTACGTTCACGCATGGGTCGTCTCTCCTTGGGCGGACGTTTGGCAGTGCGCCGCAATGCCGGCGCACGAGGCCAGGAGCCGGATTATTTGAACTTGTCGCGCATCGCATCGATGCCGGGGATGGTTTTGGTCAGATGCTGATGGGCGGGATCGAAGCGCTGGATCAGCCCCCGACGATGCTTGCCGACGAGAATGGTGAAGATATAGCCCCGGTGCCCCGGCGAGGTGACTGTCGGGTGGTAACCCCGGTCGACCAGGACAGTGTCGCCGTTGCGGGTCATGAGGATCTTGACCGGACCGTCTTCGTCATAGGTGATCTGGCTGCCGAAACCGGTCTCGGGCTGGAAGCGGTAGTGATACAGTTCTTCGTGCCGGGTCTCGACATCACCGTCTTCGGTATCGTGTTTGTGAGGGGGATAGCCGGACCAGCATCCCTCGCCGGCATAGAGTTCGCTCACCAGCAGGTTACCGCAGCGCCCGTTCTGCCGTTGGCCGAGCAGATGGACGATCCGCCGCTGGCTATGCGTGTCCGACGAGCCGACATTGACCGCGTCGACCTCATCCGGCGTGATGCGAAACGGGGCGTAGTGCGTGTCGCAGAGGCCGCCCGCGATGGCCACTTCCGCTGCCGCGCCACGAGCCGATATCCGGACATTGGCGCCGACGGGCGCGTAAACCGAGTCCGCATCGCCTCCCCAGATATCGGCTCGCCGGCCCACCGCTTCGAACATGATGCCATCCACCTCGATATCCACCTGACCCGACAGCACGACGTAGAGGCTTTCGTGCGCGGGCAGCAGCCGGATGTCCTGCTCGTTGGAGGCGAGCGTGACGAGATCGAAGTAGATGAGATCGAGCGTCGTGGAGGAGGTATCCACAATGGGACGCTGCTCGGAGCGTGGAATGAATTCGGGCATCAATTGAACTCCGGAACGGTACGGTCGGCGAAGGGATTAAGCGACAAGGATTCGGCATGATGGCAGGCCACTGCGTGCCCATCGGCCGTGACGGTGCGCAAGCCCGGCACCTCCTGCCTACACAGCTCGGTGGCGTAGCGGCAGCGCGGATGAAATGCGCAGCCGGGCGGCGGGTGGGCGGGATCGGCAACCTCGCCCGCCAGCCGGATGCGCTGGCCGTGGCGGCGCATCCTCGGATCGGCAATCGGCACCGCCGAGAGCAGCGCTTCGGTGTAGGGATGGAGCGGGCGCGAAAAGATCTGCTCCGTCGGCGCCTTTTCGACGACCCGACCGACATACATGACGGCGATATTGTCCGAGATATGCCGGACAACCGAGAGGTCGTGGGCGACGAAGAGATAGGTCAGACCGAACTGTTCCTGCAGGTCCTGCAGCAAGTTGATGGTTTGTGCCTGCACGCTGACATCGAGCGCCGAAACGGCCTCATCGGCGATCACCAGCCGCGGATTGGAGGCCAGCGCCCGGGCGATGCCGATGCGCTGCCGCTCGCCGCCGGAAAACGCATGCGGATAGCGGTGCATGTATTCGGGCCGCAGGCCGACGCTCTGCATGAGGTCGGCGACCCGGTGCTCGAGTTCCCGGCCCTTGGCGATGCCGTTGACACCAAGCACCTCGCCGATGATGTCGATGACGGGAAGGCGCGGATTGAGTGAGGATTGCGGATCCTGAAACACGATGCGCAGGTCGCGATGGATTTCGTCGAGGGCAGACCCCGACAAGGCCGCGAGATCGACCGTGCCGCCGCTGCGGTTGCGATAGCGGATTTCACCGCTCGTCGGCTGATAGATGCGCAGCACCGTGCGGGCAAGCGTGGACTTGCCGCAGCCCGATTCCCCGACAATGCCGAGTGTTTCGCCATCCTCGACACGAAGCGAGACACCATCGACCGCCTTGACGTGTCCGACCACACGCCGGAATGCGCCCTTGCGAATGGGGAAATGCATCCTGAGATCGGTCAGCTCGAGCAGCGGGCTTGGTTGGGTTATGGGATCAGCCATCATTGTCTTCCTTCGTAAAGCAGACAGCTGGCGACATGCCCGTCGCCGATCGTAACGGGCTGCGGATCCTTTTGGTCGCACAGGCCGGCCCTCGCCTCTTTGCATCGGGGATGAAAGCTGCAGCCCTGGGGCCGGTTGAAACGCGAGGGCACCATGCCATCGATGATCGCAAGCCGTTCGGTGGGTTGCCCGTGCATGCGCGGCACCGATTGCAGCAGCGCCTTGGTGTAGGGATGAACAGGCGCGTGGAAGATCGTGTCGACATCGCCTGCCTCCACGACCCGGCCGACATACATGACGACGACTTCGTCGGCGATTTCGGCCACCACACCGAGATCATGGGTCACGAACAGCACCGAGAGCCCGAATTCGGCCTGCAGCGAGGCCAGCAGATCGAGGATATTGGCCTGGGTGGTCACATCGAGCGCCGTGGTCGGTTCGTCGGCGATCAGCAGCTTGGGGCGGCAGGCGAGCGCCAAGGCGATACAGACGCGCTGGCGCATGCCACCGGAAAACTGGAAGGCATAGTTTTCCATACGCTCGGCCGGCCGCGGAATGCCGACCAGAGCCAATGTCTCGATGGCATGTTCGCGCGCCTCCTTCTTTCCCATCTTCAGATGCAGGCGGATCACTTCCACCATCTGGTTGCCGATCGTATGAACGGGGGAAAGTGCGGCCATCGGCTCCTGGCTGATCAGGCCGATCTGGGCACCGCGGATCGCCCGCATGTCGTGGCCGCGCGGATCGAGCGCCGCCAGGTCGACGGAGGGTGCTGCCGGATCCGGCCGGTAGCGGATTGCCCCCGAGACGATCCGCCCTCCCCTGGGAACCTGATTGAGGATCGAGCGGCCGGTGATGCTCTTGCCCGAACCGGATTCGCCGACGACACAGACCGTCTTGCCGCGCGGGATGGAAAAGGAGACGCCGTCGACCGCCTTGATGGTGCCCGCAACCCCGAAGAAATGGGTCCTGAGATCATCGACCTCGATCAGCGGGTCGCGATCCCTGTGCCGGCCGCCGGCTGCGGCAAAATTGGGATCAGTATTCATAGGGATCTGCAGCATCGCGTAATCCATCACCGAGGAAATTGAGGGCGAGCACGGTGACGATCACCGCGAGACCGGGAAGAAACAGCCAGGGTGCGCTCGAGACGGCAAGAATGTTCTGTGCCTCCTGAAGCAGCACGCCCCAGCTCACCACCGGCGGGCGCAGGCCGATGCCGAGGAAGGAGAGCGCGGTTTCTGCGAGGATCATCGTCGGAATGGCAAGCGTCACCGAGGCGATGATGTGGCTCATGAAGGACGGCACCATGTGCCGCCAGATGATGCGCATCTGCGAGCAGCCGTCGAGACGGGCGGCTATGACGAAGTCTTCCGTCTTGAGCGACAGGAAGCGCCCGCGCACCACCCGTGCCAGGTCGGTCCAGCCGATCAGCGACAGGATGATCGTGATCCAGAGATAGACCAGGAGCGGATCGGCGCTGATCGGAACGGCAGCCGCAAGGCCCATCCACAACGGGATGGTCGGGATAGAGTTGATGAGTTCGATGGAGCGCTGGATGACATCGTCCACCCAGCCGCCGTAGAGCCCCGAGATGCCGCCCAGGATGATGCCGAGGATGAGGCTGATTGCCACCCCGATCAGTCCGACGGACATAGAAACGCGGGTGCCGTGGACCGTCCGGCTGAAGACGTCGCGACCCAGCCGGTCGGCGCCGAACAGGTAGAATGGTTTGCCCATCTCGATCGGGCCGATCAGGTGCCGGTCGAAATTAAACAGCCCCCAGAGCCGGTAGGGTTCGCCCTTGACGAAGAAGCCGAGGGGGATGACGACGGCCGGATCGGGCACGTAATTGCGGCTGAGCGCGATCGGGTCAACCTTCATCGAATAACCGTTGACGTAGAGCGGATGAAACTGCCCGGCCGCGTCGTAGCCGGCGAACCTGATCTGCTGCGGCGGCGCATAGGTGTAGCGGGAATCGTAGGTCTGCGACGAAACCGGGGCGAGAACCTCGGCAAACAGGGCGACCAGGTAGATCAAAAAGATGACGACGCCGGCCGCCAGCGCCAGGCGATGGCGACGGAAGCGCCGCCAGATGAGCTTCCACTGCCCGGCGACCGCGTCGGAATTCTGGATCCGTTCGGGTGATAGCGCGATGGCTTGATCGGTCATTGGTCTCGTCCTTCAGCCGTTGCGAATGCGTGGATCGAGCCAGGCGAGCAGCAGGTCCGAAATCAGTGTGCCGATCAGCGTCAGCATGCTCATCAGCAGGATGAACGTGCCGGCCAGATACATGTCCTGGGCAAAGAGGGCGTTGAGCAGCAGTGGCCCGGTGATCGGCAGGCTGAGAACGATGGAGACCACCACCGAGCCGGAGACGAGGTGCGGCAGCACCCAGCCGACGGTCGAGACAAAGGGGTTGAGCGCCACCCGCACCGGATATTTCAACAGCAGCCGGATTTCACTCAAGCCCCGGGCGCGGGCCATGTCGACATAGGGCTTGTTGAGCTCGTCGAGCAGGTTGGCGCGCATGATACGGATCAGCGCTGCCGTCGCGCCGGTGCCGAGAACGACGACCGGGATCCACATATGCGACATGAGATCGCCGAGCTTGGCCCAGCTCCAGACCGCATTTATATAGGCGGGCGAAAACAGCCCGCCGGTACTTTGGCCGAAATATTGAGCCGAAACATACATCAGCACCAGCGCCAGCAGGAAGTTCGGGATGGCAAGGCCGAGGAAGCCGAAGAAGGTGGCGACGTAATCTCCCACCGAATATTGCCGCACGGCCGAATAGATGCCGATCGGAAAGGCCACCGCCCAGACGAAGAACAGTGTGGTGACCGAGACCACCATCGTCAGGCCCATGCGGCCCCAGATCAGCTCGCTGACCGGCTTGTTCCAATCGAGGGACTGGCCGAAATCGCCGCGCAGCAGGATGCCGCTGATCCATTTCCAGTATTGGACCGCCCAGGGCTGATCGAGGCCGTAACGTTCACGCAGGCCGGCGATGACGCCGGGATCGATCGTTTCGTTCTGGGAGGCCAGACGCGCCGTCATCGCGGTCAGGAAGTCGCCGGGCGGCAGCTGGATGATGATGAAGGTCACGACTGATATCGCGAACATCATCGGGATCATGTAAAGCAGACGTCTGATGATGAAGCCGGCCATGGTCAAGCTCCTTCAATCGGCGATCGCCGATCGGATGATTGGGACTGGGCTGGTGTTGATGGGGTGGCGCCCGTAGACGCCAGCCCTGTAGGTCGCGTTCCGTTATTGCTGGTAGTAGAAGGTCTCGGGCTTTGCCGGTCCCGGCGTCATGTAGAACGATGTGCTGGGAATGACCTTCGGGACATTGCGCATATTGGTCTTGACGATGCCGACGCGATCCGGCTCCAGGTTGGTGCCGATGACGTAGAATTCGTCACGGGTGATCGCCAGCAGTTCCTTCATCTCGGCCAACTGCTTTTCGAGCGTCGGCGCTTCCTGCACCTGCCGGTAGAGATCCATCTGCTTCTTGGCAGCGGGGCTCGGTTCTTGCGCGTTCGGATCCTTGGGGTTCTGGTAATAGAGGCCCCAGGCCGTCGCGAAGCTCGACTCGTATTCGTGCGGGAAATACCATTTGGGATCCAGCAGGCCGAGGAAGTCGTAGCCACCGCCGCCGACCCATCCAAGGCCGTCATTCTCGTTGTTCTGCAGGCGGGAGAAGATCAGCGAACGTTCGGCCGGGCGGGGCTGCATGTCGATGCCGACAGCCCGCCAGTAGCGCTGGATCATCTCGAGGGCATCCACCTGGATCGGGCTTCCGGTCAAGGCGTCGATCGCGAAGGTGATCCGCTTGCCGTCCTGACCGAGGCGATAGCCTTCGGCGTCATGTTTGGTAAGGCCGGCCTTGTCGAGATACTGATTGGCGAGATCGACATTATATTCCAGATACTGCGTCGCCATCTTCTCGTCATAGAGCGCGGTGCCTTCACGCGGTGCCGCCTGATAAGGCTTGGCCTGTCCGGCATAGATCAGCTGGTTGAGCTCTTCGCGGTTGATGGCGTAGCTGAGGCCGATGCGGAAATCCTTGTTGGAAAAGACAGCACGCAAGGCCGGATTCTTGTGGGTCTGATTGAGGGTGATCAGCAGGGCGTTCGACCACGCCGGCCGGGCAATGAACAGGCCGTAGCCTCCTTTCTCCTGGTTCTGCACGATCACCGTACGGGCGTCCGTCGTCTCGATGAAGCGGTTCTGCATGTCGATTTCGCCGCTGATCGCCTTCAGGATGATGGCCTGCGTATCCTGCATCACATCGATGGTGATCCGATCGAAGTAAGGCAGCTGGTTTCCTGCGGTATCCACCTTGGCATAGTATGGATTGCGTTCTCCAACGACCTGGGTGGTGCCGTTATAGGGCGCGGTCAACACCCAGGCATCGAGCGTTGGACGGCCGAGATCGCGCCAGCGGCCGGGAAACCCGATCTTGTTGTTGAAGAGCTGGACCCAGTCGGTTGCACCGGCTGCCTTCACCAGGGCATCGACGCCGTCGGGATTGAAATCCTTGTGGAATTGCTTGAGGTAATGGGCCGGTGCGGCTGCCAGAATATCGGAGCCGCGAACGGTCGCCATATTCATCAGGAACAGGCCGTTCGGCGCGGCAAATTTGAAGACGACCTTGTCGGCGGCGAGCTTTTCGACCTTGACGGTCTCTCCGCCTGCGGTCAGCCAGTCGGGTGCTGCAGGCGTGATCTTGGTGTTGCGCAGCACGTTCTCGTTCCACCACACCAGATCGTCCGCGGTAAAGGGCTCGCCGTCCGACCAGCGTGTGCCTTCACGCAAGGTGAAGGTATATTCGGTGGCATTGGCATTGACCTCGACGCTCTTGGCGAGATCGGGGATCACTTCGGTCCATTCCGGATTCCAGCGGACCAGTCTCGTATAGCCGATTGAACGTTCGATCTCGCTGTCGCCACCGCCAAAGGTGGCCGTGCGCCAGGTGCCGCCATAGGTACCAACCGATTCAAGCGGCGTGAGTACCAGCGGCTCCTTGGGCAGCCGCTTTTCGACCGGCGGCAGCTTGCCGGCATCGACCAGCGCCTTCAGTTCCGGCGACTCCTCAAAGCCGAATGCGGCACCGGCCCAGCCGGCACCCATGAGGATCGCCGCGGCAACGGTCGAGACAACCTGCCGTCTTAAGATTCTGACGTGTTGCATTCTTTCCTCCCAATGTTCCGCTCTAGGTTATCGTTAACGTATTCTCCTCTTTTGTGAACGTTATCGTTACCGTTCAATCTTGTCAAAAAGATTCTTGGCGCCTCATCTTTACCCATAGCAGCCTTGGCTTCCCCGGAAATTGTGTTAGTTATCGTTATCGTAAATTCCCGCAAATTTTAATGAGACGATCCAATTGAGCCGCTCCAAAGAGCCAGAATCCAAAATAACCATCGCCGATGTCGCCCGCGCCGCAGGGGTGTCGCCGATGACGGTATCGCGCGTGCTCAATGATCGGGGCGGAGCCAGTGCGGAGACCAGTCAGCGGATTATCTTAGCGGCGAGCGAACTCAACTACCGGCCCAATCCCTTTGCGCGCGGATTGCGGTCCGATCGATCGAAGGCCATCGGCCTTCTCGTTCCCGACATCACCAATCCGTTCTTTCCAGAAGTCATCAGGGGAGCCGAGGATGCCGCGAGCGCTGCCGGCTACAACCTGCTTCTGTCCAATGTCGTCGAGAACAGCAAGCGGGAGGAAGAACTCATCGAAACGCTGCTGCGGCATCGGGTCGACGGGATCATCGTCTGCAGCCCGCGACTGCCCGACGCTGCGCTTCACAAGGCGCTTGCGCCACACCGTGCCGTGGTGCTCATCAACCGCGAGGCGCCCAACGAGGTCGCGGGGACGATCGTCACCGACTACGAGACGGGCGCGTCGCGTGCCATCGACCATCTGGTCGAGCGCGGGCGCCGCAAGATAGCGATCATCGCCGGGCCGCGCAGTTCGTTTGGCGGCAAGAGCCGTCTTGTCGGCTTTCGCAAGACGCTGGCCGCCCACGGGCTCAAAGCGCAAGGCATCGTTTATTGCGATCCGACCGCGGCAGGCGGGCAAACAGCGGCCGCGCAATTGCTGGCGGAGACGCCCGGCATCGATGCCCTTGTCTGCTACAACGATCTCAATGCGATCGGCGCCATGAAGGCCTGCAGGGCCGCCGGCATTTCTATCCCCGGGCAAATCGCCTTGATCGGTTTCGACGATATTCCGACTGCCGAACTGCTGTCCCCGGCGCTCACCACCCTGCGGGTGCAAAAACGCGAAATGGGGGAGGAAGCCGTGCGCCTGCTGCTCAGCCGCATCGCCACCAGAAACCGCCAGCACGGCATCGTCATCGTGCCGGAGCTCATCATCCGCGAAACGACCTGAACGCCCCGGAGCATGATGCCGAAAAGTGTGAGCGGTTTTCGGACGACATCATGCTCCAACTCTTAAAGTTTGGAACAGGAGGAATATCCGATGGATATCAACAATCTGCAGTCGCTGGCCCTGCCTGAGGAGAAGAAGGCCTGGTTCGTTCACGACCGGTTCGGCATGTTCGTGCACTGGGGGCTTTATGCGCTGCCGGCACGCCATGAATGGGTCAAGAGTCGCGAAGAGCTGAACGACGCCGACTACCAGAAATATTTCGATCATTTCGATCCCGATCTCTACGACCCGCGAGAATGGGCCAGACGCGCGAAAGCTGCGGGCATGAAATATGTCGTGCTGACGACCAAGCACCATGAAGGCTTCTGCCTCTGGGATACCAAGGCGACCGACTTCAAGGTGACCAACACGCCTTATGGGCGGGATCTGGTGGGTCCATTCGTCGACGCCTTCCGTGCGGAGGGCCTGAGGATCGGGTTCTACTATTCGCTGATCGACTGGCATCATCCGGACTTCACGGTCGATCCACGCCATCCGCAGCGCAATCATCCAGATGCGCTGAAAATCAATGAAGGCCGGGACGTGCAGCGCTATGCCGCCTTCATGCGCGAGCAGGTCCGCGAACTGCTGACGGACTTCGGCCAGATCGACATCATGTGGTTCGACTTCAGCTATCCGCAATGGAAGCTCGGAGAACTGGTCGGAAAGGGCCATCAGGATTGGGAAAGCGAGAAACTCGTGCGCCTGGTGCGCGAACTCGCCCCCGACATCATCATCAACAACCGGCTCGATCTCGCCGGCTTGCAGCCCGATATCGTCACGCCGGAGCAATATATGCCGCGCGCCCGGCCACTCCGCGATGGCAGGCGCGTCGTCTGGGAAGCGTGCCACACGCTCAGCGGTTCCTGGGGCTATCACCGCGACGAGGACACCTGGAAAAGCACAGAACAACTGGTCCAGATGCTTGTCGGCACCGTTGCCATGGGTGGTAATCTGCTGATGAATGTCGGGCCGACGGCGCGCGGCACACTCGACCACCGCGCGATTGCAGCCCTTGCCGCTTATGAGGAGTGGATGGCACTGCACGAGCGCAGCATCGTCGGCTGCACCCAGTCCGACTTCACCGCTCCGGCCGACTGCCGCCTGACCCAGAATGGCGATCGTCTCTATATCCACCTCTTCAACTGGCCCTATCGCCATCTGCATTTCGATGCGCTGGCGGGGAAAGTCGAATATGCGCAATTCCTGCATGATGGCAGCGAGGTCACCTGGCTGCGCCCGTCCGCCAATACCTTGTGGGCGAACACCCAGTTCCCCGTCGGTGATGATCAAATGACATTCGTCCTGCCGGTGCGCCGACCTCAGATCGTCGTCCCGGTCATCGAAGTTAAGCTCAAGGCGGGGAGCACCTCCGGCATTCAGGATTAAAGGGCGGCGGATGATTGCGCAGCTGAGATAGATTGCCTGAGCGGGCGGGGCATATGCCCGCTCTGATAAACCCCGCCATATGCCGACAGTGGCTTACGGATTGGCTTCGGTGGTTTCCACGAAGAGCTGGTTGAGCTGTTTCATCTCGAGCGCATGGGCGCGCTTTCTGAGGGCGGCTGCCTGTTTGAGCGTTGCAAGATTGTCTGTTGTCTCGATGAGGTGAGCATCGGCGACGAGCACCTCCGCTTCAATCCTTCCCTGCTCTCTCAATTGCCAGACATCCCTGACGCGAAATTGAACCATTATCACGCCGAAAAGTGCCACGAGCGCGGAAGCTGTCATTGGCAGCCAATTGGGGACAACCGGGCCATAGGCGGAAAACAACGATGCGAGACCGCTCAAAACGATGATCCCCAATGTGAGAAAATTCCAGAGATATTGATTGACCTTGGAGGAGCGCGCATAGCCGTTTCGATGTGTTCGAAGGTCACGCAAAGCCTGCCTTTTGATCTCGGCTGCGTCCGACGGAAGCATGCTTTCGGCCGTCTCTTGCTCGATCTCCCGCCTTGCCGCCAAAATCACGTTGATGACGGCGATCGTGATCCCGAAGGTAATCATGAACCAGGCGATGTAGTGCAAAGGGACGTCATCGAGAATGACGTTTGACAAAAACGCAGGTTGAAAAAACTCAATTAAAGCGCCAATCGATATCAAGAATATAGACAGGGCAACCACTGCTATCGAAAGCATCGCCGCTATATTTCTATATCTGCCATTCAGTGTCATTTTCTTCAGTTGAGCGTGGTCATCCCCCTCCCTTCTGAACAAATCCATCATCCTATCCTCGAGACTATGGGGTTAACCATAGTCAACCTTTTACCACGCCAGAAAGCAAGTAACGTTTGTGAAGTAATACTTGACGGATCGAATTTCCGGCACCCCTCGCCAATGTGCGGGCCGGGGCAGCCTCCGCCTCTTCAATCCAGTCGCTTCAGGCTATGCTGATCGCCAGCGGCCGGCCGAGATCGCGGGCAATATAGTCCTGGTTCTGTCGGACGATCTGCGCGGCGTGAGCGATCGTCAGCCGGTGGGCCTGCTCGGCGTCGCCAGCCTTGATCGCGGCGATGATCTCCTCATGCTCGTCCAGCCTGACAGCCACTTGAAAACCGGCGCGGCCTGATCGGGCAGGAGATGGTGACCGCTCAGGAGAAAGGCTCGGTCGGTCCCGCCGCCGGATTGGTCAGCCAGCACGGTCCCTCGGCGGTCATGTACATATGGTCTTCCAGCCGGATCCCGAATTTCCCGGGGAAGACGATCATCGGTTCGTTGGAAAAACACATGCCGGCGGCAAGCGGCGCGTCGTTGCTGCGAACGATGTAAGGTTCCTCATGAATCTCGAGCCCGAGGCCATGACCGGCGCGATGCGGCAAACCTGGCAAGCGATAGTCGGGGCCGAGGGAGTGTTTGGCAAGCACCTTTCGGGCCGCATCGTCGAGGCTCGAGCAGGCGGCGCCGATCCGGGCTGCGTCGAAGACGGCCTGTTGCGCCTCGCGCTCGATCCACCAGGCCCGTTCGAACGCGCTTTCGCCGCCCTCCAGCATATAGGTCCTGGTGATATCGGAATGATAACCGTCGATCCGGCAGCCGGTATCGATGAGAATGACGTCGTCGCGACCAAGGACCTGATCGCCGTCGGCGCCATGCGGAAGCGAGGTCGCCGCGCCGAAGGAGACGATGCAGAATGTCGAGCCGGCATCGGCGCCGGCCTGGCGATGCTGCCGGTCGATGAAATCGACCACCTCGGATGATTTGATGCCCGGCTTCAAAAGCCCATGCACTTGCCTGTGGACGTTAAGCGTCAGGTCCATCGCATACTGAATGAGGGCAATCTCCGCGGCCGATTTGATGCAACGCAGGTCGCGGATCAGCCGCCCGCCATCGGCAAGCCTCGCCGCGCCCATCTCCGCTGCCAATGCATGATAGAAGAAAAGCGGCAAACCATCGTCAAGGGCAAGTCTGCCGCCCTGGGCAACAAGGCGGGCGATGAGAGCGGCGCTGCTCTCCTCCTCTTCCCAGACCAGGATTTCCCCCGGCAGATGCGGCAGCGTTTCGACACGGCTGCGCTCGAACCCTGGAACGATGTAGGAAATGGTCGCAGGCGTGACGAGCGCGCCGAGGAACCTCTCGCTCGGATGCCAGACCAGCCCCGTGAAGTAATGCAGGCTTTCGGTCGGCCCAAGAAGCACGGCAGCCAATCCTTCGGCTTCGATCATTTTGCGAAGCCTGGCGAGGCGTGTCTGCCGTTCGTCCTCAGTGATGCGGGGTACGGGGTGCTGCCATGACATGTTGTTTTCCTGCTTTTCCTGCGCTTCCAGATCGATGAACCCCTCGCCTTGCAGCGGGGATCTTGAACCGACACTAATGCCGCTGTAGGCAATATGTCGACATGAAAAATGAGGAGATAGCGATGGCGGTCGAATACACCATACCGGGCATGCTGATACGCGATCATATGGTCGACGCTCCCCTGGATTGGTCGAAGCCGGAGGGGGAGTCGATCCGGATTTTTGCACGTGAAGTGTGCGATCCCGCCCGCCGTCGCGAAACACTGCCGTTGCTAGCTTTCCTTCAAGGCGGTCCTGGCGGAAAATCGCCGCGGCCGAGCAACGGCGGGCCGCCTTGGCTTGCCGAAGCCCTGAAGACGCACCGCGTTATCCTGATCGACCAGCGCGGCACCGGGCGCAGCAGCCGGATCGAAAGTGCGACGATGGCGCGTTTTGCGGACGGCCGGGCCGCAGCCGACTATCTCAGCCTCTTTCGTGCCGACAGCATCGTTGCCGATTGCGAACATCTGCGGAAAACCGTCTTCGGCGGCGGGCGCTGGCAAACGCTTGGCCAGAGCTATGGCGGCTTCCTGACACTCACTTATCTCTCGAAGGCGCCGGAGGGACTTTCCGCCTGTTATGTCACCGGCGGCCTTGCCGGCCTTGGGGCGACGGCCGATGATGTCTATCGGCGCACCTACCCGCGCGTCACCGAAAAGAACGCCGCCTATTACCGCCGCTACCCCGGGGATGCCGAGCGCATCGGCCGGATCGCCGACTATATCGATACCAATGAGGTGCGGTTGCCCGATGGCGATCGCCTCTCCGTTCGCCGCTTTCAGACTATCGGCATCGATTTCGGCATGGCGCCGGGTTACGAGAACATCCATTGGTTGGTTGACGAGGCTTTCTCCGGTCCCAATGAAGACCGTCTCTCCGATCGCTTCCTCGCGTCGGTGATGTCGCTGACCTCCTATGACGACAATCCGCTCTTCGCCGTTCTGCAGGAAAGCATCTATGGCCAGGCCGGGACGCCGACTGCCTGGGCGGCCGAACGCATCCGCGCCGAGCATCCGGCCTTTGCCGGCGACCGGCGGCCGCTGCTGTTGACGGGGGAGATGATGTATCCCTGGATGTTCGAGGAAATTCGCTCGCTCAGGGCCTTCAGGGCGGGTGTCGAGGTATTGGCCACGCATGAGCGCTACGTGCCGCTCTATGCCCCGGCACGTCTCGCCGCAAACGAGGTGCCGGTCGCCGCCGTCATCTATCATGACGATATGTATGTCGATGCCGGGCTTTCGCTCGAAACAGCGCGCCACGTCGCCAACCTGCAGGCATGGGTGACCAACGAATTCGAGCACGACGGTGTTCGCCAATCAGCGGCTGTCCTGCGCAGGCTGATGACCTTGGTCAGGGAGCAGGGCGGCCCCCTCGCCTCCTGAGGCTCGAATGGTTCATTGCTCTCGTCGCATCAGGACATGCTGATCGCCACCGGCCGGTCCAGATCGCGGGCGATATATTCCTGGATCTGGCGAACGATCTGCCCGGCGTGGGCGATCGCCAGGCGGTCGGCCCGCTCGACGTCACCGGCCTCGATCGCGGTGATGATCTCCTCGTGTTCGTCGACATACTGGCGCGGCAGACGGTCGTCGAATGTCGAGTAGTAAAGGCGCAGGATCCGGCGGCCCTCGTCGAGCAGCCTGGCGAAGAAGGCCGTGTAATAGGAATTGCCCGCAAGTTCGGCGATCGCGACGTGAAATTCGCGGTTCGCCTCGATCATCGCATAAGCATCGCGCGCGGCAACGGCATCGGCGAAGTCCTTCTGATGCCGGCGGACGGTCTTCATGATCTCGCCGTTGCGCCGTTGCGCCGCGCCGCGGGTCGTCACCCGGTACATCAGCGTCAGCGCTTCGAAATAGGTGGGCAGGCTTGCGAAATCGATGGTCGCGACGATCGTATTCCTGTTCGGCAGCGTCGTGACCAGCCCGTCGGCGGCGAGCCGCAACAGCGCCTCTCGAATGGGAGTCCGCGACATCCGGAAACGCTCCGACAGCCGCACTTCGTCGAGCGGACTGCCGGGTTCCAGCGCCATCGACAGGATTTCCTGCCTGAGCGTCACATAGACGCTCTGCGTGCCAGAGCCGCGCACCCGCACATTTTCCGCGTCGTTCCGCATTCGTCCACCCTCTTTCGTTAGAGCCTTGTATTTCGTTTCGGCCGATTCTCGCAAATGTCGGTCTTCGGGGGCCTCAAATTTGTAAACTCACATCATTGAATCTTGTCGACAGTTTGTATATAAGGCAACCAGTTTCAACGAGGCTCGATCAATGACCACAGGATGGAAGGGCGTATTTCCCGCCGTAACGACACAGTTCAACGATGATCTTTCCGTTGATTTGCCCTCGACCCAGCGCGTCCAGGACGCGCTTGTAAACGATGGCGTCAACGGACTGATCGTCATGGGCACATGCGGCGAGAACAATTCGCTGGACCCCGAGGAGAAGCGCACGATCTTGAAAGCTGCCGTCGAGGTCGTTAACGGCCGCGTTCCGGTGGTGACGGGCGTGTCCGAATTCGACACGCGCCGTGCCGTCGCCTATGCTCGCGACGCCGAAAAGCTCGGCGCCGACGGCCTGATGCTGCTGCCGGCCATGGTTTATGTACCGAAGCCCGAAGAGCTGATCGCGCATTTCCGCACCGTCGCCGAAGCGACCTCGCTACCGATCATGCTCTACAACAATCCGCCGGCCTACCGCGTCAACATCGGCGCCGACGTGCTGAAGGTGCTTGCCGACGTGCCGAACATCAAGGCGGTCAAGGAAAGTGCGCCGGATCCACGCCGCTTCACCGATCTCATCAATGAATTCGGCGATCGTTTCGATATCTTCGCCGGTCTCGACGACGTCGCGCTCGAAGGCCTGATGCTCGGTGCCAAGGGCTGGGTCTCGGGCTTGACCAGCGCCTTCCCGGAGGAATCCGTGCAGCTCGTTGCCGCCGCCGAACGCGGCGACTGGGAAGAGGCCCGCAAGATCTATCGCTGGTTCATGCCGCTTCTGCACCTCGATGCCGAACACGACCTCGTGCAGTCGATCAAGCTTGCCGAGCAGATCATGGGCCGCGGCTCCGAGCGCGTTCGCATGCCGCGCCTGCCGCTTTCGGGCGCCCGCCGCGCCGAGGTCACCGCGATGGTCGAAAAGGCCGCCGCCACGCGTCCCTCGAAGATCCGCCAGGCCGCCTGATAAAACGAGGCCGGCGACCCCGCGGTTGCCGGCCTTTCCGTGTTTGCTCTTCAGGCGAGCGCCAGCGACCGGCCGCTCGCCGGATCGAACAGATGCATCTGGTTCATGTTGAACGAGAGCGGCATCGTCGACATCGGCCTGGGTCCGCTCTCGGGATCGATGCAGGCGCAAAGGCTTGCCTCGCCGATGCCGAAATAAACCATGGTCTCCGGCCCGAGTGGTTCCACCAGATCGATCTTCGCTTCGATGTCGGCATAACCAGGACGGGCCTGGCGGTCGGTGATCGATTCCGGCCTGATCCCGAACACGACTGATTTGCCGGCATGGCTGGCATAGTCGCCGGCGCGCGCCTCCGGCACTGGAAGCTCGCTACCGTCAGTTAGTTTGACGACGAGACCCTTGTCTCCTGATAGCAGCGTCGCGGACAGGAAGTTCATCGACGGTGAGCCGATGAATCCGGCGACGAACTGGCTGACCGGCCGATGATAGAGCGCCTGCGGCGGTCCCGCCTGTTCGATGATGCCACCATTCATCACCACGACACGATCCGCCATGGTCATCGCCTCGACTTGGTCGTGCGTGACGTAGACGGTCGTCGTCGGCAACAGCTGGTGCAGCCGCTTGATCTCCGTGCGCATCTGCACGCGAAGCTTGGCATCGAGGTTGGACAACGGCTCGTCGAAGAGAAAGACTTTCGGGTTTCGCACAATGGCGCGCCCCATCGCGACGCGCTGGCGCTGACCGCCCGAAAGCTGGCCCGGACGCCGGCCGAGCAGCTCGCTGATATGTAAGGTTTCGGCTGCCCTGATGATACGGGCGTCAATCTCGCTCTTGGCGAGCTTCTGCTGCTCCAGGCAGAACGAAATATTCTCCCGCACCGTCATGTGCGGATAGAGCGCGTAGTTCTGAAAGACCATGGCGATATCGCGTTTGCCCGGGCCAAGCCGGTTGACGACCTGGTCGCCGATCACGATCTCACCGCCGGTAATGTGTTCGAGACCGGCGATCATGCGCAATGTCGTCGATTTTCCGCATCCTGACGGGCCTACGAAAACGACGAATTCATTGTCTTCGATGTCAAGGCTGATGCCGCGCACGGCCTCGTAGATGCCATAGGATTTGACGATGCTCTTGAGTTCCAGCCGTGCCATGGTTTTCTCCTAGATCTCCTGCAACCAGATCGCCATCGCTCCGGGCTCGCGATTGGCCCAGAGGTGATAGGGGATCGCCGTGAAAGGCCGCTCCTTCAGCGAGGGGCGCGCGGTGCGATAGAGCGCATTCTGCCAATCGGATATATCGGTTTCGAGCGCAGTGCCTTCGAGGACGGTCGCTCCGCCGAGAAGCGCGGCATCGTAACGGGCAGAAATTTCCTCAGATGCCGGCAGGCGGAGCCGCTGCGGCTCGCCGCCGAAGTCCGTCTCCTCGATGCAATAGACGACAGGCCCGCGCCGCAGCGCGACGCGTCCGCCGTCTTCGGAGACGGCAGGATGCGCGTAGATGCGCTCGACCGGCATCGAGAAGCCGATGCGGACCTCGTCACCATTGCGCCATTCCCTTGATATTGCCGCATATCCCTTCGTCACGCATTGATCGAGATCGACGGCAGCGCCGTTGACCGAGATCTGCGCCTGCCTGCACCATCCGGGGATGCGAAGACGAAGCTGAAACCGGCTTGGCCGCTCGACGGCGAACCGCAGGCTGATGTCGCCATCCCAGGGATATTGCGTCTCCTGGATCAGGCGCACGAAGCTGTCGCCGACTGTCAGCTCGGCGGAATTGGTGCCGTAGAGATGGACGGCGAGCTCATGATCATCAGTCGAATAGAAATATTGGCCGAGCGACGTAATGAAACGGGCAATGTTGGTCGGGCAGCAGGGGCAATAGTGCCATTTCCACCGGCGGTGCTGCCCGTGGCTTTCAAGGACGTTCTCATAGAAATAATGCTCGCCGTCGCGCGAGATGCCGGAAAGCGCGCCGTTGTAGAGCACCGTTTCCAGTCTGTCGGTGAACTTGCTGTCGAGATCGACCTGCGCCATGCGATGGCTCCAGAAGCCGAGCGCGACGGCTGCGCATGTCTCAGCATAGGCCGTCTCGTTCGGCAGGTCGAATTCCCGGGTGAACCCTTCATTGGATGCCGACGGGCCAAGGCCGCCGGTCACGTAGAGCTGGCGGCTGACCAGATTGTCGAAAAGCCGGTCGCAGGCTTCCTTCAATGTCGGGTCGTCGTTTTCATGGGAGAGATCCGCCATCGCAGAAAACAGGTACATGGCGCGAACCGCATGGCCGACGACCTGGTGCTGGTCGCGCACCGGCATATGGGCCTGGCTATAGGCATATGTCTTGTAGACGTAATCATCAGGGCTCTCGCCGCGCTTACGGGCCTCCTCGTCGTAATATGAGGGCATCCGGCCACGTTCGTCGACGAAGTAGGTCGCAAGCTTCAGATGCCGCGGATCGCGCGTCACGCGATAGAGCCTGACCAGCGCCAGCTCGATTTCCTCATGGGCGTCATAACCTCTGAGCTTTCCGGGCTCCGCGCCGAAGGTTTCGATGATATGGTCGACGGCGCGGATCATTACATCGAGGAAGCGACGCTTTCCCGTCGCCTCGTAGTAGGCGACAGCCCCTTCCAGCAGGTGGCCCATCGAATACATCTCGTGCAGGTCGCGCAGGTTGGTCCAGCGCCTGTCCGGCTCGCGGCGAATGAACCAGCTGTTGAGGTAGCCATCCGCCATCTGCCCTTTTTCGAGCTTTTCGACGATAGCATCGATCTTCGTTTCGAGCACCGCATTCGGGTGAGCCTTCAGCGTGTAACTTGCGGCCTCGATCCATTTGCCGAAATCGGAATCGAAGAAATGCTGCATCGACAGTCCGCTCGGCTGGATCGGGCGCACCAGCGGCCCGGCCGGCTTGTCAAAATCGAGCACCTCGAGGAAGCCCTCTTCTTCCAACCGCTTGTGCTGCATCGGGATGGTGACGTTGCGGACCGTCTCCGTCCAGCTCTGCCAGAAACCGCCATGGAAGACGACACTGGAATGGTCGGCGGGCCTGTATCGCTGCCGTCCCGCAGCGCGTGCCGGTTGAAAACGAGGTGAGCTGGTCATGAGGACTCCTGAGCGGAACGAGCGCTGTTACTTCACGGCGCCGGCCGTCAGGCCGCGCACGTAATATCGTTGCAAGAGAAGGAAAAGCAGGATGCAGGGGACCATGGTCACGGCTATGCCGGCCTGCAGCGCACCCCAGTCGATGATGCCATAGATGCCCGACGAAACGTTCACCAGCATGATCGGCAGCGTGAACTTGTTCTGGTCGGACAGGAAAATGAGGGCGGCGAGGAATTCGTTCCAGGAATTCAGGAAGGCGAACATCGCAACGGTGGCAACACCGGGAAGCGCGATCGGCAGCATGATCCGGCGCAGGATCGTCGCCTGCGACGCACCGTCTATCCGGGCCGCTTCGATCAGCGCCTTCGGCACCGCATCGAAGGCGTTGCGCATCATGAAAACGGAAAAAGGAAGCTGGAAGGTCACGTAGATCAGCACCAGGCCGAAAAGATTGTTTTGCAGCCGGAAGACTTTCAGGATCAGGAAAAGCGGCGTTAGGATCGACTGGAACGGGATCATCATCGTCGCCATGATCAGCACGAAGAGCAGCGACTGACCGGGAAAACGGAATTTCGAAAAGCCGTATCCCGCCGGCACCGAGACGAGCACCGTCAGGATCACCGTTCCGGCAGCGATCAGCACCGAATTGCCGGCATAGACGTACCAGCCTGCACCGACATGTTCGAGGCGGCGGTAATTTTCAAGCGAGAAGGCTTTCGAGAAAAGTGCTGCCGGATCGGCAAGTGCTGCGGCCGCGGGCTTGAAGGAATTGGCGAAGGACCAGACGATGGGCATCACGAAGAAGACGGCAAAGACGCATGCCGTCAGAACGAAGGCGAGATAACCGAGCCGCTCGCTCGCCGGCTTCGCTGCGAGATTATGGTTGAGCCGCTCCATCAACCCTCCTCCGGCCGCTGGCGCAGCAGGACGAACTGGATCGCGCTGATCGCCACCAGGACGACGAGCAGGGCAAAGGAGATCGCCGAGCCATAACCGAGACGGTAGGATGAGAACGAGGCGAGATAGATCGAGAACACCGCGGAGATCGTGCTGTTCTCAGGGCCGCCCTGGGTGATGATGAAGAACTGGTCGAAGGCCAGCATCGACGAGGTGACGTTGAGGACGAGCGCCAGCACGACCGAGTTCCTCATCAAGGGCAGCGTGATGCGCCGAAACCGGCTCCAGACGCTGGCGCCGTCGATCCTGGCGGCTTCGATGACGTCGTTGGATATGCTCTGCAAGCCGGTCAGAAGGATGATCATCGTGAAGCCTGCTGTCTTCCAGACGACCATCAGGATGACGACGCCGAGTGCCGGCCAGAAACTTTCGAGCGGCCTCGGGGCGCTGTCGATGATGCCTGCTCCGCGCAGCAACTGCGCAAAGACGCCGCTATCGGGATTGAGCAGCCACATCCACAATGTCGAGGCCGCCCCGAAGCCGATGACAACAGGCATGAAATAGATCGTGCGGAAAAAGCCGGCGATGCGCAGCGGCCGGTCGACGAGCAGCGCCAGAGGAAAGGCCACCAGGAAGATCGCAGCCGTGACCAGCACCGTGTAGAGCAGCGTGAAGCCCAGGGAATGCCAGAGCTGGGTATCGCCGATCAGCTCGGCATAGTTGGACAGGCCGATGAATTTGGTCCGGCCTAGAAGCGGCCAATTGTAGAAACTCATCCAGACCGTCATGACAAGCGGCACGAGGAAAAGCACGACGATGAACAGCAAGCCCGGCAGGATGAAGGCAAGGCCAAGCCAACCCTTTGGCTCCGGTTCTCCGGTCGCGACTGCGCGCCTCCGGCTGCGAAGTGTCGAGGATATCACCGCAACTCCTCCTTCCGCTTGAAAGTCGAGATGTGAAAGGGACGGCAGGGCATCCGCGGATACCCTGCCGAAACGCGTCGGCTTAGTTCGGATTGGTGCGTTCGAGGATACGGGTGAAGTCGCCCTGCGTCTTGGCGATCGTTGCGTCGACATCGTCACCGAAGATCGTGCCCTGAATCAGATTGAGGAAGGGTCCGGTGCGGCTGACGAAGAGTTCGTCGGACGAAAATGTGTAGGGCGTGCGCGCCTTGGCGAGGATATTGTAGGCGACGAGATTGCGCTGGTCGAACTTCGCATAGGCTTCCGCTGCGAGGTCGGTGCGCGACGGCATCCCCGATTCCTGGGTGATGTAGACCTGCTGCTCGGGCTGCATGTAGAAATTGACGAAGTCGAGCGCGACTTTCTTCTTCTCTTCGCTGATACCCTTGATCAGGGAAAGCGTATCGCCGCCGGCAAAGCTCGATTCACCGCCCTTCGGCCCCGGGATCGGTGCGACGGCGAATTTCACGTCGGGATATTTGCTGGTCAGCAGATTGACGATGTAGGAGCCGGTCATCAGGATGCCGACCTTGCCCGAGGCGAAGGCCTCGACGGCATTGTTGCCGTTGCCGGAACGCGAGGTCGGATGGATCGCACCGGCCTTCCACATATCGCGATAGGCTGCGATGGTCTCACGCAGCGCCGGCGTATCGACCGTGGCGCTGCGGCCGTCATCGCTCAGCACATCGGCATTGGCGGCCCAGAGATGCGGCAGGAAATCGTAGATCAGCCAGCTTCCCGAATTAGCCACGAAATAGAAGCCATAGGTCTCGTTGCCGAGCGCGGCGATCTTCTTCGCGTCGGCGGCAATCTCCTCCATCGACGCCGGCGCCTTGTTGGGGTCGAGGCCGGCCTTGGTGAAGAGATCGGTGTTATAAGCGATGATCGAGGCATCCGGCAGGGCCGGCACGCCATAGATCTTGCCGTCATAGGTGGCAAGGCGGATGTGAGACGGGCTCATCGCCGCGGAATAAGGTAAGCCCTTCACGAAGTCGGAGATATCCTCGAGACCGTCCGCGGCGGCAAAGGTCGGGAGATAGATCAGGTCGAGCACGGCGCCATCAGGAGCCGCGCTGCCGGCAATCGCCGCGCCCAGCTTCGGCACCATCTGCTCCGCCGTGATCTGGGTGACATTGACCTTGTCGGAGTGCGAGGCGTTGTATTTGTCGGCCAGGCCCTGAAGGACGGCGCCGGACGACGTGCGCACCCATAGGGTGATTTCTTCGGCGCTGGCGAGAGAAGAGCTTGCCAACAGCGCGAGAGCGGTGATCGTCGTTTTCAGTCGAAGCATGCTTGTTCCCCTTTTTCTCGTTCAGGCCTAAGGCCATCGGACGAAATGGACGTTAGATCAGAAATTTTTTGGTGTCGACAGTCTGTGTGCAAAATTCTGATGCGCGTTTGATAAAACCTTTTAACAGCACATTTTTTTCTGCTAAAAGCTTTTATCATGAATCGACTACGAGGCGGCACTTGAAGAATACGGGCGATCGAAGACGGACGATTTATGACGTGGCGAAGGCTGCAGGCGTCAGCATTTCGACGGCGTCGAACGCACTGAACGACACCGGCCGGACGAATGCCGAAACACGCGAGCGGGTCCGGCGCGTGGCGGAGGAGATCGGATTTCGGCCCAATGCACTCGCCCGTGGGTTGCTAAGCAAGCGAAGCCATGCGATCGGCATGCTGACGAACGACACCTATGGCAGACTGACGCTGCCGATGGCGGCCGGGGTATCGGAGGTGCTGGTCGATCACGGCGTTTCCGTCTTCCTCTGTGCCACGAACAATGATCCAAGGCTCGCCCAGCTTCATCTGGAGGCGCTTCTTGACCGGCAGGTCGACGGCATCATATTCACCGCGACCCGCCTCGATCTCACGCCGCCGGTCCAGCTGTCTCGCTTGCCGATACCCGTCGTCTACGTCTTTGCCGAGGGACCGGCCGACAGCGTCACTTTCTTTCCGGATGACGAACAGGGCGCCCGCCTCGCCGTCGATCACCTGAAAGAGCTCGGTCGATCGCGGATCCTCCACATCACCGGGCCGCGGGATTATCTGGCCGCTCGCATCCGTGCCCAATCCTATCTCGACGCCTGCGGCGACGGTGCCGAAGCGATGTTCGGCGACTGGTCGGAGGAATGGGGTCACGAAGCAGTTCAGACGGTGTTTGCCCGGCCCGGCGCAAAGCCCGACGCCATCTTCTGCGGCAGCGACGAGATCGCCCGCGGGGTCATCGACGCGCTACGCGACCTTAATGTGGAGATTCCCACGGATGTCGCCGTGGTCGGCTTCGACAATTGGGAGGTCGTCGCACGGCAAACGCGCCCGCCGCTGACCACCATCGACATGGAGTTGAAGGAACTGGGCCATCGCGCCGGCCTGGCAATCCTCAGCCTCTCCAAGGGTGAACCGGTACCTGCCGGCATCACCAGATTGCCGTGTCGCCTGGTCGTGCGGCAGTCGTGCGGCAGCCCCCTTCGATCCGACTGAAAACGACGGCAACGAACATAGACAAGGCGGCGCCGTCGCTATTATCTGTCCGTGCCATTGCCGGAACGGATCAGGCTGTCGCGGCTGACCAGCGACGGTATCTGGAAAATATGCTCGGCGCTGGCGCGGCCTTCTATTCTGGAAATGAGGGCCCGGGTTGCGACCTGACCGAGTTCCCTGCCCGACTGATCGATGCTTGCGAGATTGACGAGGCCGAGTGCTGCGGTCGGCGAATTGTCGTATCCGATGACGGCGAGATCTTCGGGGACGCGCACGCCCATCTCCATAGCCAGGCTGAGAAGGGTGATCGCGTCGAGATCGCTCCAGCAGAATACGGCGCGCGGCCTGTCCTTCCTCGATAGGAATTTTCGCATCGCCTCCTCCCGCTTTGGCGAGGCTATCGGAATTTTGCCGATCGCTGGCGAGGAGCCGAGCCCGCCGCGCTGCATCGCCCGGCGAAACCCGATCTCACGCTGGCGGACGACGGAGACCGCGTGCCCCTGGCGCTCGCCAAGGCTGAGCATTTCGATATCGCGATAGCCGCAGGCAAGAAGCGCTTCGACGGCGATCTCGGCGCCGCGCTGATCATCTGCGTTGACGGTATCGAAGGCCGTAGCGCTGGCATCGTGGTAGCCGACCGCGACGATCGGTATCTGGACTGCGAACTTTGCGAGGATCTCCGAAGGCAAGCGCGGCGCAACGAGGACAAGGCCGTCCATCTTGTAGTCGATCATCGACTCGATCAACGACGTCTCCAGTTGCACGCGCGCATCGCTGACGCCGATCATCGCCTGATAGTGCGAGGGCGCCAGTACCCCGTTTACGCCGGCAATCACCTCCGGAAGGAAAGGATTGCGGATATCGATCAGGAGCACACCGATGGTGAAACTCCGGCCACGCAGCCCTCTAGCTGCCCGCGAGGGGCGATATGCGAGTGCGTCGATGGCATCCGTCACCCTTGCGCGCAGCGCATCACTGACGCCATAGGCATTTCGCATCACCTTGGAAACCGCTGCGACCGATACGCCTGCGTGAGTTGCCACGGTCCGGATCGTCACGCGATCGTTTCGTTGCGGCTTTTGTTTTTCTTCGATTGACATGAAATCTCTAGCTTGCTGCGGATCGTCAACATCGCCCGCAGAACCACCATGGCAGACTGACAACGAAAATTCTATTGCGCTTCCGAAGAAAATGTAGAACGTTATATGGAGAACGTTCTACAAATCGTCGGGAGGACTTGATGAACTTTCAGCCGGCAGCCATCAGCGGCAACCTCGTTTCGCGCGTCTGGTCTGGGGACATGATCGCGCCGCTATCGGATGGCGGTCAGGGAACGGCCGCAAGCTTCGTCTCCAAGACTTTCGAACATGATGGCGCCAAGCTTCCCGTCGAGCTCTTTATCTCCGCACTTGGCCTCTACCGCTGCTTCATCAACGGCGTTCGCGTCGGCAGCGACCTGTTGACCCCAGGTTGGACGAACTACGACGATCGCCTTGCCTATCAGCGATACGACATCTCGAACCTGCTCAAGCCGGGCCTCAACCGCATCGAGATCTGGCTTGCCGACGGATGGTACCGATCGCCTTTGATGTGGGGCGCCCAGGCGATCCCGAATTGCTGGGGCGACAGGATCGGCGCCATTGCGGATCTGATCGGAGCTGATGGCACCGTTCTTTCCACCGACACCACATGGCGAAGCGGTGTTCTGCCGATCCTGAAGTCAGGGATCTATTTCGGCGAAGTCTACGACGCCCGCCAGGAAAACTACGTCGAGACCCACGGCACCGAGAGATTGCCCTTCGACAGAGAGCTGCTCGTCGCGCATGAAACTGCTGCGGTGCGCGAGATGCGGCCACTCGCCGCGGTCGAAAACTGGACCGACGATGAGGGCAGGAAGATCTATGATTTCGGCCAGAATGCCGGCGGCTACATCAGATATACGGTCCGGGGCACTGCCGGTGCCGAAGTCCGGGTGGAGCATTCGGAAGTTCTCGGTCCCAACCGTCATTTCGACAATCGCAACTATCGCACGGCCGCCGCACATACCGTCTACACGCTGCGGGGAGACGGCGACGAGACCTACGCGCCGCATTTCACCTTCCACGGCTTCCGTTATGCCAGGGTGACGATCAAGGGCGATGCGAAGATTCTTGTAATCGCGTCCATCCCGATCTCGTCGGTGCCCGAGCCTGCCGGCGGTTTCACCTCTGGCAATGCACTGGTCAATCGCCTCGTCGAAAATACCATCTGGTCGCAGCGCGCCAATTTCGTCGAAGTGCCGACCGATTGCCCGCAGCGCGACGAACGCCTGGGCTGGACGGGCGACGCCCAGGTCTTTGCCGCAACCGCATGCTGGCTGAGCGACAGCCAATCCTTCCTAAGGAAGTATCTGCGCGATGTGATGGCCGATCAGCGCGAGGATGGCGCCGTCTCACATTTTTCGCCGGATCCGACGCGCTTGCATCCGGCCAATTTCCCGGGCTATGCCGGCTCGACCGGCTGGGGCGACGCGATCGTCGTCATCCCCTGGGTACTCTATACCCATTACGGCGACCGGGCCGTTCTGTCGGAGTGCCTGGATTCGATGGTGCGCTGGGTCGATTTCGTCTGGTCAATCTCGGATGGTCCGCTCGTGCGTCCGCCCTCGCGTTGGGGCGACCGAGGTTTCACCTTCGGCGACTGGCTGCAGCCGGTCGGCGACAACAGGAAGCCTCGTCCGACGATCGCCGACGACTGCGCGGCCACGCTCTATCACTTCATCTCGACCGACCTTCTGGCAAGGATCGCAGCCACTCTCGGCGAGCATGCCCTTGAAGAAAAGATGAAACAGCGCGCAAACGAGATCCGGCTGACATTTTCCAACGAGTTCATCACGCCCGCGGGACGGCTTGCCCACAACGACCAGACATCCTACGCCCTGGCCTTCCTTCACAACCTGATACCGGCAGAGCACAGGCAAGCTGCACAGCAGCATTTCCGGCAGGTGATCATCGATGCCGACTACAAGATCGGCACCGGTTTCATCGGCACGCCCGCCCTGCTGCCGGCGCTGACGAAGCTCGGCATGGACGATCTGGCAGAAAAGGTCTTCTTGCAGGAGGATGTGCCGGGCTGGCTCTACCAGGTGTCAAAAGGGGCGACGACGATCTGGGAGCGCTGGGATTCCATGGCGCCTGACGGCACCATCTACGAACCCGACATGAACAGCTACAACCATTATGCCTATGGCGCTGTCTGCCAATGGCTGTTCGAAAGCGTCGCCGGAATTTCGCCGAACCCGAGCGCACCCGGATTTGCCGAGGTGATCGTCGATCCGGCGCCGATTCCGTCGCTTTCGCCGGTATCGGCCCATCATGATATCAGCCAGGGGCGCATCGAGGCCGGCTGGCAGTGCGACGGCAACAAGGTCACCTATGTGCTGACCCTTCCGGAGGGCTGCATCGGCCGGTTCCGGCCCGGAAAACGGCATCAAAACCCGTCGCTCAACGGAGAGCCTGTTGTCGAGGAAGCCATTCTTCCCTCTGGGACGCACCGACTGGTCTTTTCCCTACCCACTTCCTGAGGAGCATACACGTCACACCGTTCAGAGGAGGAACGTCATGACACATCGGATAAAGCTCATTCTTGCGGGCGCGTCCGCGCTTTTGGCGCTGGTCGCGGCCGGTCCGTCGCATGCAGAAACCACGCTGTCATTCCTGATCGACAATAACCCGGACACGGTCGCGGCGGCCGAGGCACTGGTTGCCGCCTATCAGACAAAGGCGCCTGACGTGACGATCGAAATCGAGCCGCGGGCAGGAGGTGGCGAGGGTGACAACATCATCAAGACGCGCCTGGCGACGGGCGAGATGTCCGACGTGTTTCTCTATAATTCCGGCTCGCTGCTCCAGGCGCTGAAACCCGCGCAGACGCTTGTCGATCTGAGCGGTCTTGCGTCGCAGGCGAAGGTGGACGAAGGCTTCAAGTCGGTCGTCCGCGCCGACGGCAAGCTCTACGGTGTTCCCTTCGGCACGGCGATGGCGGGGGGCATCCTCTACAACAGGAAAATCTACCAGGACCTCGGCCTGTCAGTCCCTAAGACATGGGCGGACTTCATGGCGAACAACGCAAAGGTCAAGGCATCAGGCAAGGTCGCCGTGGCGCAGACCTATCGCGATACCTGGACCTCGCAGTTATTCGTTCTGGCGGACTATTACAACCTCCATGCCGCCGTGCCGAACTTCGCCGCCGACTACACTGCCAACAAGGCGAAATACGCAGAGACGCCGGCGGCCATGAAAGGCTTCGAACGGCTGAAGGACGTTCACGACGCTGGCCTGATGAACGAGGATTTCGGCGCGGCAAGCTATGACGATGGCCTCAGAATGGTGGCAACGGGCGAGGCAGCGCATTATCCAATGCTGAGCTTCGCAATCGGCGCGCTCAAGCAGAATTATCCCGAGAACCTCGCAGATGTCGGTTTCTTCGCGCAGCCGAGCGACGACGCGGCGACGAATGGCCTGACGGTCTGGATGCCGCCCGCCCTCTACATTCCCCTTACCAGTCAGCACGCAGAGGAAGCGAAGAAATTCGTGGATTTCGCAGGAAGCGCCGAAGGCTGCAAGATCATGGTGGAAACCAACACCGTGCAAGGGCCTCCCTTGATCGACGGCTGCGGTTTGCCTGCCGACGTACCGCCCGCGGTGAAGGACATGCTTCCCTATTTCGAGGCCAAGGACAAGACGACCCCGGCGCTGGAATTTGTTTCGCCGGTCAAGGGGCCGGCTCTCGAGCAGATCACCGTCGAGGTTGGCTCCGGTATTCGCCAGCCTGCCGACGCGGCAAAACTCTATGACGACGATGTGCGCAAACAGGCCAAGCAACTCGGCCTGCCCAACTGGTAGCGGTCTATCGGGCTAGTTGACCTCGCTCCGAGGGGCGAGGTTCCACCCGATCGAAGAGGTAGTCATGACAGAGACACGCCCCCGCTCGCGCAAATCGCCCTACCCGCTGTGGTTTTTCATTCCGGCCGCAATCATCTACGGCGTGCTGTTTCTGGTTCCCACGGTCTCGTCACTCTGGTTCAGCCTGACGCGATGGGACCTTTCGACGGCTGAATTCATCGGACTCGAGAACTTCCGGCAATTCTTTTCCGAACCCTTCCTAGTCAAGGGGCTCGTCAACACACTGATCTACGCGGTGACGACCTGCGGCCTGAAGACGGTCTGCGGGCTGCTGCTTGCCGTGCTGCTGACCAGCAATATCTTCGCCCGCGGCTTCCTGCGCACGCTGGTCTTCTTTCCCGTCCTGGTCTCGACGATCGGCATCGGCATCACCTTCACGGTGATGATGCATCCGACCAGGGGCATCATCAATGTCACGCTCGAAACGCTCGGCATTCCGGGACCTGGATGGCTCACCAATCCGGCGCTGGCGCTTTTTTCGGTGGCTTTGGTCGACGTCTGGAAGGGTGTCGGCCTCGCCACCTTGATCTTCATCGCCGGGCTTGCCGCGATCCGCCCCGATTATTATGAGGCCGCGAGGATTGACGGCGCCACGCGTCTCCAGCAATTTTTCCGGATCACCCTGCCGCTCGTGCGTCCCGCCACTGTCATCGTAGTGACATTGTCGCTGATCGGCGGGCTTCGATCCTTTGACCTGATATGGGCGATGACCCGCGGCGGGCCTGGTTTCTCCTCCGATGTGATCGCCTCGGTCATCTACAAACAGTACCAGGCGGGTTTCTACGGCCTGTCGACGGCCGGAAACGTTATCCTGTTTGCGCTGATCGCCGTAATCATCCTGCCATTCACCCTGTGGTTCAACCGGCGCGAGGTCGAGGAATGAGGAGCGTCCGCCCTTACGTGACCGGCGCGATAGCCCTTGCGGTGGCGGCCGTCATCTTCGTCATGCCCTTCGTTTTCGTCGCTCTCCAGGCGGTCAAATCGAAATCCGAAGCCTCTCGCCTCGATTTCGAATTGCCCGAGTATTGGCTGTTCTGGGATAATCTGATCGCCGTCTTCAAGGCGCGCGACTACCAGCTCGCACTCGCCTATTTCAACTCCACGCTGATCACCGTGGCCTCCGTCACGATCCTGATCCTGCTGTCGGCGATGGTCGGATATGTGATGCAGCGTCGCAAGACCGTCTGGAACAAGGTGGCCTCCATTGCCCTGTTCATGGGTCTGATGATGCCGCCAGCCGTCGTGCCCACCATCGGCCTCTTGCAGGAGATCGGTCTCTTCAAGACCATGACCGGGATGATCCTGATCCAGGTCGCCTATAATCTCTCTTTCTCGACATTGCTCTACCGGTCGTTCATTTCGACCATACCACGCGACCTCGACGAGGCGGCGCTGATCGACGGCGCCAAGCCGCGGCAGATTTTCTTCAGGGTGATCCTGCCGCTTTTGAAGCCGGTGACCGTCACCAACATCGTCGTCCAGTCGATCGCGATCTTCAACGATTTCACCAACCCGCTCTACTATCTTCCAGGCAAGGAGAACGTGACGGTGCAGCTGACGCTCTATAACTTCCAGAGCATGTACACGAGCCAGTACAATCTCCTGTTCATGAACATCCTCCTCGTGACGATCCCGCCGCTGATCGTCTTCATCTTCTTCAACCGGCAGATCGTCGCGGGCATGACGGCCGGCGCAGTCAAAGGGTAGCAGAATGGCTGAGCTCACTCTCAAACAGGTTCGCAAGAGCTTTGGCGCCCTCGAAGTCATCAAGGGGATCGATCTGGAGGTTGCCTCCGGCGAGTTCGTCGTTTTCGTCGGCCCGTCTGGATGCGGAAAGTCGACGCTGCTGCGGATCATCGCCGGCCTGGAGGAAACGACGTCAGGCGCGCTGACCATCGGCGGCAAGGACGTGACCTATGCCGAACCCTCGGAGCGCGGCATTGCCATGGTATTCCAGAGCTACGCGCTTTACCCACACATGACCGTGGCAGAGAATATCGGCTTCGGCCTTTCACTCGCCCGCCGCCCAAAGGCGGAAATCGCCGCCAAGGTTGCGGCGACGGCTGAAACCCTGCAGCTCACCCAGTTGCTGGAGAGAAAGCCGAAGGCACTCTCCGGCGGCCAGAGGCAGCGCGTCGCCATCGGCCGCGCGATCATCCGCGATCCCAAGGTCTTCCTGTTCGACGAGCCACTATCCAATCTGGACGCTTCGCTCAGAGCCCAGATGCGCCTTGAGATCGCCGATCTGCACGCCCGCCTGAAATCGACGATGATCTATGTCACCCACGACCAAGTCGAAGCCATGACGATGGCGGATAAGATCGTTGTCCTGAAGGGCGGCGCGGTCGAACAGATCGGCAGTCCAATGGAACTCTACCGCAATCCCGCGACACCATTCGTCGCCGGCTTCATCGGCAGCCCGAAGATGAACCTCTATGGCGGCGAGATAGCGCGGCGATTGAACTGCACGACCTATGGCATCCGCCCTGAGCATATCAGGCTTTCGGAAAGTGCCGGGCAATGGCAGGGCAGGATTCGGCATCTCGAGCGGCTTGGCGCTGACGCGATCCTCTACCTCGACGTTCCCGAACTCGGCGAGATGGTGGTGCGCGCCGAAGGCGAGACGCCGTTTGCGCCTGGAATGACGGTCTGGGCAAATCCGGTCGAAGGAGCGGAACATCGGTTCTGAGGCGAGCGCACGCCGTTCGGCATCGGCCCGATCAGCATCAGACGAAAAGCGCCCGGGCCAACATCTCGCTGATAAGCCTGTGGAGTGTCAGGCGAGAAGACGCGCGGGTTGGCCTTGGCGAATTACCAGTTCGACCGCCTGCTTGTCGAAAGACACGAAGCTCTCGCCGCCAAGCCATGCTCCTTCATGGGCAATCACACCATCCGCGAAATCGCCACCCGCCTCCAGCATGGCCAGTCCTGCTTCGACCGCAGGGCGGTTCATTGCCACATTGCCCGCGTTGAGTAGATCGTGGATCGTCTGTGAAACATCTTCCTTTGATAGCCTGGCTCCTCGACGCAGTATCCAGACCAGTTCACACAAGCTCGACAGGGAAACCGCGATCAGCGATGCTTCCTTGAGAAGTTTTGCCGCTGCCCTCCCCTGCTCAGCATCATCCTGCAGGACTGCCCGAACAAGAATGTTGGTATCGACTGAGACTTTCACTCCTCTCCGGCCCAGCCCGAAGCCGCGATTTCGTTCATCTCTTCGATGGTCAACGGCTTTTTCGTCTTGCCAGCATGCCGACCAATAAAATCGTCGATTGTCCCCGTTGGACGAGCGGCCTTTACCCGCAGCTCGCCCCCAGGCAGCTTGTCGAATTCGATCCGCTCCCCCGGTTTGACCCCAAGGTGCGTCAGCAAGTCCCGTCTCAGCGTGATTTGCCCTTTCATTGTGACGGCAAGGGAAGCCATGGAAAATCTCCTACTTTAAACCAATACAAAAGTAATGGAATTTTTCCTTACATTCAAGGTTCGAGTGATAGGGACTTTGCCTTCACATGCCTGTTCGTGTGTGGCTCAGTCCAACCGAAGAAAAGAGCGCCGACGCATGAGCCGCCTTCTATGCACCCGGTTTAGAACCGGTCGGGACGCAGGGGCGTCAGATCGACAGCCGGGGTCTGTCCCGCGACCAGCTGGGAAACGAGATAGCCGGTCAGAGCCGACAGCGTCAGGCCGAGATGGCCGTGGCCGAAGGCGTAGGTGACGCGGGGCAAGTGCCGGGATCTGCCGATCACCGGAAGTGAATCCGGCATGGACGGGCGAAAACCCAACCACTCGTCGCTGCCCTGTCCGGCCGCCGGCAGGAGCATTTTCACGCCGTCACGGATCATCGCGGTCCGTTTGGGGTTCAACGGAGCGGCAAGCCCGCCGAGTTCGACGGTTCCGGCCGCGCGCAATCCATCTGCCATCGGCACCATGTAGAAGCCGTGTTCGGGATAGCAGACCGGGCGCGACAGCAGATGGCCCGCTTGCGGGAACAAGACGTGATAACCGCGCTCGGTGTCGAGCAGGACACGATCGCCTGTCGATGCGGTCAGCTTGCGCGAATGGGCGCCGGCGGCCACGAGGGCGTGGTCCGTCAGGATTTGCTTGTCCGCGATCCGCAGGCAGATGCCATTGTCACACGGCTCAATGGCCGAGACCTCGCCGCGGACGATCTCCCCGCCGCCGCTTATAACAGCCTGGGCGAGCGCGAAAGCGAGTTGCCTGGGGCTGGAAAACACATAGGCGTCACGGAACAGCACGCCCTTGTGGTACAGCGGCGCAAGATTGGGCTCCATACCCTGGATATCGGCTCGGTCCAGCCGGTCCATGGCGACGCCATGGCGTTCACGCAGCCCGTTCTCGGCGTCAGCCGCCCGGAATTGCGCTTCGCTCTTGTAGAGATACAGGCAGCCGTCATGCCGCTTCAGCCGTTCGGCGCCTGCCTGCGTCACAAGCGGTTGCCAGGCAGCATCGGCGTGGGAAAGCAGCACCGCCAGGGTGCCGGCGATCCGCTCGACCTCGGCTTTCGTGCTCGATGCCAGGAAGGCGCGCAGCCACGGGACCAGTTGCGGCAGGTATCTCCAGACGATCGCCAGCGGACCGAGGGGATTGAGTAGCATGCCAGGCACTCGCCAGATGACGCCTGACGTCGCGACGGGAACGACGCCGTGCGGGGCAAAGGTGCAGGCGTTCCCATAGGAACAGGCCTGCCTGTAGGATGTATCGCCCAAGGGCGGCGCCGGATCGACAATCGTGATCCGATGCCCCATTCTTTGCAGCCAGAGGGCCGAACAGAGGCCGACCAGTCCTGCACCGACAACGGCCACATGCCGACGCTCGGCGTCGGGCAAGGGCTGAAGCTCCGGCAACGGCTTGTTCATCGGCTAGACCAGGCCCGCCAGAGCGCGGGGACGATCGTTCAGCGTGGCGGCGATGATGCGTAGCGCCGTTGCAAGTTCGTCCCGCGACGATGCGCAGCCGACATTGACGCGAACGGCATGCTCGACCGGCTGGCGGTCACAGGCAAAGGCGGTGGCGGCCATGACGGCAACGCCATGGGCACGCAGATTGGCGGCAAAATCCTCGCATCGCCAAGGGGCCGGCAACCTCAGCCATAAAAACATGCAGCGCGGATCGGCGGAGAACGAATGGCCGGCAAGGATCGTCGTGACGATCGCATGGCGCGCGCGCAGCTCCGCAAGCTGGGCCTTCAGGATCGCTTCGGCCGTGCCGTCTTCCAGCCAGCGGGTCGCAAGCAGCAGCGGTAGCGGAGAGGGCATCCAGGCGGTTGTGCGGACCGCCTCGGCAGACAGCAGCGCCCGGCCGGGCGGGCACAAGAGATAGCCGACGCGCAGACCCGGCGCCAGCGCCTTGGAGAGTGCCGATATATGGTAGGTTCTGGTTGGAGCAAGCGTGATCAGGGCGCTTGCGCGGGTCCCGAGCATCGGTCCATAGACATCGTCCTCGATGATGACGAGATCGTGCTTCTCCGCGACGTCGACCAATTCCCGCCGGCGAGCCTCGCTCATGGTGACGACGGTCGGATTGTGCATCGAGGGAACCGTGAAGACGGCGCGCACGCTCTCCCGGCGGCAGATATCGTCGAGCTCCGCCGCCGACATCCCCTGATCGTCACTTCCGATGCCGATGATGCGGAAGCGGAACATCTGGGCAAGCGCGATCAGGCCGTAGTAGGTCAGCCTATCGCAGACGATGGTGTCGCCGGGCTCTATCAGGCTGCTGATCACCGCCAGTAAAGCATGCTGGGCACCACTGGTGACGACGATATCGTCTTCGGACGGATCGAAGCCGTTGAGCGATATCCATTTTCGCGCGGCGTGGCGCGCCCAGGCAGGACCTTCCGGCGGCTGATACTCCTGCATCTGGCGGAAGCGCCGGTCCGATGAAAGGTCCGGCAGGGATTGGGCGAGGCGCTGTTGGAAATCGTCGACGGCCGGCCGGTTGACCGTCAGGTCTATGACACCGGTCGGGCTCGCTGCCCGGTCAACCCGCGGCATGGCGCCGTCGCCGATGACGATCGTGCCGCGCCGGGTGCTGCCCATTACAAGGTTGAGGTTTTGCAATTCGCGGTAGGCGCGCGTGACGGTGGAGACGTTGAGCGACCGCTCTCGCGCCAGGTCGCGCTGCGGCGGGAGCTGACTGCCGGGAGGCAAGGCGCCCGAGCGGATCTTCGCCTCGAGCTCGCTTGCGAGCTCCAGATAGGCGGGTATCCGCATTTCCCGCTCCTGATTTGTCCGGGTCACTTCCGATCTTTCAGACATACAATTCCCGTAACAGCGGCGTAAATTCCATAAGCCGGACGCACACATCAATCCCCGAGGCGCTGCGATTCAGCTCGCTTTCGTGCGACATACCACGCTTTCCCAATGTTTTCGAGAGCCTGCCGCCACTACCACACAAAATTATTTGTGTGGCTTGACAAGCCGAAGTAGACCGAGACAATATAACTCAGCATCGAGACAAAGAGGCAGGGACCCGCCGATGCAAACAGGAGGACTTCATGAGCGAGCGCTTCATTGCTTTCGAAGGTGTGCGTAAATCCTATGATGGCGTCAGCTATGTCGTGCGCGGCCTGGACCTCGACGTCGCCAAAGGGGAATTTCTGACCCTTCTCGGTCCGTCCGGATCCGGCAAGACCACGACGCTGATGATGCTGGCCGGTTTCGAGGCGCCGACCGACGGGACGATCACCCTTGCCGACAACAGGATCGACAGTGTCCCGCCGCATCGCCGCAATATTGGTGTCGTGTTCCAGAATTACGCGCTCTTCCCGCACATGACCGTCGGCGAGAATGTCGCCTTCCCGCTGAAAATGCGCCGGCTCGGCAAGGCTGAGATCACCGAGCGGGTGCGCCGCGCGCTCGACATGGTGCGCATGGCGAGCTTCGAAATGCGGCGGCCCAACCAGCTTTCCGGCGGACAGCAACAGCGCATCGCGCTTGCCCGCGCCCTCGTCTTCGAGCCGCAGCTGGTGCTGATGGACGAGCCGCTCGGTGCGCTCGACAAGCAGCTTCGCGAGCATATGCAGCTCGAGATCAAGCACCTGCATGCCCGCCTCGGCATCAACGTCGTCTACGTCACCCACGACCAGAGCGAGGCGCTGACCATGTCGGATCGGATCGGCGTGTTCAATGACGGCATCCTGCAGCAGATCGCGCCGCCGCATGAGCTTTACGAGACGCCGGCAAACCCCTTCGTCGCAACCTTCATCGGCGAGAACAATGCGATATCGGGCGAAGTCGTCGTGATCGAAAATGCCGTCTGCCGGATTCGCGCCCCCGATGGTTCGATCATCACCGGCCATGCCGGAGAGGGGTTGAAGGAAGGCGCGCGGGCAACGCTGGTCTTGCGGCCCGAGCGGATTCAGCTGGCGCCCGCAGCGGAGATTCCCAACCGGTTCACCGCGACGCTCAAGGAAATCATCTATCACGGCGACCATGTCAGGTTGCGCGTCTCGGCCTGCGGCTGTGACGACATCTTCATCAAAGTCGCCGCGGCTCAGGACATTCCGGTTCAATCGCTAGACTCCACTGCCGTCATCGGCTGGGCGCCGGAGGATTGCCGCGCGCTCGCGCTCTCCTGACCGGGCGCTCATTCTTTCGCAAACGCAGCAACAAAAAGGGGAACCACCATGATGCGTTTAAACTGCATGCTTCTCAGTTCCGTCATGACTCTTGCCATCGCAGGAGCGGCATTTGCCGAGGATACGCTGACCGTCACATCCTGGGGCGGCGCCTATACGAAGAGCCAGGAGGAGGCCTTTTTCAAGCCCTTCGCCAAGGAAACCGGCACCAAGATTCTCCAGGATGAATGGGACGGCTCGACCGCCAAGCTGAAGGGCATGGTCGAAACCGGCCAGGTGACTTGGGATGTCGTCGATGTCGAACCCAGCCATGCGCTGCAAGGCTGCGACGAAGGCTGGCTTGAGCCGATCGACTATTCGAAGCTTGGCGGCAAGGACGCCTTCATCGACGGCGCCGCGATGGATTGTGCGGTCGCGACGATCGTCTTCGGCACCATCTATGCCTATGATGCCGCCAAGTTCCCGAATGGCGGGCCGACCACCATGGCCGATCTGTTCGATACGACCAAGTTCCCCGGGCCGCGCGCCTTGCGCAAGTCGCCGAAGACCACGCTGGAATTCGCGCTGATTGCCGACGGCGTCAAACCCGCCGAGGTCTACGACGTGCTCGGGACGCCGGAGGGCGTCGACCGCGCCTTCAAGAAGCTCGACACGATCAAGAAGGATGTGAAGGTCTGGTGGACGGCCGGTGCACAGCCGCCGCAGCTTCTCGCCGACGGCGAAGTCGTGATGACCACGGCATGGAACGGCCGTATCTACGATGCCGTCAAGAACAGCGGCAAGAACTTCAAGATCGTCTGGGACGGCCAGGGAATGGACTTCAATCTCTGGGCCGAGCCGAAAGGCTCGAAGAACAAGGAACTGGCGGACAAATTCGTCGCCTTCACCGTCAATCCCGACGTGATGGCGCAGCAGTCCAAATATATTTCCTATGGCCCGACCCTGAAAGCGGCCATCGCCAAGGTTCCGGCGGATATTCTTGTCGATCTGCCGACCGCGCCTGAGAACACGAAGACCGCCTTTGTCGTCTCCTCCGAGTTCTGGGCCGACCATGATGAAGAGTTGACCGAACGCTTCAACAAGTGGCTCGCACAGTAACCTCTTCGGGCGGGCGAGTGTCTCCCTGGCTCCGTCCGCCCCCTTCTCTACCGCAGGAAGGCATGAGCGATGGTGATCGCGACAATGAATGAAAGCGACGGCTCTATGATTGCCGCCCGCACGCGGGTGAAAAGCCTCGGCAGTGCGAAAAGCAAGGCGCAGCTGAGAGCGCTGCTCCTGGTCGCGCCTCTGTTGATCTTCCTGCTGCTCGTTTTCGTCCTGCCCATTGCTCTGTTGTTGACACGCGCGGTCGACAACAGGGCGGCTTCCGCCGCCCTGCCCTACACGATGTCGGCCCTTTCCGGCTGGGATGAAAAATCCCCGCCCGACGAAGCGCTGTTTGCTGCCTTTGCCACCGATCTGAAGCAATCGCCGCGCGACCAGATCGCCGAAGTGGCCAAGCGTCTCAACTATTACGAGACGGGCATGCGCTCGATGCTGCTGAAAACTGCGCGCACGATCCGCAACGCGAAGCCGCCCTACAAGGCCGCTTTTGTCGCCATCGATTCCAAGTGGGAGACGCCGCACTACTGGACGCTCATCAAGAATGCGTCGCCGCCCTTCACCGACTATTACCTGCTCGCCTCGCTCGACCTGGAGCGCGACGCCTCAGGCGCCATCGGCAGGGTCTCGGCGGAGAATGCAGTGCATGTCGATGTGCTGATCCGCACATTCGTCGTCAGCGCTTCGGTCACGGTGATCTGCCTGTTCCTCGGCTATCCCCTCGCCGCGCTGATCGCCCGGTCGAAAGGGGCGGTTGCCAATACGCTGCTGATCCTGGTGCTCCTGCCGTTCTGGACCTCTCTCCTGGTCCGCACCAGCGCCTGGGTCGTCCTGCTGCAGGGACGCGGCGTCATCAACTCGGCGCTCATCTGGCTGGGCCTCATCGACCCCGCACATCCCCTCGACCTGATCTACAATCGCATCGGCGTGCTGATCGCCATGACCCATATTCTGCTGCCCTTCATGCTGCTGCCGATCTACAGCGTCATGAAGGGCATACCTCCGGTCTATCTGCGTGCCGCCTCGTCACTTGGCGCACCGCCGATGTCGGCCTTCTTCCGCATATACCTGCCGATGAGCATGCCTGGTGTTAGCGCCGGCGGGCTGCTCGTCTTCATCCTGGCGCTTGGCTACTACATCACGCCGGCTCTGGTCGGCGGGCCGGGAGACCAGATGGTGAGCTATTTCATCGCCTATTACTCCAACCAGGTCACGAACTGGGGCATGGCGGCGGCTTTGAGCACGATTCTGCTGGTGGCGGTGCTGATCCTCTATGCCGTCTACAATCGCATTGTCGGCATCGACAGGCTGAGGATAGGTTGATGACGAACTTCCTTTCTTTCCCGCGGCTGTTTTCGATCCTCTTGTGGCTGGCTGGCGGCCTCGTAATCCTGTTCCTGATCGCGCCGATCGTGGCGATCGTGCCGCTCTCCTTCAATGCCGAGCCGTTCTTCACCTATCCCATGCCCGGCCTGTCGCTCCGCTGGTATCGCGAGTTCTTCGATTCCAACGTCTGGCAGCTAGCGCTGAAGAACAGCATCATCGTCGCCGTCTTCGCCACGCTTCTGTCGACCTTTCTCGGCACGCTGGCCGCGATCGGCCTCAGCCGGCCCTCCTGCCCGGCGCGGGCAACGCTGACCGCCATTCTGATTTCGCCGATGATCGTGCCGGTCATCGTTTCGGCGGTCGGTATCTATTATGCCTTCGCGGCGGTCGGGCTGCTCAACAGCCTGACCGGGCTGGTGCTGGCGCATACGGCGATCGGCGCCCCCTTCGTGGTGATCACCGTGACCGCGACACTCGCAAGCTTCGATCACAATCTGATGCGGGCGGCATCCAGTCTCGGCGCCGCCCCGGTCGAAGCGACATTGCGCATCATGCTGCCCGTCATCGCGCCGGGGGTGGCGTCGGGCGCGCTCTTTGCCTTCGTGACGTCGTTCGACGAAGTGGTGATTGCGCTCTTCATCGCCGGCTCAGAGGAGCGCACGCTGCCGCGCCAGATGTGGAGCGGCGTGCGCGAAACGCTGAGCCCGACGATCGCCGCCGTCGCCACGCTCCTCATCCTGTTTTCGACGCTGTTCCTTGCCACGATTCAATGGCTGCAGCGGCGTGCCGAACGTCAGAAGATTGCGCATAGAGATTAATTCAGGGGGTTGAGCATGCAGATCGAACGCTACGAAACCGGAAAGCGGATGAGCCAGGCCGTGACCTATGGCGGCTTTGTCTTTCTCGCAGGCCAGGTCGCCATCGATGTGCCGGGCGCCTCCGTCCGCGAACAGACGACCAACATCCTGGCGCGGATCACCCGGCTTCTGGAAGGCGCAGGCAGCAATCCGACACGGATCCTCAGCGCGACGATCTGGCTTAGCGATATGTCTAGGTTCGAAGACATGAATGCCGTCTGGGACGCCTGGGTGCCTTCGGGTCATGCGCCGGCGCGCGCCACAGTCGAAGCAAGGCTCGCCGGACCGGAATTCACAGTCGAGATCGGCATCATCGCAGCGGTCGGGAACTGAGGGTCCGCGCCTGTCGTCATCTCGCCAGCGCGGGTAGGATAAAAACTGACGCACCGAGCTCGCGCGTATTAGGTCGTCGGGACATACGGCCTGATTTGCGTCATCGCGAGTATCATCACCATTTGGTATCCCGCGCTCGGGGACCTACACTGATTTTGCCGTCAGTCCCGGCGATCTCAGAAACATCAATGGCATGCTCGGCTTGGAATATGTTCCGCAAATCCTAGCAGTCAGGGATGACCCCAATTTTGTCCTGCAATTGGAGCATGCAAGCGGCATCATCTCGTTCCCATCGATCCATGCGGCGGTAGCGATGTTGTGCAGTTGGGGTGCGTGGACAATACGATGGATAAGATTTCCGACGATCTTCATAAATACGCTAATGCTGCTGTCGCCATCACCGAAGGCGGGTACTTGAGTTCGATATATTCGTCCAACCCGTGCCTGCACCTTTCACGACCGAGGCCCGACATCTCCGCGCCGCAGCCAGTTTCAAAGCTGAAGCAATTGCTCGGATCTGTAAAAGCACCAATTGACAAATGGGAAAATTTCCCATTTAAGCGCCCTGCTAATCTCGGCGTCGGTAGATGGAACGATCTTCCGTTGCTGGAAAACCGATCGCCTTCCGCTATGTAACCCAATTGGTGGCGCTCGTGTCGCGTGAAATATGAGGGCTCAATGAGCATGTCGCATAACGAGAACAGGTCTTCGGAGCTTCGTGTGACAAACAGCGATCTGGATCGCTACTTCACATTTCTCCGCCATGTTCTTGTGAATACAACCGCTACGCGGGCAGCCGGAGAGAGCCTGGGCTATGCAGCAGCGGTGACAGAGTCCATGCAACTGGCTCGCGCCACGCACGATGCCGGACGGAAGATCATGTTCATTGGCAACGGCGGCAGCGCGGCAATCGCCAGCCACATGGCGACGGACTATTCCAAAAACGGTGGGCTGCGCGCCATGGCGATGAACGACGGCGCGACGCTGACATGCCTCTCAAACGATCTTGGATATGAGAACGTGTTCTCTACGCAAATCGCCATGCACGCGAACGAAGGTGACTTGCTGGTGGCAATCAGCAGTTCGGGGAGATCGGAAAGCATTACCAAGGCCGCCCGCGCGGCCCGGGAAAAAGGCTGCGCCGTCATGACTTTGAGCGGATTCGCGCCGGGCAATCCGCTGCGTGATCTCGGTGACCTGAACTTTTATGTGGCTTCCGATCAATATGGCTATGTGGAGATCGCACATCTGGCGATTTGCCATGCCGTATTGGATTTTTCCTGCGGACTTGTCCCGCCCACTCTTTCCTAACGAGCCGTTTCACGCGCATGAATTTCCCCAGCATTCACGATCCGGAATTGTCGCTCCTTACGCCCGACGATGATGTCGCCAACCCTGAAGTGACGATCCTCGTCCCGTCTCTTAACGAGGAATTGACGATCGGAACCTTCGTCGACTGGTGCCGCGAGGGTATCGCGGCAAGCGGTGCCGCCGTGGAGATCCTGATCGTCGACAGTTCGACCGATCGCACACCCGAAATCGCGCGCGACAGGGGGGCCCGCGTGTTGCGGACGCCGAAGCGCGGTTTGGGCAGGGCTTACATCGATGCCATTCCATTCGTCCGCGGCAAGTTCATCATCATGGGCGATGCGGACTGCACCTATGACTTTCGGCAGATTGCGCCGTTTATCGAGGCCTTTCGGAAGGGCTACGACTTCGTGATGGGCTCGCGGTTCAAGGGCTCGATCGAAGACAATGCGATGCCGCCCCTGCATCGCTATTTCGGAACGCCACTGACGACGTGGATTCTCAATCGGATGTTTGCCAGCCGCTTTTCCGACATCCATTGCGGCATGCGGGGCATCAGCGTCGATGCCTTGCTGCGCATGGATCTTCGGTCGCAAGGCTGGGAATATGCGTCGGAAATGGTGTTGAAGTCCGTGCATATGGAGCTTCCGACCACCGAAGTACCGATCCACTTCCTGAAAGATCCGGATGGACGGCTCAGCCACATGAAGCGGCGGGGTTGGATGGAGCCGTGGCGCGCAGGCTGGCGTAATCTTCAGGCGATGTTTGTCTACGGGTTCGATTTCTTTCTCATCTGGCCGGGCTTCCTGCTTCTGGCCCTCGGCCTGATCATCATGCTGCCGCTGCTGGCTGGACCTATGTCTATTGCCGGTGTGCGGTTCTCGTCCAACGCCATGCTTTTTGCCATGGCCCTGGCCGTCCTTGGTCAATCAATGCTGGTTTCGGCCGCGATCGGCCGGGTTATCTTCGACTATTCCGGACGCGTGCAACCTCGTTTCGAGCGGCTCCTGCCCTACAACGCAACGATTTGGGGAACGGTCGTGGCTGTTCTTGCAGGCGTTTTGTTGGCGTTTCCACTCTTCGATTCCTATGTCGGGAATGGATACGTGCTGCCTGAGATTGGTATCGAAACGAACTGGGCCATCTTCGGGCTCTGGCTTATCACGACAGCATTTCAGATCTTTATTTCAGGCCTCATGATACGAGCGCTTGGGGTCATGCTGCCAATCAAGAAGCCTGCGCCGCCTCTCGCGGGATAAGAGCCACGAAAGGGCTATAATGATAGTAGGCTGGTGCACGGTTCTCTCCATAATATTATGGGGCCTCGTGATGGACAGGGGTCTCGTTGCTTGGCTCAACCGACGTTGCGATCAGCCATTTCGAGATAGTTTCGATTTTCTATTCAGCGGTATTTTGCCGGCTCTGGCGATATCAGGCGGCGCGGCTACCGTCCTTGGCGCATTTCACGGACTACGATGGGAAATCGTTCTTCCTATCGTGGCTGTTTCGATGATCTGGCGCCGTCGCGATCTCGTTGCCGTTCTTTGCGACCTGGGTTCGCTGTTTCGTAAAATCGCCGCTGAAACGAAAATCGGAAATCCGTTTCCGGTGCTTGCAGCACTCACATGCATCTTACTTTGCTATGCGTGGAGCGTTCTGGCCCTATTTCCGCCCGGTATTGACGACGTGTGGGTTTTCCACGTGCCGCTTGCGAACAGCATCATCGAGCACGCCGGCTTCGTGTCTCCGCAGATCGACCATCCGTTCTACGGCAATATTCCACTCTTCTTCAATCTGCTGTTTGCGCTCGTCATGATGGCCAGCGGTCACTGGACCGGCGCGGCGACCATGAATATCGCAATTTTCTTCGGATTTCTGTTCCTGCTTTCAAGCTGCGCAAGTCGTTGGCGGGCATGCGGTTTTTTCCTGGTGGCAGCTCTGATCCTCAGCATCCCTTTCTTCAGGGGAAGCGTCGGCGAACCAATGACGGATCTGGCCCGCTCGTGTTTCTCAGTCGCAGCCGTGCTTTTTCTGTGGCGCTATTTGGAAACCCGGCGTCCGGCGGAGCTTTTTCATTGTGCGCTCGTCTTAGGGGGAGCGGTCGGAGGAAAATATACAGAACTGCAAATGGTTGGCCTTATAGGGCTGGCATTGATGCCGGCGCTCATCAAAGGAAGAGTATCGCTGCCGCTCTTCCTGTCATGCATCTGCGCATTTCTCGCCGTCGCGGGCTATTGGTATGCGAAAAATCTCATCATTCTCGGCAATCCGATCTATCCCTTCCTGTTCGGTCATCCGGGCCTCACCGACGCTTGGATGGCGGATTACACGCTGGAATTGGGCCGGGCTTTCGATCCTGCCAACCGACGTTTCGTGACAAACCTCGCATCTCTGCAAGGTTGGCACGACTTCCTCTATATTCTTTACGAATGGTTCCTCGCTCGCAAGCCGAACACTTTCGTCGCTCTTGCTTTGATACTGGCCGGTCTGGCAGTGGCTTTCCGGCGCATCGCATTTCTGGCAGCGATTGTCGCTACAATGTTTGTGATATGGTACACCGTTATGTTCAATCACATACGGTGGGCAACGCCAGCCTATCTGCTCTTCTTCTCCACCGGGTTTATCGGCGCCTCCCTGGTTCGCGAGCGGCTGGATAAATGGCTCGACCGGCGAGTCCTGCCGCAGATAGCCCCACTTGCGAAAATTGTCTCTTCGCCAGCATGCATGGTCGCTAGCCCGGTGGTCATCAGCTTGCTGGCCGGCGGACTCTGGATTTCCCGCTGGCACCGGGTGGGCGGCGGCGACCTGGATCCCGCCAAGGCGGAACAGCTTGACGTCATGCTCGGGATGATAAGCGTCGAAAGATATCTGGAGGGACACCGCAAAGCTTATTTCATGTACCGCTACATCGCGGATCATGACCTGCGGACCGTTTTTCAACCTTTCGACACTGCTAACACACTATTGTCCACGGCCTACAACGACGGCCGCGACGGCGGCTGGCAATTGCCACGCCACGTGCTGCCTGCACCCGGGTCGGATGTCGGCGCATTCATCAGGGACAATCATATAGGCTACTTCATAGTCCCGCCCGATGCCGGTAGTGCGTTCCTCGCCGAACGCCTTGGAGAAGACAAAATCCTGATGGCCAACAGCGTCATAGCGCACATGATGCCCCGTTCCTCGGTGATATTGACGGATCGGTTCGGCTGGACGCTCTACCGTTTTGACGCGGGTCGGACACCGTGACTACTGCGTCCTCCCCAGCGTTGCTTCGCATCGGCATACCGGTTCTGAAAGTAGCTGTCGCGCTTGGCCTCGTCATATGGATCGCGCGCAGGGTAGATTTTTCGGAAGGGTGGGCTGCCGTCCAGACCCTGTCGGCGACGACCATCTGGGGCAGCATCTTGCTTCTGCTCCTGCAGGCTCTGCTTTCGGCGTGGCGGTGGTGCCTTCTGTCGGACATGATAGGGCAAAGGCTGAAGCTATCGGGCGCCATGAAACTCTTCATGCAAAGCCTCTTTTACAATCAAGCTCTTCCAAGTCCCATTCCAGGTGATGCCGCTCGCATATTTGGTGCCGTCAAATATGGCCTGACGATCGGAGAAGCCACGCTAGGCGTCGTCATGGACCGCATCCTTACTCTTTTCGGACTGGCGGTCGTTGCGCTGATCGGACTGATCATCCTGCGCGCTGTTTACGGGCACGACTTTCCCATCCCCTATCTGACAGAACTCACGGCGCTTGGCGTTGCGGGTTCTATCGCATCAGCCCTGGTGTTCAGTTGGCGCCGCCACTTATTCGTCCGGTTCTTTCCGGCAAAGCTGCATGCGTTGACCGACGCGTTGCGGGCTTTGGTCACCCACCAAAGAATGGTCGGCGTCTTTCTATTGACCCTCGCCATTCACGGGTTGAGCGTCGTCTCGCTGGAGATCCTCGTTCTCGGCCTTGGTCTCCCGCTCGATTGGGGTCAGGCTGCAGCCGCTTTCCCGCCGGTGCTCTTGATCGCGATGGTTCCCATTTCCATTGGAGGATGGGGACTCCGGGAGGGTGGTATGATCATTTCACTTGCCGTGTTCGGCATAGGCACAACGGACGCGGCAACGCTATCGGTGGTTTTCGGCCTGCTGCAGCTTGTGGTCGGGTTAGCCGGTGGTGTATTCGTCCTTTCGCGTCCTCATTCGGGATAGATCAAAGCGCTCTGATGAGCCTTAACAGATCATATGGAGCCGCCGACATGCATGCCTTGGTAACAGGAGGGGCCGGATTTATCGGCAGCCATCTCTGCGATCGCCTTTTGGAAAAGGGCTATCGGGTCACCGCGATCGACAATCTTCATCTTGGCCGCATGCAGAACATAGATCACCTGCTGGAGCGATCGGATTTTCGTTTCCACGAACTGGATATGCTTGATCGGGAAGGCATGGATCAGCTCATTGCGGCGGATCGCCCCGACGCTGTTTTTCATCTCGCCGCCAATTCCGATATTGCCGCAGGCAATGCCAATGCGGAACTGGACCTGCAGCTGAACCAGCTGACGACGACAACGCTGCTTGCCATCATGCGCAAGCATAAGATCGACAAGCTCTTTTTCGCCAGCACGTCGGCTGTGTTCGGCGAAGCTGAAGGCAACATCCGCGAGAATCATGGTCCTTTGCGGCCGATCTCATTCTATGGCGCCAGCAAGCTTGCCGCCGAAGCCTATCTGTCTGTCTATGCGCTGTCATTCGGCATCAAGACATTGGTGCTGCGTTTTCCGAATGTCATTGGAGAACGCTCCACGCATGGAGCGATCTACGATTTCATCAACAGGTTGAAGGCTGATCCGACGAGACTTCAGGTGCTCGGCAACGGAATGCAGACAAAGCCCTATCTCTATGTCGGAGATCTGGTGGATGCGATTCTCCTTGCATGGGACAAGGCACCCGGCGCCTATGAAGTATTTCATGCCAGCGGCATCGGCGAAACGTCCGTCCGCGATATCGCCGAGATCGTGGTCTCCAAGGTCGCAGCCGGAGCCGCTATCGAATACGGAAGCGAGGACCGCGGCTGGCTGGGCGATGTGCCGCGCTTCAGCTACGACATAAGCCGGCTCGTCGCGCTGGGCTGGTCTCCAAAGCGAAAATCAACCGAGGCCGTTGAACTTGCCGTCGAGCGGATCCTGGCGAATGGGTTCTGAAGGCGCTATCCGCCAGGCCGTCATTATTGCCGGGGGCCTTGGAACGCGTGCTCGCAGCATGACAGGCGATGCCATTCCGAAGGCTCTTTTGCCGCTTGGCGGCGTGCCGATCATTCTCAGGCAGATTCGTGTGCTGGCCCGCGAAGGTGTTCAGCATGTGCGCGTGCTCGGTGGTCACCTCGGCAGCCAGCTGGAACCTGCTCTTGGCCCGGAAGCTGAAAAGCTCGGCATCACGATCGACGTCTTCGTCGAGACGTCTCCGCTCGGCACGGCAGGCTGCTTGACGACTTTGGACACGACATTAGGTGACGTCCTGATCGTCTACGGCGACATGCTTTTTGACATCGATCTGGCGGCACTGGCACGTCATCGTCATCAATTTCCAGCCGCTCTGACCATCATCGTTCACCCCAACGATCATCCCCGCACATCCGATCTCGTCGTCCAGAAGAGCGGTTATCTCCAGCGCCTGTTACCTCGCAAAACGCCCCGCGATGCTGATTGGCGCAATCTCGTACCGGCCGGTTTGTACGTGGCTTCCAACCAGTTTTTCGAGACGCTCCTGCCGGGGCGGCCGGCCGACATGATCCATGATGTCATTCCCGGTCTCCTCGAACGTTCCATCCCGGTCGCAATCTATGACACGCCGGAATATATGAAGGATACCGGGTCTCCGAGCCGACATGCTGCCGCGGCGGAGGATCTTCGGCAGGAACGGGTTCATGCGGTCCATCTGTCCGTTAGAAGACCAGCGGTGTTTTTCGATTGCGATGGCGTACTCAACGAAGATGTCGGCGGCCATGGCGTCATACATCCCGACCAGGTGAAGCTGATCGGCCGAGCCGGCGAAGCGGTGCGGCTCGCCCGCGAGGCCGGTTTCCTGGCGATTGCCGTCACCAACAGGCCGCAGGTCGCCAAAGGCCTGCTCGATGAATCCGGCCTGGATCATGTTCTTGGTCGCCTGGAGGCCGAGCTGGCCGAAGATGGCGGCGTCCTGGACCGTATTTACTTTTGTCCGCACCATCCGGACAAAGGATTTCCCAATGAGATCCCCGAACTCAAGATCAATTGTGCATGCCGCAAACCGGGCGATCTGATGATCCGCCAGGCAATGACCGAGTTGCCGGTCGAAAAATCGAAATCCGTCCTCATCGGAGACAGCCTGCGCGACATAGGTGCGGCCCGTAAGGCAGGCATCTGGGCCTATGGCGTCCGGACGGGTTATGGCCTGCGGGATGAGAAGAGCTATCCTGCTGCGGAAACAGATATTCCGCGTGCCGATCTTGTCTTCGACACGGTCTATGACGCCGTTCGCTTTCAATGCGGTTATCAAGATATCGGAAAAGAGCTTTCCGGAGCCATTCATCAACGACTTCAAAGTAAAGCAAGTCCGCTGCTCGTCAGCGTCTGCGGCCGTTCCCGTTCCGGGAAAAGCACGTTTGCGCATGCGGTCGAGCGTATGCTCTCGGAATCAGGACGCCGGGTGCTGAGGCTGGAACTCGATCGCTGGATACTGCCGCTCGAATATCGCCGTCCTGATATGACCGCGGAGGAACGCAACAGGGTCGAGCTCTATCCCGAGATCGTCAGCAGGCTGCGCCAATCCGGACAGGTCGAGGCGCCCAGCTATGACGCGGCAAGCCGTAGTCAGGGCAAGGATACGACCACCTATGATGCGCGTGATGCCGAGGTCATTCTGCTGGACGGCATCTTTGCCGGACACAGGTCGATCCGCGAAGATGTCGATATGGCTGTCTTCGTCGAGGCATCACAGCAGACACTGCTCAACCGCTTTCACAATTTTTACGCCTGGAAAGGCCTTACGGCAGCCGCGGCCGACGGGCTCTGGGCATCGCGAATTCAAGAGGAGTGGCCGAGGATCGATCTACAGCGGACATCGGCCGATATCGTCATCAATCTCGAGGAGGCCATCCTTTGATCGTTTCATCCGCACCTTTTCGGGTCAGCTTCGCCGGAGGCGGCTCGGACATAGCGTCCTACTACCGTCGTCAAGCGGGCGCGGTATTGTCCTGCGCGATCGCCAAGTACAGCTTCGTTATCGTGCATAACTACTTCAATGAAAACAAATATCATCTCAAATATACGCGCACCGAGCTCGCCGATACGCTTGAGGAGATCGCGCATCCGCTGCTGCGCGAGGCCCTGCGAATGCACCGGGTCGAGCCCGGCATCGAAGTTGCTTCGGTCGCCGACATTCCCTCGGGAACCGGGCTGGGATCATCCAGTTCCTTTTCCGTGGCGCTGATCAATGCGCTCTACGCCCACCGGTCGCGCTTTGCCTCCAAGGATCAGCTGGCGGAAGAAGCGTGCAAACTCGAAATCGATATCCTGAAGGAGCCGATCGGCAAGCAGGACCAATATGCGGCCGCCCATGGCGGCCTGAACTTCATCGAATTCAATCCCAACGGCGGCGTCAACGTTCAGCCCGTCGTCCTCGGCTCCGAAAAGATGGCAGAACTCGAGAGCAACATCCTGTTGTTTTTCACAGGAAGCCAGCGCGACACGCGCTCAGTGCTGTCGACGCAGGTGCAAGCCATGGAAGCGGACGAAGAAAAATTCCGGACCGTCGAGCGCATGGTACAGTTGAGCTACGAAATGCGCGACATCCTGATGGCTGGAGATCTCAGTGCGTTCGGCGAAGCGCTGCACCGCGGATGGATGATGAAAAGATCGCTGACGTCGAAGATTACCAACAATGCGATCGACGAGTGTTACGAGGCAGCCCGTGCCGCCGGCGCTATCGGTGGCAAGCTTGCGGGTGCAGGCGGAGGGGGATTCCTCGTTCTCTATTGCCCTAGAGATCGTCAGGAAAAAGTCCGGCAAGCGCTGTCGCAGCTCAAGGAAATCGAGTTTCGTTTTGACTGGAGCGGCGCGCGCATCGCCTTTGCGCAGTAGAGAGTGTGAATGGCACCACGTCTCATCATCACGGGATCGACCGGCTATATCGGTGCAAGACTTGTCGCGATGGCGCGTGAGCGCGGCTTCGACGTGGTTGAACTCGGCCGCCGGCTCGGCCCGGCGTGGCGCATTGGCGATGAGCCTGCCGCGTCCGATCTGGAGGGAGCGATTGGGCTCGTCCATCTCGCGCATTCCTGGGCTACTCCGCCGGAGGCGGCCGAAGAAGAAAACGTCAATATATCAGGCACATTGAAGCTGGCGGAAGCGGCAAAGGCAGCCGGCGTGCCGCGCTTCGTTTTTGCCTCGTCCACCTCGTCCAGAAGAGAAGCGCTCAATGTCTACGGCCGGACCAAGTTCAGGATCGAAGAGCATTTGGCTGCCTGCAAGGCGGCACCGATCGTCAGAATTGCGCGAATAGGGTTGGTTTATGGCGGCCCGCGCACAGCGATGTACGGCCTGATGGCGAAATTGGCGGCGCTCAGCCCAATCCTGCCGATGATCGGGCTCAGCCGAAAAGTTCAGCCCATTCATCTCGACGAAGTCGCCGCAGGCCTGCTGGCGCTGGCGACCGGAGAGAACCAGCCGCTGAAGACATTTGTGCTGGCGCCGGAAAAGCCCATAAGCTTTGCCGCCTGGCTCAGAATTCTCCGCCGCGGCCAGGGTAAGGGCAACCTTCATTTCATACCGGTTCCCCTGACCGCCGCACTCCTCGCCTGCCGAATGACGAAGCTTCTCCCGTTGATTCCCACGGTCGATCCGGAGCGCGTCCTGGGGCTTGCAGGCGCCGCACCGATGGAGAGTAGCGAGAGCCTCAGGCTCCTGAAGTTGAACCTGGCTGACCCAGCGCCTACGCTTGCCGGAGAATTCGGCCAGACACACGAGGAGCCATCGCGACGTGAGGCACAGGCTCTGCTGCGATATCTAGGCATCGCGCCCACCGAAATACAGCTGCAACGGCTTTGTGAAGGGCTGCGGCGTGAAGGGTTATCGCCGCTCGGCCTTTCCCCGGCAATGATCAGGCATCCTGGTTTGCTGGCGCTCTTTGAACCGCCGGCCAATCGAACACGGCATCGCCTCGCGCAGGCCCTCTATTTGGCCGACCTCGCGAGCGAACCGGAAAGGGCCTCGGGCAAAAAGGTCGGATTTTTCGGCGCGATGCTGGCGATTTCGAGCGATGTTTTGCTCTTTCCGCTCCGCGTGCTTTTAGCGGGGAGATATCGATGAATGGGCCGGACGCCGACTTCATCATCATCGGCAGTGGACCTGCCGGTGTCTCCGCTGCGTTTCCCCTGATAGCGGCCGGACGCCGCGTTCTGATGCTGGATGGCGGGGATGATGCCGGATCGCAAGAGGAAAGCCGCAGCGTCCGCGTCCTGGGAAGCAATCTGGAATCGCTGCGAACGGACGACGGAAGTTCGCCGAAATTGCAGACCCCTGCAGCACGAGGAATTCTCGAACCTTTTCGACGCCAATCCGGCATAACCGGCGACGGTTTCATCCCAATCGGCAGCCTTGCCCGCGGCGGGCTCTCCAACATTTGGGGAGCGCAAATCAGCTATCTCGATGCCGAAGACATCGCGAATTGGCCAATAGACATCGCCTCCTTGCAGAGGTCCTACGAGCATGTCGCCAAGCGCATCGGCATCAGCAGGAATGCGGATGTTGCGATAGACGCTGACGGCGAGCCCGTCCTGCCGCTTGGAGCGACAGCGGCCCATGTTCTCCATCGACACCAGGCCGTAAAGCCGGCTGATGGGTCGTTCCGGCTTTTTCCGGCCGTCAATGCCATACTTTCGGCGGCGCGGCCCGGGCGGGCGGCATGCGATCTGCGCGACGACTGTCTCTATGGCTGCCCGACCGGCGCGATCTATAACAGCAGGCGGGATCTGCTTCTGTTGCGAAAGTCTCCGCATTTTCGTTTGCTCGATAACATGCAGGCGATCTCGCTGACACACAGCTCGGGCTGGACAGTCGGAACGGCAGACGGATCGTCATTTTCCGCGCCGAGGATCATTCTTGCCGCTGGGGTTCTCGGAACAGCCGCCCTGCTGGCCGATCTCCTGCCGTTTGGCGAGCAAGGGCTGCGTCTCCTGAACAGCCCCACACTGGCCGTCCCTCTGCTCTGTCCCCCACGTTTGTTGCGTTCCCCGACGCCGACGCACAGCCTTGCGCAGCTTGGCTTATCTCTGCGCTACGGCAGCGGCGCATCCGATTACGTGACGGGAGCGATCTATGAAGTTGGTACTCTGCCGGCGCAGAGTTTTATCAACAGGATGCCGCTCGGTCGAAAAGCCGGGCGCGCGGCGTTCGAGCTTATCGGCAGCAGTCTCCTCGTCGGGACGATCTATTATCCCGGCGATCAGAGCCACAGCTACATCCGTCGGGATGAAACGGCAGGAAAGCGTCTGACCGTCCGCGGCGGCTTCGCAGACGGTTTTGGCCTTCGCGACGAGACTTTGAAAAAAATGCTCCGCCGTGAATGGAAACGGTTGGGACTGATACAGCTCCCGGGCGCATCGCTGGCGGAACCTGGCATCGATGCACATTTCGCCGGCACTCTGCCTATGGGCGCGGCCGGCCCGTTCGGCACTTCTTCCGATGGCGAGCTGAATCTCCATCCCGGTCTTTACGTCGTCGATGGTTCGATTCTTCCCGATCTTTCCTCGAAATACGTCACGATGACGATCATGGCCAATGCCGACCGCATCGCTCACCGCCTCGCCGAAACGGAAGCAAACTCGGCACTTTAGCAGTTTGAATTTCACCCCAGAGCTTTGGCGATTAACGGAATGCATCGGCAAAAATCCGTTTGCCAATGCATTCTCGGTCTTTCTTTGCGGCAAAGCGCAAGCATCGACCAGGTCAGGCAATGCCGCCGAGGCATACATATTTAAGTTCCGTATATTCGTCCAATCCGTGCCGCGACCCTTCGCGACCGAGGCCCGACATTTTCACGCCGCCGAACGGAGCCTCAGCCGTCGAGACGAGACCGGTATTGACGCCGACCATCCCATATTCGAGCGCTTCGGCCACGCGAAATACCCGCGACAGATCGCGGGCATAAAAATACGAAGCGAGCCCGAACTCGGTGTCGTTTGCCTGTTCGATGACGTCCTGCTCGTCGCGGAAACGGAAAAGCGGTGCGAGCGGCCCGAAGGTTTCCTCGCGCGCGACCTGCATGCCGGCAGCAACATCGCGTAGGATCGTCGGCTCGAAGAAATGGCCGCCGAGCGCGTGGCGTTTGCCGCCTAAGACGATCCCGGCACCCTTTGAAACGGCATCGCTGATATGGCTTTCGACCTTGGCGACGGCATTGTCATCGATCAGCGGACCAAGCACGACGTCACGGTCGAGACCGTTGCCGACCTTCAAGCCCGAAACGGCTGCGGCCAGCTTGGCGGCAAACGCTTCGTAGACGCCGTCCTGAACATAAAGCCGATTGGCGCAGACGCAGGTCTGGCCGTTGTTGCGGAACTTGGCGATGAGCGCGCCTTCGACGGCAGCGTCGAGATCGGCGTCGTCGAACACGATGAAGGGTGCATTGCCGCCAAGCTCAAGGCCGAGCTTTTTGATCGTCGGCGCGCATTGCCGGTAAAGCAGTTCGCCCGTCCGGGTGGACCCGGTGAAGGTCAGGACGCGAACGTCACGGCTTGCCGTCAGCGCCCCGCCAATTGCCGCTGCGTCACCCGTGACGATGTTGAGAAGCCCCGGCGGCAGGCCGGCACGCTCACCGAGAACGGCGATCGCTATGGCGGAGAATGGCGTCTGCAGCGCCGGCTTGAGAACCACGGCACAGCCGGCGGCAAGCGCGGGGCCGATCTTGCGGGTGATCATCGCGTTCGGAAAGTTCCAGGGCGTGATCGCCGCCACCACGCCTGCAGGCTGGCGCAGGACGAGGATCCGCTTGTCCGGCTGATGTCCCGGTACGACCTCGCCGTTGATGCGTCTCGCCTCTTCGGCGAACCATTCGATGAAGCTCGCGCCATAGGTGATCTCCCCCTTGGCCTCGGCGAGCGGCTTTCCCTGCTCCAGCGTCAGGATCATCGCCAGATCATCGCGGTTTTCGATCATCAGGCGGTGCCATGCCTTGAGAATGGCGGCGCGCTCCCCGGCGGTCTTCTTCGCCCAAAGCTTCTGGGCGATGACGGCGGCGCGGATGGCATCTTCCGTTTCCGCGGCGCCGAGGTCAGGGACCACCCCCAGCACCTCACCTGTCGCCGGATTGCGGACCGTCGCCGCCTTGCGGCCTTCCGCTTCGATCCAGCGATCGGCGATGGGGCATGCCTGACGGAACAGCGAGGGATCATTGAGCTTCATAGGACAACTTTCAGCAGAATACGTGAGCGGCGCCGGGATCGAAATCCAGATGGACTATATCTCCACGATTGAGCCCGGCAATAGCCTCATGACCGAATGGCAAGCGGACCGAAAGCGCCTCGCCGGCCGCCGTCTCCGTCGAGACGTGGATATTGTTGCCGAGAAAGGTAATGTCGCTGACCGTCGCGGCAAGACCCACGCCGGCCGCCCGGACGCGCGACAGGCGAATGCGCTCAGGCCGCAGCATCAGAGCTGCCCTGGCGCCGGAGGTCCCTTTTCCATGCACCGGAATTTGATTGAAGATGGTCCCGCCTCCGAGCGCAATGGTGGCTTGTCCGTCGGAGGATGACACCAGGTCGCACGAAATGAAGTCGCTGTCGCCGATGAATTCGGCAACGAAGCGGGTCTTGGGATTGGCATAGAGTTCGGGGCCTGTTCCGATCTGGTCGATGACGCCCTTGGAAAAGACGGCGATGCGGTCGGAGAGCCGCAGCGCCTCCTCCTGGTCGTGCGTGACATAGAGGATCGTCACTTCGGTCTGCTGATGGATCCGGCGTATCTCATGCTGGATTTCCTCGCGCAGCTTCTTGTCGAGCGCCGACAGCGGCTCGTCCATCAGAAGCACCGGCGGATCATAGGCAAGGGCTCTGGCAAGGGCGACACGCTGCTGCTGGCCGCCGGACATTTGTGCGGGCTTGCGATCCTCGAAGCCTTCGAGCCTGACGAGGCGCAGCATCTCCTTCACCTTGCTGTCGACCTCGGCCTTGGACTTGCGCCGGACCTTCAGCGGGAAGGCGATGTTTTCGCCCACCGTCAAATGCGGAAACAAGGTGTAGCGCTGGAACACCATGCCGATGTTGCGTTTGTGCGACGGCGTGTCGAGCAAGGTCTTGCCCTCCAGCGTGATGTCGCCTTTCGTCGGAGTTTCAAAACCGGCCAGGATGTAGAGGGTCGTGCTTTTCCCGGATCCGGACGGTCCGAGAAAGGTCAGGAACTCCCCGCGTCGAACGTCGAGATTGACGTCGTGGACGGCGACGACAGGGCCGTATTCCTTGCGTATTCCGCTGATCTGAAGGAATGGTTCTTTCATTGTTTCAGTACCTTACGCACGACGGCAACCAGCGCCATCAAGATGATCGTCAAAAGGATGAGAAGGGTCGATGCCGCAGCGACAACGGGCGTCAGGTCCTGCCGCAACGTCGCCCAGACCTTGACGGGCAGCGTCTGCAGGGTCGGGCTGGACATGAAGATCGCCACCACCACCTCGTCCCAGGATGTCAGGAACGAGAAGACGGCAGCCGAAAACAGCCCATGGCTGATCGCCGGCAGGGTGACCCTGATCTTTGCTTCCAGAGGCGAGGCACCGCACAGAACCGCCGCATCTTCGATCGATTTGTCGAAGCCCTCCAGCGCACTGGATATGGACAGGATCGAGAAAGGCAGCGCGAGAACGAGGTGGGAAATGACGAAACCTATCAACGTGCCGCCAAGGCCGATCCTCAGGAAGAAGGCATAAAGGGCAACCGCAAGAACCACGACGGGAAGGATCATCGGCGTCAGGAACAGCGCTTTCAGCGCATCGCGGAACAGGAACGAACCGCGCACCAGCCCGAAGGAAGTCACAAGCCCGAGCAGCACCGACAGAACAGTCACGATGACCGCGATCTTGAAGCTCGTCCAGGCCGATTCCAGCCAGCGCGGATCGGCAAAGAGCTCGCTGTACCATTGAAGCGTCCATCCGGGCGGCGGAAAGATCAGCCACTGCGAGGAGCCGAAGGACAGTGCGGCGATAAAGACGATCGGCAGCAGCAGAAAGGCCGCAGTCAGAAGCGTGATCGTCAGCAGGATATATTTCCACCAGCCGAGGCGGTCGAAATTGAGCAACATGTCAACGCCCTCCCGGGTTCTGGTTGCCGACGAAGCGCAACTGCACGGCGTAGAGCGACAGGGTCACCACGAGGAGCACCAGCGCCGCGGCACCGCCCATTCCCCAGTTGACCAGCGACTGCACGAATTGCGCGATCAGCTCTGCGAGCATCATGTTCGCAGTGCCGCCGAGCAGCGACGGCGTGACGAAATAACCAAGGGACATGACGAAGACCATGAGGGCGCCAGCCGCCATGCCGGGCATGGCCAAGGGCAGCAGGACACGGGTCAGGCACTGCCACCGGTTGGCGCCGCAAAGTGCTGCCGCCTGCAGGGTCGACGGGTCGATCTTCCTGATCACGCCGTAGAGCGGCAGGATGATGAAGGGCAACATGATATAGGTCATGCCGATCGTGACCCCGGTCAGGTTGTTGACCAGTGCCAAAGGTTTGTCGATCAGCCCCATTCCGATCAGCATCTTGTTGATCAGTCCCGTCCGCTGCAAAAGCACCATCCAAGCATAGGTGCGGGCAAGCAGGTTGGTCCACATCGACAGGAGCAGGATGGCAAAGATCACCGAGGTCAGCCGCCCGGGCATGATTGCCAGTGCCCAGGCAACGGGAAATCCGATCAGCAGCGAAATCGCCGTGACGAGACCCGAGACGATGAAGGTGTTGGCGAAAATCTTGAGATAGGTCGCGGACCCGATCAGCTGCGCATAGTTTCCAAAGCCCGGCACCGGTTCCAGCACGCTGCGCAGCAAGAGTACCGCCACCGGCGCGATGAAAAAGATCGCCACGAAGGCGAGCGCCGGAAGGACCCCGCCAAACCCTGTTGCCCTGCGCGCCTTTGGCAGGGGCGCAATTGCAGCGGAGGCATCGCTATATGTCGACATGACAGTCCTTCCCACCCGTCAAATTCCGCAGGCGCCGAGGTCCGACAAATCGGCTCCGACGCTGCGGGAGGCACGGCGCACATTCGCCGTGCCCATCCGTCTCAAGTTTCAGACTATTTCGCCTGCCAGGCGTACCACTTCTCGCCGATGGCATCGCGATTGTCCGCCCAGTAGTTCATGTCGGCATTCACCTGGCTGGCCGTCTGCTGATCCGGCAGGGTCTTGGCCGTTTCCGGATCCATCAGCTTGGCCGAGTCAACGTTGATTGGCGCATATCCGGTGGCTTTTGCAAGGGCGGCCTGCGGTTCGGCCGAGGTCGCCATCGCAATGAACTTCATAGCGGCTTCCACGTTCGGCGAACCCTTCGGCACGACGAGCGAATCCGCAGCGGTGATGTTCTGTTCCCACGAGGTCTCGGTCTTGATGCCGCTCGCCGCAAGCGCGGTCATGCGGCCATTCCAGACACTGCCGAAAGGAGCCTCGGCGGATGCCAGAAGCTGCTGCGACTGTGCGCCGCCCGACCACCAGACGATATCCGATTTGATCGTATCGAGCTTCTTGAAGGCGCGGTCGAGATCAAGCGGATAGAGCTTGTCGGCGGCCACGCCGTCGGCAAGCAGCGCCGCTTCGATCACGCCGGGAGCCGACCACTTGTAGAATGTGCGCTTTCCCGGAAATTTTGCCGTGTCGAACAGGTCAGCCCATGTCTTCGGGCAGGCGCTGACGGCATCGGCATTGCAGCCGATCACGAAGGAATAATAGAAGCTGCCGACCGAATAATCGGTCACGAAGCGCGGATCGAGCTTGGATTTGTCGATGACGGAGAAATCGAGTTTCTCGAGCTGGCCATTCTTGCCGGCCTGGGCGGCATAGTCGCCTTCGACGTCGACAACGTCCCAGGTAACCTGGCCAGCCTCGACCATCGCCTTGAGCTTGCCGTAGTCCGTCGGTCCGTCCTGTACGACGGTGATCCCGGTCTTCTCCGTGAACGGGCTAGCCCATGCGGCCTTCTGCGCGTCCTGGGTCGTTCCTCCCCAGCTCGAAAAGACCATGTTGTCGGCGTGCGCCGGTACGGACACAGCCACAAATGCGGCAACCGCCGCGAAAGCAAATGTTGTTTTCATGTTCCCTTATCCTTGTTCTGGTTTGTCCTGTATGCCTTATGCCGTCAGTGCGCCTCGCTCCTGGGAGAAAAGTTAGCTGGCTTCATAATCTTGTTTTCCGCCACCTCGATGAGATCGCGGATCTTGGGCAGGAAGGCCTGCCACCGGGGATCGGCCAAAAGCCTCTGGCGCCTCGCCTCCCGGTCGTCCAGGCTCGCAAAGGCCCAGATGTGAACGATCTCGTTGATCGTCCCGATCTCCGAAAAGAAGTAACCGACGAGCGTACCGAGATGGCTCTTCTGGATCTCGATCCCCTCCTCCTCGACGACCTTGAGATATTGCGGGATCGTGCCGTTCTTCAGCCGATAGGTCCGGATCTCGTAAAACATCGGCGCTACCTCATCACGAAGGGATCGGGGATCGGATCGTCCGATGTCCTGAGCCAGATCGTCTTGGTACGGGTATAATCGAGCGCCGCGGCCATGCCGCCCTCCCTGCCATGGCCTGACAGGCCGAAACCGCCGAACGGCGCGATCGGCGAGACGGCGCGGTAGGTGTTGACCCAGACGATCCCGGCACGCAGCCCCTTCATCAGCCGGTGCGCCCGGGTGAGGTTCTGGGTGAAGACGCCGGAAGCCAGGCCATAACGGGTATCGTTGGCGAGCCGCAGCGCCTCGGCCTCCGTCTCGAATGACACGACGGACAGGACCGGTCCGAAGAATTCCTCGATCAGGGAGGGCGAGGCGACATCGTCGCAGTCGAGAATCGTCGGCGGGAAATAATAGCCTTCGCCGTCGATCTTGCGTCCTCCCGTCACGAGCCGGGCGCCGCTTTCAATCGACTTGGCGACGAGGGCGCCGATATTGTCCTGCTGGCGCCTGGTGGCAAGCGGGCCGACTTCTGTCGCCATATCGAGCGGAGCACCGATCCGGATCGCCTCCGCCTTCTCGCGTAGCAGGGCGACGAATCTATCCTTGACGCTGCGTTCGACGATGAGGCGCGATCCGGCAACGCAGCTCTGCCCTGTCGCGGCGAAGATGCCTGCGACCTGGGCATTGGCCGCACTTTCGAGGTCCGCATCGGCAAAGACGATGAATGGCGACTTGCCGCCAAGTTCAAGCGAGGTGGAGGCGAGGTTTTCGGCCGAGTTGCGAACGACGTGCCGGGCGGTTTCGGGTCCGCCGGTGAAGGCGACGTGCGCGACCTTCGGATGGCGGCCGAGGGCGGCGCCACAGGAGGCGCCGAAACCCGTGATGATGTTGACCACGCCGGCGGGAAAGCCTGCCTCGTGCACGAGCCGTGCAAATTCGAGAAGCGGCGCCGGCCCGTCTTCCGAGGCCTTGACCACCATCGTGCAGCCGGCCGCGAGCGCCGGGCCGATCTTCACCGCGGACAGGAAGAGCTGGCTGTTCCATGGCACGACCATCGCAACGACGCCGATCGGCTCGCGACGAAGCCAGACATCCATGTCGGGCTTGTCGATCGGCAGATAGGCACCTTCGATCTTGTCGGCGATGCCGGCATAGTAGCGATAGTATTCGGCGACATAAGCGATCTGCGCCGAGGTTTCGCGGATGATCTTGCCGGTGTCGCGTGTCTCCAGTTCAGCGAGCACGTGCGCGTTGGCAGCAACGAGGTCGGCCAGCTTGTAAAGCAGCTTGCCGCGTTGGGTGGCCGTCAGTTTCGGCCATGGGCCGTCGTAAAGCGCCCTGTCGGCCGCGTTTACGGCCCGATCGACATCGGCCTCACGCGCTTCGGGCATATCAGCCCAGACCGCGCCGGAGGCTGGATCGATGCTCGGATAGCTGGCCTCGCCATCTGAAAATTCGCCATCGATATAGTGCTGGAAACGTCGCATGGTCTTACTCCTGAAATGCCGGCATGACCTCGGTGATGAAGCGCTCGAGCGACGCCTTCTTGCGCTCGAAGCTCATGCCGGTGTCGATCCAGAAGGAATATTCGTCGTAGCCGAGCGCTTCATACGCCTTGAGCCGGGCGATGACGGTCTCAGCGTCGCCAACGACATTGTTGGTGCGCATGACCTGGTCCGACAGCATCGCGTTTGCTCTGATCTGTTCGTCCGGGATCCGTTCGATCAGACCCTGGGTAACCGGCTTCTCATTTTTGAACCAGGCGAAGAAATAATTGTAGTAGACGCTGAGTTCATGGGCGGCCTGGGCGACATCGTCCTCCGACGAGCCGACATAGGTATGGCGCAGCAACATGATCTTGGGCCGCTCGATCTCAGGGTTCTTGGCGCATGCATCGTTGAAGCGCTCCATCAACGACTGAACCTCGTCGTCGCCCTGCCAGAGGGGCGTCACCTGAACGTTGCAGCCGTTGGCGACGGCAAATTCGTGCGAGTTCGGATCGCGCGCCGCCACCCATATGGGCGGGTTCGGCTGCTGCATCGGTTTCGGCGCCGACGTGGTCGACGGGAACTTGAAGAATTCCCCGTCATGCGCGTAGTCGCCAGCCCATATGCCCTTGACCGCCGGGATGAGCTCGCGCATGCGCTGGCCAGCACCCCAGGCATCGAGACCGGGCAGCAGACGCTCGTATTCGAAAGAATAGGCCCCGCGCGCGATACCGATGTCGAGTCGTCCATCGCAGATGATGTCGGCCATGGCCGCCTCGCCGGCGAGTTTGATCGGATGCCAGAAGGGGGCAATCACCGTCCCCGTCCCAAGCCGTGCCCGCGATGTGCGGCGCGCCAGATCGGCAATGGTCACAAACGGGTTAGGCGCAATGGTGAAATCCATGCCATGGTGTTCGCCCGTCCAGATCGCGTGCATGCCGCCCTTGTCGGCGATCTCACAGAGCGCGACGAATTCCTCGTAGAGACTCTTATGGCTTTGATTGGCGTCGAGCCGTTCCATATGGACGAAGAGGGAGAACTTCATGCTTTTGCGTCCTTGGCTGGAATGGGGTGAACAGTGCCGCCGGTCTCGTCGCCGAAATAGACGCCGAAATTGCCGATCGAGCTTTCCATCGCAAAACGGTTGACGATATCGGCTGTCGAACTGGTCTTGAACTTTGCCGCAACCAATGCGTCAGGCTTCAGGAACCTGCCGACGACAGGCTCGCCATCTCCGGCAACGGCGTGATAGACGATGTGCTGCTTGCCGTCGCTCTTGCCCTCATAAACCGAATAGAGAAAGCCGATGCTGACCTTCAGCCCGGTTGATGTCTCCAGGTATTTTTGCAGTGCCTCGGTCGGGCTGCCGTCATGGGCGTCGACACTTGGCAGGGAGAGCACATCCTCGCCGAGCAGCAGAACCTCCCCGCGGCGCTCGACAACGGCCGCAAGTTCCATATTGCCTTCGCTTGCCGCGGACACTGCCTTGCTTGCGAGCGTCGGCGTGAAATAACCGCCACGCGCATAGCCGAGACCGTTGCGGCCGCTATTGTCGAAAGCTTCGATGCGCCCCATCAAGATGACGTGGTCGCCAGCCTCGATGACCTCTTCCATGGCACATTCGAACCAGGCCGCCACGCTTGAGAATATCGGGCAGCCTGCCGATCCCCTCGCCCACTCGACCGCCGCGAATCTATCCTCGACCGGTCGCGCAAAGGTGTTCGACACGTCTTTCTGCGTTTCCGAAAGCACGTTGATTGCAAAATGCTGCGCTCCGGTCATGATGGCGAAATTGCGCGATGTCTTGGCAAGGCAGACGAGGAGAAGCGGTGGATTGAGCGAGACCGAGGTGAAGGAGTTCGCCGTGAAGCCGATCGGATTTCCATCCCCGTCACAGGCGGTGACGACAGTCACCCCGGTCGGAAAGGCCCCGAATGCATCTCGCAGTGCTCTTGGGTCGACAGTCTGGATTGTCATCGTTCATCCTCCCCGAACGACAGCCACTCAGCGAGCAGCGAATTGACGATATCAGGCGCGGTCAGGTTCACCATATGACGATGACCTTCGACGATGCGAGCGTAGCCCCGCGGCGCAAGCTCTGCCATTTGCGTTGCCATCAAGGGCGTCGAGTTCGGATCATCGGACCCCGTCAGAAACAGGGCCGGACCAGCCACGTCTTTCCAGCCGTCAGCGTAGGTCTCGTCTCCTCCCGCGAAGGCGGCGTAAGCGACGGCATATCCCTGGGGATCGACGAGGTTCAACCATTTTCGCGTCAATTCACGCGCAGTGATGCTGTCCGCGTCATCGCCGAACCAGCGGGCCAGAGGACCTTCCTTGTCGACGCCCGATACCGGAATGGCCGCGGCGCGCGAAAGCACGGCGGCCTTTGCTTCAGGGTCACGCTTGTAGACACCGTTGAGGTAGGCGACACGGCTGATACGCTCGCCAAAGGTCGCGGCCGCCCCTCCTGAAACCAGTGCGCCCATCGAGTGCCCGGCAACATTTGCCGTGTCGATTGCCATCTCGTCGAGAAAGCGTCCGAACCAGGTGACGAACTCCTCGAGCCGACTGCCCGCCGGCAGCTTTGCGCTCTCGCCATGTCCCGGCATATCGACAGCGATGACGCGATGGCCTGCAGACAGGAATGCGATCTGCGGAGCCCAGGCTTCGAGCCGCATGCCGACGCCGTGAATAAGAACCAGCGGCTCACCGCTGCCGGCCTCGTGATAGGCCGTTCCACTTGTCGTCTTCTTTCGGGGCAAGGCACCAGCGGCGTTTGTTGCTGCAGCGGTGCGTGTGGTCGATCCGGCTGTCAGCATCTCAGAGCCGCTCCCTCAAACGCCCGCAGGATTGGCAACGTCCTGCCCCAAGTCTTTCAGATCCTGGTAGCGGTCGCCGATGCGGTGATGCGGGCGCCCGCCTATCGAAGCACCGAGAGCCACGACGATCTCGTCGGCAGCAGGCGCGTCGGGGATCGACGTCTGGATGGTCAGGTAGTGCGAACGGCGGCCTTCATCGTTCTTGTCCATCAGCGGGATCATGATCGGCGCGTTGGCAGGACCGCGTGTGTTACAGAAGGCGAGATAGGACTTGGCGCCGACGGCCTGGCGATAAAAATTGCCGAAGCGCAGCGTGTGGATGAGCGCGGACCCGTGTTCGATCTCGCCGTCCAGGCCGACGACAGCGGATTTTCCATATCCTTCGACAGCATCGCCGGACCCGACCGCATCGATGATCATCTTGGTCAGCAACTCGCCGAGCACCGGAGCGCCTGCGTGAATTTCGGGCTTGAGGTCGTCGACAAAGCCGTGGCCCGCCCAGGGATTCTTCACGACCGCGAAGGCGGTAAACAGCTTCAGCGGAACCGCCGCGGCCTTGCCGCCTTCGATCAGCGTCGTTTCGATCTGCAGTCCCGTCTTGCGAATTTGAATGGCCATCAAGCACCTCATTTCTCAATATCGTATTATGGTATACCATAATATATGAGTGTCAAGTTGGTTCCTGGGAGAACGCGGTTCAGGCCGAGGCGGAGATCTTCAGTTTGGGCGTGCGCTCTCGACCCTTCGGAAAGCGCTTCTGGTCAGCGCGTTGTCAGCTGACAAACGACATGGCGGCGCCCCGCGGAGGCAGGCCGAGTCCAGAAGTCACGGTCGTCCCAGTTCATGGTACCGCCTTATATATTATTTAATATGGCATACCATCACATTGGACAAAGTTAGGTGTCAAGCGCGGAGTATGGATTGCGCTGAATTGCGCGGAACATCATCGCAAATGGAGTGACTTCGACAGCCGAGGTGAGCGCATTGCCAGGGCCTGCGGAGAAGCGGCAGGGGCCTGCTCGTGCCTAGTCGGCAGGCTTCTTGGCGGACAGCACCGCTTCGGCAATCGCGCTTGCCGCGGCGACGTGATCCATCGCGGCCCGGTAAGCCCCCTCGCCGTCACCAAGGCGGATGGCGTCGACGATCTTCGACATCTGCAGAGGCCCTTCGATGCCGCGCCTCTCCGTCTTGATTGTCATCGAGCGCAGGTGGTTTATGCGCACGGTGAGGAGATTGACGACACCCCAGGCAACGTTCCTGTCAACCATCGTAAACAGCGTATGATAGAAGGAAGAGGTGTTCGTCAGCACAGCTGACATGTCGTTGTCGCGGTAACTGTTGCGGATCCCAGCCAGCGATTCCTCCAGCGCGGCGACGATCTCGGGGCTGCGGCGCTCCGCGCACAGCCGCGCCGCCATGCCTTCCAGCGCGCCGCGGATCTCATAGATCTGTTTGGCTTCGTCGATGTCGAGCTGCGCGACGATCGGCCCCTTGTTCGGCAGATTGGCGACAAGCCCTTCCGATTCAAGATGTCTCAGAACCTCGCGCACGACTGTTCGGCTGACGCCGAGCTGGGCGCAGAGGTCACGCTCGACAAGGCGATCTCCGGGACGGAAATATCCGTTGACGATGGCTTCGCGGACCTTGTCGAGCGCCAATTCCCGCAAGGTCTTTGCAGGACGCTCGACTCTAATGGCGTCCTTCAGAGCACCGCTCATTCTGTACCTCAGTGTTGGACTTTGCACGCTCAACTTCCGCCGCGGCAGCCGAATGCAAGAATCGTATTATGGCGTACCAGATACTGTAGCTGGCGGCGCCCGGCAATTCAACAAGCGCTGTGCCGAGCTATAGCAGCGGGCGTCTTTTCAGACGCGCAAAAGAGGCTCTGCTGCCTACATGTCGCGAGCTAGCCTCTTGAAACGATCTCCTCGGCCACGGCCTTGGCCTGCACCCGGATATCCGGAACGGCGGTGATCTCCCAGAACTGCCCCGCCGTCAGGGCGCCGACCGCAAACAGTCGGGCAGGCGAGGACGGGGCTATCACCTTGGAAGCGGCATCCACCTGGATCCCGAGGCCGAGAGGATCGGGGGCGATCAACTCAAAGCGGCTCATCTCCTTCAAAAGCGGTGAATGGCTGATCCCGGCCCGCTCCATTCCTGTGCAGTTGACGAGCCAGTCCGCCCTGATCTCGGCGATCTCGCGCGTCGCTCTGACCCTGTAGCCGGCAGCGAGCCGCCCCTCCTCGGCCCCAAGCGATTTCAGGAAGCCCGCGTGGAAACGAACGGTTCCGTCTAAAACCAGCTTCTCAAACCTGTCGAACACGTCAGGCGCGACCCGGTGACGATGGATGTTCCACCAGGGAAGCGCATGCCTGAGGAAGCGTGCGCGCCCCTCGCTCGAAAGCCGTTGCCAGAGAGCCTGTGTTGCAGGCCTCAGACCGTCCATCACGGCTCGCCAGTCGGCAGCCGTCCTGCTCTTCGCCCGCAGGGTCTTCAATATGCCGCTGATCGTCTCGGGAAGCCTCTCGACGTCGATCGGCAGAGGCGCCGGCGGCTTCCACGCGTGTCCGAGCGGTGCGAGCCCGCGCCGCGAAAGCACATCGATCTTGCCGCTGTGGCCATGGGCGCGAAGCGCGAGGACCTGATCAATCATCGTCAGGCCGGATCCGAGGATGCACACCGCATCGGACGGTGCGACGCGCCTCAGCCAAGAAAGCCGCCACGGGTTCTCGATGATCCGCGATCGCAGCGATGGTGGGACGCCATCCGGAGCGACCGGCAGGGTCGCGTTCCCGACGCCGAGGCAGAGCACGACGTTCTTCCCGGCAATCTCGTCACCATTGCCGAGATGGAAGGCCAGCGTGCTGCTATAACGTTCAACGCATCCCGCCGCCTTGGCCTTGATGAAATCGACCCTGCAACGGCCCTCCCGCTTTCGAAGCAGCCGCGCAAGTGTATCGCGGACATAAAGACCGTAATCGCTGCGCGAGGCGAAATCGCCTGCCTGCAACCGGCGACCATGGCCTTTCAGCCAGTCGACAAAGTCGTCGGGTTGATGCGGCAGCAGGCTCATGCGGCCGGCAGGAACATTGAGGCGATGGAGATAGAGCTCCGTCCGGTACGCCGTCCCGCGGCCGAAACCAGGATCGTCGCCGACGACGGCGACCTTCGCCGAAGCGGGAAGCTGCTCGATGAGATTGCAGGTAACCGCTATCGCTGAAAAACCGGAACCGACCACGATAACATCATATGTCAAATGCATTCTCCCTGAAGCTCAGAACGTCATCGAGACATTTCGCCATTCAAGCCTCGTGTCGCTCGCCGGTCCTTGCGGATCGCACGAGCGGCAGAATCACGAAAACAATTATCTCTATAGTCTATAAATATAGTTTGTTATTTCTCCCGCTAGCCCCTCCCCAACGATTACGCTTTTGAGGGTGAGATCAAGGGCCGTGCGGCCCTGAACAAAGGGGCTCAAGATGAATTTCAAGAATTTGGTTACCGCAATCGCCGTCGGCGTCGGCACTCTAACAGCGGCGGTTGTCGCTGAAGCGGCGGACAAGAAAGTCGTCGTCGCCTATCAAACCGATGCTTTGCCGTCTTCCGTGGCGATCGCCAATGGCGAATTCGCCAAGGAGACGGGATATGACGTCGACTTCCGCAGGTTCAATTCGGGCGCCGAAATCTTTGCGGCGATTGCATCCGGCGATGTCCAGGTGGGCTATGTCGGCTCCAGCCCGTTTGCGGCTGCAGTATCACGCGGGCTCGAGGTCAAGGCCTTTTACCTCGCCTCCATCTCGGGCATCGACGAGGCTCTCGTCGTCCGTAACGGCTCCGGCATCGAAAGCCTGAATGATCTGAAGGGCAAGAAGCTTGCCGCTGCGCCGGTGTCCACGGACCACTATCAGCTGCTGGCGCTGATCAAATCGCTGGGCCTGACCGAAAAGGACGTTCAGGTTCTTCGCAATCCCTCAGCCTGAGATCGTCGCAAGCTATAATCGCGGCGACATCGACGGCGGCTTCGTCTGGGATCCGGCACTCACCGAACTGAAGAAAAACGGGAAGGTCCTGGTGACCTCCAAAGAGGTGGCAGACAAGGGTGCGCCGACATTCTCCGCCTGGGTCGCGACCTCGACGTTTGCCGCCGACAACCCGGAATTTCTGAAGGGTTTCGCCTCGGTCATCAACAAATACTACGCATCCTTCGCATCGGACAAATCCGCCTGGGGTCCCGACAGCGACAACGCCAAGTCGCTTGCCAAGCTTCTCGGCGGAACAGCTGAACAGCAGGCCTCGGCCCTGAAGAACCTCACGCTTCTGACACCTGAGGTCCAGGCATCGGATGCATGGCTCGGCGGCGGCGAAAAGGCGGGTGCCGGCAAGATCCTCAAGGACACGGCATCGTTTCTGAAGGAACAGGGCAAGGTTTCCGATGTGCTGGCGAATTATGGCGCCTTCGTCACCGCAGATGCCCTCACCGGCGTCAGCAACTGATCCTCCCTGGCGCCGGCGCAGTCGTTGCGCCGGCGTCAAACTTGCGAGCGGCAATATGCTTAAAGTCGATCACGCCAGCGTTTTCTTCGCAGCCCGCGACGGGCGGACCGTTCACGCGCTCGATCGCGTTTCCTTCGATATTCCCGAACGGGGCTTCGTCGTCGCACTCGGCGCGTCGGGATGCGGCAAATCAACCCTTCTCAACGCGATTGCCGGTTTCCTTCCGCTTTCGGATGGCCGCATCACGCTCGATGGCCGCGCGGTCGAACAACCCGGCGCAGATCGCGGCGTCGTTTTTCAGAAAGACTCGCTGCTGCCCTGGAAATCCGTTGTCGACAATGTCGCGCTCGGTTTGAAATTCGCCGGGGTCAAGCGCAAGGAGCGCGAAGCGCGCGCGCTGGAGCTGCTCCGGCTCGTCGGCCTCGACGAATTCGCCGGCGCTTTTCCCTACGAGCTGTCTGGCGGCATGCGCCAGCGTGTCGGCATCGCGCGTGCTCTGGCGACAAATCCCGACATCCTGCTGATGGACGAGCCGTTCGGCGCGCTCGACAGCCTGACGCGCGAGCAGATGCAGGAACTGCTGGTTTCCATCTGGGATAAAACGGCAAAGAAGGTTTTCTTCATCACGCACTCGATCGAAGAGGCCTTGTTCCTGGGCACACAGGTCCTGGTCATGTCACCTCGACCGGGACGCGTCGTGGCACGCTTCGATCTGGATTTCGTTCGCCGCTTCGCCGAAACCGGCGACGCCCGATCGATCAAGGCGTCGCCGCAATTTGCCGAGCTGCGCGAGGAGATCCGCGCCATTCTGCACAGCACCGAAGACCTCAGGAGCGCCGCATGAGCGATATAGTGCAGGCCCCGCCGATTGCAGCGGGTAGAGAGGACCGCCAGGTCAAGCTGGTAAAAATGGCAAGCTTCGGAGCCGGTGAGAAATCGACGGTGGCCATCAGCATTGCCACGGCGCTGGCCATACTGCTGCTGTGGTGGCTCGTATCCGCGCTCGGTGTCGTTCCACACCTGTTCCTGCCGCGCCCGGACGAGGTGCTGACACAAATCGGCGCCATCTATCGCGACGGTTACGCCGGCGCGTCGCTCTCCGAGCATGTTTTTGCGAGCCTGTTCCGCATCGTGGTCGCAGCCCTCATCGCCGTCTCCGCCGGCATTCCGCTCGGCTTGCTCATGGGGCTGAACCGCTGGGCGAAAGGCGTGCTCGACGCGCCGATCGAGTTCTACTGGCCGCTTCCACCGCTCTCCTACCTGCCGCTGATGATCATCTGGCTCGGCATCGGCGAGACATCGAAAATCACGCTGCTGGTGCTTGCGATGTTCGCACCGATCTGCCTTTCAGCCCAGGCCGGCGTTCGTTCGCTGCCGATCGAGCGCGTCAATGCCGCCCGTTCGCTGGGCGCGAGCCGGCTGCAGCTCTTTCTTGATATCGTCCTGCCATCCGCCCTGCCCGAGATCCTTACCGGCATTCGGATTGCGCTCGGTGTCGGCTGGGGTACGCTGGTTGCGGCTGAATTGATCGCGTCCACGCGCGGGATCGGTTTCATGATCATGTCGGCTTCACAGTTCCTGGCAACCGACGTCGTCTTCGTCGGCATCGGCATCATCGCGATCTGCGCGTTCACCTTCTCGGCCGCCATTCGTTTTCTGGAGGCGTTCTTCGTGCCCTGGAAGGGCAAGCTCTGACCAAACGGCGGCAGCGACGCCTGTTTCAATGGCCTCCTGCCGCCGCGTTCAGCCCGTGTATGGCAACAAGCTCGGCTGCGACCAGTTTCTGAAGCCGCCATAAATTGCGGTCCCGGATGCCGCGTTCCTCCAGATGTTTCACCGTCAGATACAGATATTCGGCGCAGGAGCCCATATGTCCGCAGGCTCTTGCGAGCACCTGCGCCACCGTCTCCAGCGGCAATTTGCGCGAAACACGCTCGCCCTTGGGACCAGCCCAAAAGACCAGCGCGCGCACCAGCCCATGCGCGGTCGCGACCGGGATCCAGCGAACCGACGCAGCATCGTCGATCGTGCCGACTTCACGACGGATCAACCGCCGAATCTGGCCAAGGCGATCATCATCGGCAAGCCTGAAGACGATGCCGTTACAACGTCCACCGCGGTCAAGTGCCATCATCAGACCCGGCTGGGCCCGCGTCCCCCGCCAGCGAGTCATCTGCAGGCAGAAGGAGCGATGCCACCCTCTTGTTGCGCCATGTTGCGATTCGACGGCATCGAAGTCCGGCTTCCATATCAATGACCCATAGGCGAAGATCCAAAGCGGAGCACCGGTAGACTCGTGGAGAAGCCGGTTGGCGAGCATCTCCACCTCCGCTTCGGTCAGCGGCTTTCGATGTGGCTCGGGGCCGACATCGATCGCGGGGCGAAGGCTCAGCGATACGAGCTCGTCCGTCAGCGCCATTCTTGATCCGGTCATCAAAAGTTTGCTTCCCCGGACCGTCACCAGCTTATGCTCCCGGATATCCGTCATGTGTCAATGCACCGTAAATCTGGCCGCATCGGCTTGGCGCCGCTGCAGGCTGCGTATCAGCATCGCGGCCTCCCTGACGATTGCCGAAAACGTCACATCATCGGCCTCTGCAATCCTTTCCGTCATCTCGCGGATGATCGTCGTCAGATGGAGGATCGAATGGCGATGCTGCGCATCTCCCGGTCCGATTTCGGCATCGGCCATGGCAAGCAGCGTCTGTACCAGCCGCTCCATGATTTGCCGGCGCCTGGTCCTCGGGTCAGCATTCGGATCTTCGCTAAGGCGCAACAGGTCGGCGACAATATCGGACATTCCACTCTGTCTCACATAGCAAAAGCCGGCGGCATCGAAACGACATGCCTTCGACCGCGCGTTTGCGTCTTCAAGCCCTCCAGCAATCGGTAACCGCTGCGCCAGCGACCAAAGCCGCTGGCGACATTGATGTGCCCGGCAAGGCCGATATTCCTGGTCTCGGCGTTCCACAAGCGGCCAAACAAGGTCAACCGATCGACCGTCATGTAGGCATCGTTCATGCTGCCGACGACGATACTTGGAAAAGGCAAAGGCGCCGTCGGCATGGCGCCAAACGAGATATGCCCCGGATGCAGGTTTTCCGTGACCGGCAGATCGCATGGAGCAACGAGCAATGCCCCTTTGACGCAACGTGCGGCACTTCGCCCGGCCAAGCGGGCGGCAAGCAGGCATCCGAGACTATGGGCAACCAGATAGGCCTCGCCGGCCTCTTCAAGCGCGCCTTCCAATCGCAGCAGCCAGTTGTCAAGGTTCGGATGATCCCAGTCATCTTGAGCGACGCAACGACTGCCCGGCTGATCCTGCAGCCAGTGCTGTTGCCAATGCCCTTCTCCCGAGCCGAAAAGCCCTGGAAGAATAAGTACATCGATCATCTGACGGCATCCTCTCTGAAGCTGCGCGCCGGTCTTTTTCCCGGTCGGGGCAAACATCGGACATCACTCATCAGATCCACCCGATCACCAGGGCGAACAGGAAAGTGAAGGAGCTGACGATCGTGCAGATTCCGGCCGCATGCCTGAAATACGACATGACGCTGCCTTCCGCTCTTCTCGCACCGTGCCGACGCAGGTCGGTCTCAACGACAATCGCCATCACGCCGTCCTCCTCAATACCAAAGGCCGGGCATGGTGCCCCAATAATGGAGTTCGTATTCGCGCGCGGACCGGTCGCGCTCGTCGTCCCGCGCGGACAATCCGTTTACAGGCTCCCGTGCAGCGGGCGGCTTCAGGCCGAGGAACCGGCCGATTGCGCGCTTCAGCCAGAAGTGAAAATCAAGCTTCATGCGAACCTCCTGTCAGGACCTGCTATTCTTCAGCTAAGAAATCAGCGAATGACGTTGTGCATTGGCGAGAAGAACGTGAAGCGATGCCGTTGGTCCGTAGAGCATCAGCAGGCGGTTCTCCTCGCGTTTGGCGAGACGATATCGTCGGGCGAATTCGAAGACGCTCCACAATTGATCGCCTGGCCCTGGCCTTTCCGCATCGGTGATCGTCGCTTCCTGAGATCGAACCATCGCGGCGACTCCTACTCGGCGGCCGCCAGGGCCGGGTTTGCGCCCGGAAAGAAGGCCGCCAATTCGCCGATCACGTCGTTGATGCGGGCCAAAAGCGCGTCGGATGAAACCGCATAGTCTGTGAAATCGCGATCGGACGCATAGACGGCAGTCGGTAGGGTGTGGGCCATGAAAAAACCAAACAGCGGCCGAAGCTGATGCTCGACCATCAAAGCATGCCGGTCACCGCCTCCGGTCGCCGTGATGATGATCGGCTTGCCCCGAAGTTCGTGGGGGTCGATCAGGTCGATGAGGTGTTTGAAATGGCCGGGATAAGAGCCCTTGTAGGTCGGCGAGCCGATGATCAGGGCATCGGCCTGCACGATCTCGTCGATGACATGCCTGGCCTGCGCGTCGAGATTCTTGCGCCACAAGGCGCTGCCTAGCGACGGACCGACATCATGCAGATCATAGGTCCTGCTGGTAAATCCATAGCGAATGCTCGCACGTTCGGCGACGTGCCGGACGAGTGCCAATGTCTTCGATGGACGGTTGAAGCTGCCAGCGATGCCGACGAGTTTGAAACCTGACATGGTTTTTCCTCTCTTTGCGTCGCCCAATTATTGTCTACAAAATTGATAGATTAAAGGAACGTGCGTCTCTCCTTCTTCGCCTGGTTGAAAAAAACGTTCGCTGCCGCTCCAGCACGCATAGGCTGCATGGCGATCGCCGTCGACATCTGCGACCTCCGGACGCTGCAATTCCAAGCCTAAGGCTTGTCGCCATGAAGATGACGTTCAAGGAAGGGCAAATTGTCCTGTCCCCAATAGATCTCGCCATCATAGACATAGGTGGGAAAGCCGAAGACGCCGCTGTCGCGGGCATGCACGCGGTCCGCCGACCATTTGTTCTGGACATCGTCATCGGCTTGTCGTCTGAGGAGTGCTGCGCCATCGAAACCTGCTGATGTCACGATCGCCTCGCGCACATCGGGCTTGCCGATATCCTTCGCCTCGCTCCAGAAGGCGTGCTGCAGGGCGCGGGCAACGCCGATCCAATCCTGTCCGTCGAGGTAAGCCGCAATCACGAAGAGGGACGCCGGCGTCGGATCGCTCAAATCCGGGCGATGTTCGAGCCGCAGTTCCTTGCCGCGCACGCGCGCCCAGCGCTTAAGATCCCGCGTCCAGTAGGCGCGCCGGATCTCCGGGCGATTGCGCGAAAAGATACCGCCATTTTCCTCGACCACCGTCGTCAGATAAGGCGTGATGACGACGTCGTTCCTCGCCGCAAGTTCGGCGAAGGCATCGAAGCCGATGTAGGACCAGGGCGAGCCGATCGAAAAGAAATATTCTACCGATTTGGTCACTGATGAATGTTCCCTGTGAGGTGATTGTTCTGGCGTCGAATGGACGACGGCATTTTCAGGAAGCGGCGCGGATGTCGGATGGCGCTTTCCATCCGAGTTCCGGTGCGATCAGCGTCGCGAAGTCGTGGAGAATCTGGCAATACTGCTCGTGCTCGAACTCGTAAGGAAGCTCCAGCCTCAACTCGCTGACCTCGGGCAGGATCGGATCGGCAAAAAGCTGCGCCAATATCTCGTCCGATGTGCCGACGACATCTCGGGCAAACAGGGTGCGCCGCTCGCCCTGCGGCGAAAGCGTCCGCTCATGGCGGCCGTCGGCATAATCTCGATATCGGCGGCGCGTTGCCGCATCGGCGCTGTCGAAAGGCACGATGACACGACCCAGCGCGACGCGGCGCTGCGACCCGGCGGCGCGATAGGTTTCGATCAGCCGCGATTGAGCGATGAAGAAATCATCGGTCCCCTCCCCTGTTATCACATTGCCGGTCAACAGGTTGAAGCCATTGCGGCCGGCCCATTCGGCCGAGCGCTGTGACCCGCCGCCATACCAGATCCGGTCGATCAGGCCCTTGGCATAAGGCTGCAGCCGTGGCCGCTGCGGGCCGAAGGGCGTCTTGATCAAGGTCTGCTCGTCGCCGAGATAGCTGCCACGCAGATTGTCGGCAAAGCGCAGCACGCGGTCATGCGAGAAATCGTAACCCGTCCAATCGCCGTCGAAGACGAACGGGGCGATCAGCTCGGCGTGCAGCGGTCGGCCGGCGCTGACGCCGATGTTCAGCCGTCCGCGCGACAGAACATCGACGGTGGCGAGGTCTTCGGCCAGCCGATAGGGGCTTTCATAACCGATCGGGATGACCGCGGTTCCAAGCTCGATCCGACTGGTTCGCTGCGTCGCCGCCGCCAGGAAGGCGCTCGCCGAAGAGATTCCAGGCTCCAGGTGCCGCTGCCGGACCCAGGCGCTGTCGAAGCCCAGATTTTCGCCATATTGCAGCTGCTCAAGCGTCTGCTCCAATCCCGACAACGGATCTTCGTCGGGATAATTGCCGGGGGTGAGGAAGCCGATATGGCTGATGGATATGTTGAACACTCGTGCCATCCGATGATCAGTATTTCGGCAGGCCGGGCGGGTTGGTCTCGGATACCGGCAAGGCTTCCTCGGAGAGATGCCAGTGATCGAGGATTTTTGCGTAGGTGTCGTCTTTGATCAGGCCGTTGGTGGCGGCAGTCAGCGCATCGGCCAACCCACTTCCCTTGCGAGTGGTGATCGCCACATCCGAGCGATCCGGCCAGCCGGCGCTCAGCGTGCCGACGCGCTTGATGTTCTTGTCGCGCGCGGCGATGAAGACGAGCTGCGCATGCGGCTGGATGATGACATCGGCCCGGCCGGATCGCAGCGCGAGAAGGCTTGCCGCCTCGTCGTCGTAATATTGCAGCTCTATCGGCTTCAGGCCCGCGGCGACATCTTCCTCACTCCACTTCACCAGGATGCGCTCCTGGTTGGTGCCGGCCCCGACGATGATCCTGAGGCCTGCCGCATCCTTGGGCTCCTTGATCGAGGTGATAGGATTGTCGGATTTTACGAAGAAACCGTGCAGGCCCTGGCGGTAGGTGGAGAAATCGAATTTTTCCTTGCGCTGCTCGGTGACCCCGACATTGGAGATGACGGCATCATACTTGCCCGAGGCGAGGCCGAGCGGCCAGTCGATCCAGGCGACCGGCACGATCTCCAGCGTTAGCCCGAGGCTGTCGGCGATGGCATAGGCATAATCGGGATCTGCCCCGACCACGGTCTTGGCGTCGGTGGCATAGGTGGCAAGCGGCGGGCCGCCGGGGCTGACGGCGATGGTGAACTTACCAGGTGTGACGAACTTGAAATCCTTCGGGATTGCGGCAATCGCCGCCTCGTTCCTGGCGGCATGAAGCCGGCCCGGTTGTTCCGGGCTGAGGTCGAAATCCTCGGCTGCTTGAGCTGCGCCAAAGGAAAGGGCCGACGCCATGGCGGCGATCAGCAGGGTCAGGAATGCCGGAAGGGCAATCATCGTCTTCAATCTCCAAATTGTCAGGCAGGAATGGCCGGCAGCATTGCCGCCGGCCCAATAAGGATCGATCAGGAGCCGCTCTTCGGCAGGCCGGGCGGGTTGGTCTGGGCCTTGTCGATCGCCTCCGGACCGAGGTTCCACGTATCGAGGATCTTCCGGTAGGCACCGCTGGCGATCAGGTCGTTGACAACATCGGTCAAGGGAGCAGCCAGGCCGCTGCCTTTGCGTGTGGTGACGGCAATTTCCGCCGTGATCGGCCAACCGCCGCTGACGGTGCCGACAAGCTTGGTCTTGCCGTTGATCCCCGCCGAATAGGCCTGCGTCGCGTTCACGCTGAAGACGGTGTCTGCTCTGCCGGACTGAACGGCGAGATCCTTGACCGGGTCGTCGTCATAATATTGCACCTCGATTGGCTTCAGGCCGGCGGCGACGTTCTCACGATCCCATTCCAGCAGGATCTTCTCCTGGTTCGTGCCGGCATCGGTGATGACCTTCAGGCCGGCAATATCCTTCGGCTGCTTGATCGCCGTGATCGGGCTATCGGCCTTGACGTAGAAGCCCAACTCGTCCTTGCGGTAGGTCGAGAAATCGAACTTCTCCTTGCGTTCTTCGGTGACGGTTACGTTGGAGATCACCGCGTCGAATTTTCCGGAGGTCAGCCCCAACGGCCAATCGGCCCAGGCAACAGAAACCAATTCGAGCTTCAGCCCCAGGCTATCGGCAATGGCCTGCGCCAGATCGACGTCGTAACCGATGACCGTCTTGGAATCGGAGGCATAATCATGCAGCGGCAGATTGCCGCTCGAGCTGATGCCGACGGTGAAGACACCATTTTCGACGAACTTGAAGTCCTTGACTTCGGCAATGCGCTTCTCGTTCTTTTCCACTCGCAGCCGGTTCGGCTGCTCGGGGCTGAGATCGAACTTCTGCTGCGCCTGAGCGGAACCGAAACCGATCGCGGTAATAGTGACTGCTCCCGCTATCAGAAGCCTTGCCCTATCTGTAAATGTCATGCCCCTTCTCCGTTTCATCTTTAGGTTGTGGTTGTTATTGTTCGGCCGGAGCAGCCCGTCGCGGCCCGGCATTTCGCCAGCGCTATCAGGCGCTAGAGAACCTTGGCGAGGAATTCCCGCGTACGGGGATGTTCCGCTTGTGCGAAGATGCGGGCCGGCGGACCAGCCTCCAGGATGCGGCCGCTGTCCATGAAGACGACCGTGTCGGCGACTTCGCGGGCAAAACCGACCTCATGGGTAACGATGACGAGCGTCGTGCCGGTGCGGGCAAGTTCCTTGATGACATCGAGCACTTCGCCGACGAGCTCCGGATCGAGCGCCGAGGTCGGCTCGTCGAAGAGCAGCACCTTCGGGCGGAGCGCCAGTGCACGAGCGATCGCCACACGCTGTTGCTGGCCGCCGGAGAGCTGGCGCGGATAGGCGTTGATCTTGTCGCTGAGGCCGATGCGTGCCAGCAGCTCCTGCGCCAGCTGCACCGCTTCCTCGCGGCCGATGCCGCGAACCTGGATCGGTGCCTCGATGAGGTTTTCGAGCACGGTCAGATGCGGGAACAGATTGAAGCTCTGGAAGACCATGCCGATATCGGCGCGGCGTTTGAGGATATCCTTCTCCTTGAGCTCGTAGAGCGTGTCGCCCTTCCTGCTGTAGCCGACGAAATCGCCGTCGACCGAGATGAAACCCTCATCGACACGCTCCAGATGGTTGATGGCGCGCAGAAGCGTCGACTTGCCGGAGCCGGACGGACCGAGGATGGCGGTCACGCTGCCGGCGGGAAGGCTGAGCTCGACATCATCGAGCACTTTCAGCGAGCCGAAGCTTTTGGAGATTCCGTGGATGCGCACCGCGCCGCCTGCGGCCCGCAGCGTCGCCGCATCCCGGAAACCGATCTTGCGCACGGTGTCGGTCGCCGTATCGAGAACAGGCAGCGGACGGCGGAAACGCTCGAAAAATGCCTGGAAGGGCAACGGCGTCGGGTTGCGCACGGCTCCTTTGGAGAAGTAGCGTTCGATATAGCGCTGAGCGATCGACAGCACCGTCATGATGATCAGATACCAGACGGTCGCGACCATCAGCAGCGGAATGACTTCGAGATTGCGGCGGTAGATCACCTGGACCGTATAGAAGAGCTCCGGCAGCGCAAGCACGTAGACCATGGAGGTGCTCTTCGCCAGTCCGATGAGTTCGTTGAAGCCGGTCGGCAGGATCGAGCGCATGGCCTGCGGCAGCACGATGCGGAAGGCCTGGCGGCGGCGCGGCAGACCGAGTGCTGCGGCGGCCTCCAGCTGTCCGTGATCCACAGCGAGGATGCCGCCGCGCACGATCTCGGCGAAGAAGGCCGACTGGTTGAGCGTCAGGCCGAGAAAGGCGGCGGCAAAGGGCGTCAGCAACTGCACGGTGGGATAGTCGAGGAAGACGGTATTGGTGAAGGGAATACCGATCTTGATCGTCTCGTAGAGGTAGCCGAGATTGTTCAAGATCAGCAGCAGCACGATGACCGGGATCGAGCGCAGCAGCCAGATATAGCCCCAGGAAAGGCCAGAGAGCAGCGGCGACTTGGAAACGCGGGCGAGCGCCAGAGCCGTTCCGAGGATGGAACCGGATATGGCGGCAAGCACGGTCAAAAGCAGTGTCCTGCCGAGACCGACGAGCACCGGCTCGGCAAAGAACCATTCAGCAAAGACACCCCAACCCCAGCGCGGATTGGTGAAGATGGAATAGAGAACGGCGATGATGACGACCGCGGCAAAGATCGTGCCCGCCAGGCGACCCGGGTGACGCGCCGGCACGATGCGGTAACGGGAATAATCCTTCGATCCTGCCGTCCTGCTGCCGGGGTCGATGCCCACGAAATCCGTCGTCAGTGCCATTGTGCTTCCCTTTTATGATTGTCGGTCTTTGCCGTTTTCAGAAATTTGCACCGGCCACGCGCAGGCGCGGTTCGGCGTCTTCGTGAGCAGGCTCAGCGAGATGGGTGATGTCCTTCTCGAAGGGCAGGCTCTTGTAGATCTCGGGATCGGCGGAGGTGTCGAAGAGAGCGGTGTAGCCGTAGTTCAGATAGAGGCCGACGGCTTCGGGCTGGCGAAAGCCGGTCGTGAGGTAGATGCGGGAATAGCCTTGGCGCGCGGCCTGGGCCTCCAGTTCTACCAGCACGTTGCGGGCAAGGCCCTGCCGGCGCAGATCGGAGCGCGTCCAGATGCGTTTGAACTCGGCCGTGCGTTCGTCATAGTGCTTGAAGGCGCCGCCGCCGATGGTTTCGCCATCACGGACCAACAGGAGAAAATTGCCGTCAGGCGGCGCAAAGGCTTCGGGAGGATAACGGTTCAACTCGGCCGCAGCTCCTTCGGCATTGAAATAGTTGCCGTAGCGGCTGTCATACTCGTAGATCAACTCATCGATCAGCGGCTTAGCGCGCGGGTCGAGAGGGCTGGTATAGAGAAACGTATCGCTCATATCGTTCATCACCCGTTGTCATCAGTGAGGAAGGTTTCGGCGAGCCGCACCCAGTAGCGGGCGGCCGGCGCGATGATCGCGTCGTTGAAATTGTAGTGGGCGCTGTGAAGAGGCGCGCTGTCGCCATTCCCGACGAAGAGGTAGCTGCCGGGATTTGCCTGCAGCATGAAGGCAAAATCCTCGCTCGCTGTCCTCGGCCGGAAATCCTTCTCGATCGCCGCCGGGCCGAGTGCGCCGTGGGCGACATCGCGGGCGAAGGCGGTCTCGGCTGCATGGTTGACCAGCGCCGGAAAGCCGAGGCGGTAATTCACCTCCGCCTCGGCGCCGAAGCTTTCGGCCTGGGCACGGGCAAGGGCCGGAATGCGCTCTCGCAACAGCTGACGAACGGTCTCGCTGAAGGCCCGCATGGTCAGCTGCATCTCGACGCTCTCAGGGATGACGTTCGAGGCGGAGCCGGCATGGATCGAGCCGACGGTCGCGACCGCCATCTCCTGCGGATCGACATTGCGCGAGACGACGCTCTGCAGCGCAGTGATGAAGGAGGCCGAAGCCAGTACCGGATCGACGGTCCGGTGCGGTTCGGCGCCATGGCCGCCCTTGCCGATGATCTTGATGATCGCCTTGTCGACCGAAGCCATGGCCGGGCCGGCGACGAAGCCGAATTGGCCTGTCGGCACACCCGGCCAATTGTGCAGCCCGAACACCGCATCGACAGGAAAGCGCTCGAACAGGCCTTCCGAGATCATCTTGCGGGCGCCGGCGCCGATCTCCTCGGCGGGCTGGAAAATCAGCCGCAACGTACCGCTGAAATTGCCGCTTTCGGCAAGATAGCGGGCGGCGGCCAAGAGGATCGAGGTATGCCCGTCATGGCCGCAGGCATGCATGACGCCGGGATTGCTGCTGGCATAGGCAAGGCCGGTCGCCTCCTCGATCGGAAGCGCGTCCATGTCGGCGCGAATGCCGATCCGCTTTTTGCCCTCGCCGCGCCTGAGGGTGGCGACGATGCCGGTTCCGGCGATGCCCGTCGCCACCTCATAGCCCCAGGAGGAAAGGCGGGAGGCCACGAGCTTGCTGGTCCTGAGCTCCTGGAACGCAAGCTCCGGATATTGATGCAGATCGTGGCGAAGCGCGATGATCTCGTCGAGATAGGCAGCGATACCCTTCTCGACCGGATCGTTGCTGCGCGGGTTCTGAGCGATGATGTTCATGACGGTTCGTCGGCGCCTCAGGCGCCGACAGCCTTTCCGCGCTCGACCTGCTCCGCGCCCGCCGCATAGCGGCTTTCGCGGAAGGGCAGACCCAGATGGTCGCGCAACGTCTCGCCCTTCAGGGCCGGATCGAAATAGCCGCGCTCCGTGAGTATCGGCAGAACGTATGTGGAGAAATCGTCGAAGCCCTCGGCGATGACAGGGAAACCGAGGATGAAGCCGTCGGCAGCACCATGATCCACCCAGCGGATGATCTCGTCAGCGATATGACCGGCCGTGCCGATGAAGGCCGTGCGTGGCGTTGCCGAATCGAGCGCCACTTGCCGGAGCGTCAAGCCCTTCTCCCGCGCCGTCTTCTTGATGCGGTCGGTGGTGGCGCGGAAATTGTTCCTGCCGATATCGCCGAGCTCGGGGAACGGCTCGTCGAGCGGATAGACGCTGAAATCGTGATGATCGAAGAAGCGGCCGAGATAGAGCAGCGCCTCTTCTATGGTGACGAGGTTGCGGATCGCCTGATACTTGGCGTCCGCCTCTTCCTGCGTCGCACCGACGATCGGTCCGATACCCGGATAAATACCGACTTCCGCGGCACTGCGGCCATGGGCAATCACGCTGTCCTTGAGCTGGTGGTAGAAGGCCTGCGCCTCCTCGAACGGGCCGCCATTGGTAAAGACCGCGTCGGCATGCTTGCCGGCGAGCCGAATGCCGGAATCCGAGGCCCCCGCCTGGAAAACGACGGGTTGGCCCTGCTTGGAACGGCCGATGTTGAGCGGCCCCTCGACGCGGAAGAAGCGGCCCTTATGGTTGAGGCGATGCATCTTCGTCTTATCGACAAAGACGCCGGTCTCACGGTTGCGGACGAAGGCGTCGTCGTCCCAGGAATCCCACAGGCCCTTGATCGCATCGATATAGTCCTCGGCAATCTCGTAGCGCAGCTCGTGTTCGGGATGTTCGCGGCTGTAATTCCGCCCCGAGCCTTCGAGCGGCGAGGTCACCGCATTCCACCCTGCCCGGCCGCCGCTGATGAGATCGATCGAGGCGAACTGGCGGGCGATGGTGAAGGGATCGCTGTAAGAGGTCGAGACCGTGCCGACGAGGCCGATCTTCGAGGTCGAGGCGGCGAGCGCCGAGAGAATGGCAATCGGCTCAAAGCGGTTGAGGAAATGCGGGATCGACTGCTCGTTGATGTAGAGCCCGTCGGCGACGAAGGCGAAAGCGATGCCCGCCGCCTCGGCCTTGCGTGCTGTCTTGACGAAGAAGTCGAAATTGACGCTTGCATCGGCCGGTCCGCTTGGATGCTTCCAGGCGTTCATGTGACCGCCGGGACCCTGCAGCATGATACCGAACGTGACGTGTTTCTGAGCCATGGGATCAATCCTTTTTGGAAACGGTCATGCGACGAGGGAAAGCCGCTCTTTGGCGAGCAGCTCGATGGAAGCCAGGCGCTCGGCAACCGAAAGTGCCGGCGTGTCGAGCACGAACTCCTTGACCCCGTAGCGGCGGTGAAGTTCGTCCAGTTCCTTGCGGATCTGCTCCGCCGTGCCATGCAGCACGCTCGGCACCTTTTCCTCGATGCGGTAATCGGTGACGCCGGCCTGGCGGGCAAATTCGGCCGCCTGCTCCTCGCTGCCGACATTGACGGTCTGGCCGTTCGGCAGGAACACCTTGACGATGCGCAACTTGCCGACGCGCTCGCGGGCATAGTCCTCGCTTTCGGCGGCAAAGGCTGCGAGCGCCAGGATCGGGCGCTTGCCGCCGGATGCCCGCTCATAAGCCTCAAAGGTTCTGCGCAGATTGTCAGGATCGCCGTTCAAATGACCGGCGAAAACGAGCTCCCAGCCCTTCTCGGCAGCGAGCTCGGCGCTTTCGAGGCTGGCGCCAAGCAGGAAACGTTCGGGAGCAGTCGGCGGGAAAGGCGTCGCTTGCGCGCCGTCGTAATTCGGGTCGGCGGCGAGATAGATGTTGAGATCGGAAAGCTGGCTCGCGAAATCCGGCTTCCTGGCCGGATCGACGGCAAGCTGCAGGGCGCGCGTCGAGAGCGGAAATCCACCCGGTGCCTTGCCGACACCGAGATCGACGCGGCCGGGCGCAAGCGATGCCAGAAGATTGAAGGTCTCGGCAACCTTATAGGCGCTGTAGTGCTGCAGCATGACGCCGCCGGAGCCGATGCGAATCCTCGAGGTCCTGGCGAGAAGGTAGGCTATCAGCGCCTCCGGCGCGGAGCTCGCCAGATTGGACATGTTATGATGTTCGGCAACCCAGAAACGGTGATAACCGAGTTCCTCGGCCCGGGCGGCAATCTTTACCGTCGCCCGCAGCGCGTCCGCCGCGGTGAGACCCTGTTCGATCGGGCTTTTGTCGAGAAGGCTGAGGAGATAGGTCATGACGCCACGATCCGATCCTTGGTTGCAAAGTTTAATCTATAAAATCAGTAGACAAACTTCATTATAAGAAATGACATTCTCTTTCGAACACGCGGAGTGAAAAAAGCGGCCGCACCCAAGATGGAAAATCGTCTGCCGGGACTGTGCGCCACCGGCATCGAAAGGCTTCTTTCAATCGACCACTTGATGGTCTATATTCTGGTCGAAAGGGAGTAACCGCATGAAGCTGTCAGAACAGGTCAAGCCGATCAGCTACCTCAAGGCGCATGCGCCGGAGATCATCCGGACGCTGAAGGATAACCCGCAGCCGGTCGTCATTACGCTTCACGGAGAGGCGAAAGCCATCCTTCAGGACGTCGGCCAATATGAAGAAACACAGGAGACACTGGCGCTCCTGAAGGTGCTGGCGCTCACCAACCGGCAAGTCGAGGAGGGCAAACTGCGCCCCGCTGCGGAATCCTTCGCACGCATCCGCAAACGTCTCGCGGACAGCCGATCCTGATGCCATATCGTGTTCTTTTCGCTGAGGACGCGGAACGCGACATTGAGGATCTGTATCGCTTCATCGCTAGCCGCGACGGCGCCGAGACGGCAGAGCGCATCCTCACGGAAATCGAGAGTGCCTGCGCCGAGCTTGAAGAATTCCCCGCCCGCGGAAATATTCCGAAGGAGTTGGCGGGTATCGGAATTTCTGAATATCGGGAACTGCACCATAAGCCGTGGCGCATGATCTATCGGATCCTGGGCACGGATGTCGTCGTCTACTGCGTGGTAGACGGACGTCGCGACATGCAGAGTTTTCTGGAGCGAAGGCTTATCCGCGCTTAGCCATACGCTGCCCACAGGAAGGTTGAACACTATCCAACCTTCCGCCCGGCCGGCGCATTTGCCCGCAGAAGTGCCATCAGCATCGGGCCGATCGCGAATTCGCCCTTTTCGCTTCGCCGCGTCAGCCCACGAAGATAGCCACCGGCCGAATTGATGTGGCCGCCACGCTCCAGGATGCATGCCATCACCGTCGCGGCGTTTTCCGGACCCATCACATTGGCCGCATTCTCATAGGCCGACGGACTGACGCCCAGCATCGATCGAACGATGACGGCTGCGGCCATCAGATCGCGCCAGTTGCGGATTACGCCATCCGGCCCATAGGCAAGAATTTCCGGGCAGGCCTGCAGAACCAATCCGAGCGGGAAGGATTTCAGTCCGCTACCATCATTGCGGACCTCCGGCCGTCGACTTTGCTCTTCCTCACCCCTCCCCTTCTCTGGCGTCACGGCCCCTCGGTCATTGTCTTGCTCAGCTATCGCGCCCTGCTTCGTTTCGAAGCTTGGTTCAAGTTCAGAGATGGATTCGGGATTTGAATTCTGTATGTGACGCTCGATATAAACGGCATTGCCGCGCTGTTCTGTTGATTTAACCCGAATTTCCAGCCGGTTAAGAATATCTGCGCGCAGGGCCTTCAATTCATCCAGCAACAGTTCAAGCTGCGCTGTCGTCGGCGATCGCGGCAGGCCTTCGATCAGGTCCCGGAATTCGCGGTATAGGCCTTGCCAATCCCCAGAGATCTCTTCTTCGACGGCCGCTTCGATCAGTTTGGCAATGTCACGGCGGCAAAGGGTGATGCGTTCACGCAGACGCTGGACATGCAGCCGCTCAGCCATCACCTCGGCCGCGAGCTGTTCGATCTCCTCGGCACGGGCAAGCAGCGGCGCCAGCGAGAAGCCGAACGCCTCGTCGACCTCCCCTGCCCTGTCCCTGCGGACGTAACGCTTGCCGTTGGGGCTATCCTTGCGCAGCAGAAGACCTGCCTCGACGAGCGCGGCAAGATGGCGCCGGACGGTCTGTTCGGCCATGCCATGCGTTCTGAGCGAAAGCTGGATATTAGACGGGAATACGATCAAGCCGTTTTCCTGGGCCAGCTCATTCTTCGGATAAAAGCTCAAAAGCGCGTTGAGCACGGCAAGCGCCCGATCGCCGATGCCAAGCAGCGGCTTTGCTTCGCACAGCGCGCGAAACAATTTCCACTTATCGACCGACTGATCCGGTTTGATCTCCCCGGCCATGACCTGGTTTGCGAGCATGCCAAGCGTCATCGACCGCCGCCCGAAGGGCGTCGTCACACTTCCGGTTTCCATATCTTCCACCTCAACAAGGCAAAAGAAATCCGCTCGCCAAAACGGCGCCAAAAACTCTTGACAGCGATTCTCGGAAGTGCGATTCTCGGAGGTGTTCAAGACTACGAGGAAAGCTTCCGTGACGGTGACGTTCGGGGGCTTTTTTCTTTTGCGCGTTATCTCCTATCCGGATTGTCAGCTGACAACCGGTCTAACTGCCTCATTTTCCCTCATTTCCTCTTCGAACTCGGCGGCGAGGCCTATCAACCGCTGAGCCAGGAATTCCGAAAACGCCGCCGATTTGACGGTGATGCGAAAGGTTTTGCCGGAGCGGGCCACCAAAGCAAGCGGCGCCCCCCCTTGGGTCCGGAGCGTCTGCTCGGCCCGCTGCGGTGCGCTCTTCTCCTCCAGTGCCTTCCAGATGACATCGAAGCGGCTGTTGGTCTCCAACGTCCCGAAACCAGCGGCACTGATGGCGGCCTGCGCCTTTTTCTGCCCGCCCGTCTCCCTGAATTTCTCCGCAAATGCCAACCAGCGCGGGCGGCCGACCTTGGGGGCCGGCCCGATGGCAAGAATGATCTCGGGATCAATCGTCTGAGCCACCTGCAGCAGCCTTGACGTTTCCGGCTTGTCTGTCGCCAGCGCCTTGGCAATCATGTCGCGGCTGAAGCCATGTTCATCCATGCGGCGTGCAAACAGGGCCCGCTCGATAAAGCTCAAGTCGACACGGGGGCCGTTCTCCTGACCCTGCGCGAGGATCAACTCTTCATCTGTGAGCTTCCGCACGACGGCCTTAACAGGAACCCCGATCTCTGCGGCCGCCCGCAGGCGTCTGTGGCCATAGGCGGCTTGGTAGTGCCCGGCCCTTGCCGGGTCCGGCCGCACCAGGATCGGAACCTGCTGTCCGCTTTCCTGGATGGACTGCTTCAATCGCTCGAACTCGGCATCCTTGTCGACCGGGATACGGTCGCGGATGAAGGACATTTCGACGGCAGCCGGATCGATCTCCAGCACCTTGTCACCGGAAGCCAGCGATTCGCGCAGCGCCTTGGCGGCGGCTGCTTCCTCTCCCAGCCGTCCAAGCGACAGGTTCATCGCCTTGACCGCTCCCGATGGCCGATGCGGTTGTTGCACGCTCGGCACCTCCGGCCGTGTTGGCTCGACGGCACCGACCATGCTCTTCAGGATGTCGCGTCCTTTTGGGCTCATGTCCTGCTCCATGCGCTGCGAATGAGTTGCTCGACCTCGGCATTGACGCTGTCGACGGATTCCACCCCGCGGTCATAGGTCTGGCGATGCATCGTCTCGCGTCCCGCCTCGTAGATTGTCTGCTTGGACAGGCCCGCATCCGAGACCGCTGTCGACTTGACCATCATCGAGGTCAGCACGCGCTCGCCGAACAGACTGCGCAGGAAGGCGACGATCTGCGCCTGCGGTCCATCATTGGCCTCATAGCGGGTGATCAGATAACGCATCCAGTCATAATCGAGATTGCCGCCTGCCTGCTTGACCACGGCCAGAAGGTCGGAGGTCATCGTCAGGAACTGGTTCATCGACGCGACGTCGAGCATCTGCGGATGGACGGTGATGAGGACGGACGTTGCCGCGCAGAGAGCAGACAGTGTCAGGAAGCCGAGGGTCGGCGGGCAATCGATGATGACGACGTCGTAGCTCTGCTCCAGCGAATGCAGCGCATTGCCGACCCGCATGAAGAACATGTCCTTGTCGTCGCGGTTGGTGTCGGCGAGTGCCTTTGGAGTATCGTGTTCGAACTCGTGCAGTTCGAGATTGCCGGGAATGAGATCGAGCCCCGGAAAATAAGTCTGGCGGACGATGTCGGCTACGTCGCGTCGCGTTTCGTCATATTTGATGGCACCGTAAAGCGTCTCGTTTTCGCCGACGTCGAATTCGGGCTGATATCCGAGCATCGCCGACATCGAGGCCTGCGGATCGAGGTCGACGGCGAGCACGCGGTAGCCGCGAAGAGCCAGGAACTGCGCCAGGTGGATTGATGTCGTCGTCTTGCCGGAGCCGCCTTTAAAATTGGTGACGGCAATCACCTGGAGATGGTCACCCGGCCGGCGCATCGGCAGATAGGAGGGTTTGGTGCGCCCAAGATGGTGGCGCATTGCATGAATTTCCTCAAGCGAGAACACCCGTCGACCGGCCGCCGTCTTTTCCGGATTGATGCTTTCCACCTGGGCGGCGAGGTGACGAACATAGCTGTCGGTAACGCCGAGCAGCTTGGCAGTCTCGGTGCTGCTGAACCGCCGTAGCGATTTGCGGGCATCGGGCGAAAACAACCGCTCGAACAGCACTTGCAATTGGCTGCTGAGCATCGTCGAGTCCTGCGCGATCGTCTCGTCGATCGATACTCGACTCGCTCTCTTGGCTTTCTCAACAATCGCGGCCTTGGTCGGCATTCACGCAAATCCTGATAAATCGGGTCATTTTGCGCAAATGATCGTGAGTCTGCCGATTCCGTCAAGCGATTTCTTGGTTAGCCAATGGATAACAAACTGGATTCGATGAAAAAATCACGTGGAATTCCGGAATCTTAGCTCAATTGTCAGCTGACAATGCCGCCGTGTCCGCATCCATCGACGGCCACCCTCAGCGCATCTCAGCATATTTCAATACGGCAGAACTCCATTACCGACTCACTGGAGGACAACATCCGCCGCTTGGGCATGCCGGATCAGGCAATCCGTTTCTCATTTATAGGCAGACGAACGGCACAGATTTTCCGCTTCCAGCCCGCGGACGGATTCGCTGCCGGAGGCCTTGTCTTTTGCGTCTTGGGTTTCGGCAACGCGGCGTGGCTGAGCAAGGCCGAGCATTTGTTCGAGACGGCCGGCATTGAGCGGAGCGCTTATTCCCTTGAAGTTCATCATCCATCTTTCGTCTGCGCATCGATTGCGTGAAGCCGTAGAGATAAGCGCAATTTGAACCTGCCGAGAACCGCCCGTCGGCGTTATCACCATCTTTTCCGATGCGACGCGGGAAAGGGGAGGGGAGACCTCCATCTGCAAGCGCCGCTCTGAAATGCGCCTTCGGCAGCGACGCTCGCCGTCTCGGATCGCTTCCGCGCGCGGGGACCGAAGAGTGGCGCGCAGAAGCGGCCTGCCATGAAGGGGCCTATCTTGCCGGCACCGGCGAACCGGGCTGTCTCGGATCATGCGGCATCGCAGAATTCCGAGACTCCGATGTGGGTCTTACTATAGGGGCGCGTTGCTGCTGCGGACCATCGGGGGAGGGGAGCTGCAGCCGGAATTTTCATGCCGATCAAAGTCGGTGGAATGCAGAGGGGCGGCTGGCGTCAAGGGGTTGCGGTTCGCTTGTCCGGAGATCCGATAATCGCCAGGCCAGGTCGATGGCACCAGTCTAATCACATGCCGCAGTTGAGCGCGAATAAGGTTGCCTACATCCCGGGGCGTCCTTAACCGCGACGATGAGAACAGCGCATGCTAGGCGAATCAGGTTTCGGCGGGTATCATCGACAGTGCTGGTAACGATCGTGCGTTCGCAGACATTGTTGCCAGCCCGATCGACCAGATCTCACCTCCATGTTTCGCAAAGCGGCCATCTTTCCTAGCGGAACCTATTGGCGAGTTCGCTTCCGTCTACGGAATTCCTTCTTGTTTACCTGCTATTTACCATAATGCGGCACGGCGGCGGCCGAGCCCGCGTTCCTGCCTGCAGAGTTGCACGAGGCAGGCATTCCACTATCGCGCCTTCGTTGCCTCGCGATTCGTAAAATGCGCATTGCCCAACCCCGTGCCGATGGTCAGCACTGCCCATCTCGACACGTCGTTCATAAAAGGGATCTGCGACAATCCCTGCACGACGGCGTCGTTGTGCATCATCACGAATGTGCTGTCGTCACCGATCTCCGGAATGGCCTTCATCAGTGCGGCGGGAAGGTTGAAGCTGTCGCTCTCCCAGTTTCCGCCCGGCAGGTTCTGTCCGCCGCGTTCGATGGAGCCATCGGCTTTGATGATGCCGGGGCATGCGATCCCGATGATGGGTGCCGGCTTGAGATTGGCCTTCTCGGCCTTGCCGATCAGATCCCGCAACATCGCGGCCAACTTCTCGATGGTCGCAGTCCGGCTTGGCTCATCGTCGGCATGACGCCAGATGGCGGATTCCCAGACGCTTGCATCCGCAAAATTCGGCACATCGTCCTTTCCGAATTGAACGACGCCGGCGCGAACGTTCGTGCCGCCGATATCGACGGCCAGGATCGCCTCGTGACCTTTGAACATCCAGCGCGGCATCAGGTGGACCGCGCCGATCAGCCCGGCCTCATCGGGGTGGTGAACGATCGGCACGACTTCGACGTCGACGCCGGCCGCTTTGAGAATGACCATGGTCCTGGCGATCGCCAATTCGCCAAAGTGGCTCCGACGGAAGCCGCCGCCAACGACGATACGTTCTGTCTTTCCCCAGCGTTTGTCCTTCAGAAACTTTCCGATCACATCGGCAAAGTCTTGCGCAAAATCCTCGACTGCCCCCATGACCAACGCCGCCGCCTCCAAATCATCGCCCTTCAAAATAGCATCGATTTTTTTCTTGGAGAGTTTCTCCGTCGCGGTCTTGCCGATTGGGTCGTCTCCGACCTTGCGGATGCGTTTTCTCCAATCGTCGAGCTTCTGTTGGAACGTCTTTTTGTTTGCGTTGTCGCCAACGAAACCATCCTTGTCACGCAGTTCGTTGTTGTAGTCGTCGATCGTCACCAATGGCAGGTTTAGAGCGCCATGTGCCAGCGGGGCATTGACCTCATCACGGGGATCGGAACTGCTTTTGGCCATCAATGTACCTTCTACGGCGCGAGTGCTCGAACGGGCGGCGAGATACAACGCGGACTAGCCTCTGGATGTTCCGGAGTCTGAAAAGCCACCTTGTCCTTGTCGGCCGGCGACCTAGGTTCCATGGTTGCAGAGTTTGGAGAATGCCGTGCAGGACGACGACGCTACTCAGGAAATGCTTTCACTGGTCTTGGAAGAGCCGGATCACTGGGCGATGTTTCTCGATATCGACGGGACGCTGCTCAATCTTGCGCCCACGCCGGATGCGATCGAGGTCCCAGAGGCGCTTCCCGGACAACTTCATCGCCTGTCGAACAAGCTCGGCGGTGCCCTGGCGCTGGTCACAGGACGATCACTTGCCTATGCAGACGAGCTGTTCAAGCCCTTTGCATTTCCGACAGCAGGCCTGCACGGCGCGGAAATCAGGAACGCCGCTGGAATGCAGACGATCGAGGCGACACCTGAATTTCAGGCGCTGAAGCATGCGCTAACCGCGGAAGCCGAGCACTATCCTGGAGTCTTGATCGAGGATAAAGGTGCGGCCGTTGCCGCCCATTACCGGCTCGCGCCCGAGTATGAAAAGGTGCTCGAAGACCGCATGCACTACTATGCGGAGCTCGCCGGGCCGAACTGGGCATTGCAGCTCGGCAAGATGGTATTCGAACTGCGTCCGGCACGGTCGAGCAAGGGCGATGCGCTGGAGCGGTTTTTCCAGTCCGACCCGTTCAAGAACCGCTCCCCGATTACCATCGGCGATGATCTGACCGACGAGTCGATGTTTGCGGTCGCCAATGCCCGCGGCGGCGTTTCCGTCCGTGTCGGTGCGATCGGCTCCCCGAGCTGCGCCACGAGCCGGCTGTCCTCCTCTGCGCTGGTTAGAAACGTCATTGCCGCCTTGGCCGCCTGAGGAACGCTCTTGAACGATGTGCAATGCGGATTGCTGTCGTCTTTACGCCGGCTGCGCAGCGTCAATTGTCAAAAAAGTATCGGTTTTAGCCGGGAATCGTGGTGGCGGGCGTGACAAGAGCCCACTACACTCCCTTCAACAATAAAGCCAAAAAGGGAATTTGGCTGGCGGGCCTGGAACCGTCCTCGGAGGAGGAGACAATGGAACCTGACTTGGAAGTCATTCAGATCAGGCCGGGCGAATCTTTCGCGACGAAGGCGCACGGTTATCCATACCATACGGTTCGCTGGCATTTTCACCCGGAATACGAACTTCATCTCGTCGTGGCGACGACAGGACGGTATTTCGTCGGCGACTTCATCGGCGAATTCGAGCCTGGTAATCTCGTTCTTGCTGGTCCCAATCTTCCCCACAACTGGATCAGCGATGTCCCGAAGGGCTCAAGCATTCCGCTTCGATGCCAGCTCATCCAGTTCAGCGAGGGCTTCATCAGCGATACGATGAAGGTGCTGGCCGAACTCGGCCCCTTCGAACCTGTTCTCGAAGCCTCCCGCCGCGGTGTGCTCTTCGGCGCCGATACCAGCCGGCAGGTTGCTCCTTTGATGAATGAGGTGCAGCAGGCCCACGGTGTGCGCCGCATCGAGCTCTTCATGATGATCATCGGCCTGCTCAGTCGGGCGCACGATGCCCAGTTCCTTGCCAGTCCGAGCTATCTGCCCGATCCGTCGGGCTACATGTCGGCCGGCATCAACAAGGCGCTCGCCTATATCAGAGAGAACCTGACAAAATCCTTCGACGAAGCCGATCTCGCGGCGATCGCCGAACAGTCGACCGGCGCCTTTTCGCGCGCATTCCGCCGTCATACCGGCATGTCGCTGGTACAGTATGTGAAACGCCTGCGCATCAATCTCGCCTGCCAGATCCTGATGAGCGATGAGCACGCATCGATCATCGATATCTGCTTCGAGGTCGGCTTCAACAATCTGTCCAACTTCAACCGGCAGTTTCTCGCGGAAAAAGGCATGACGCCTTCCCGTTTCCGACGGTTGTTGGGTGACAATATCAACGTGGCAAAGGCGGCCTAGAGGAGCCGAACGAGCACGATCCAAGGGACGAGGGAGGACAAGGAGGAGGAACAAAAACTGACACTGACTTGAACGCGGGCACGCGATGAGCGGCTCGCGATCGGAGATGCTTGTCCTCAAAAACGCCAAACCGTCGGGACAAGCGCGACCGTTCCTTCAGCCGAACGGCCACAGCAGAACAGTGCAATCACGAATCTACACAATTTTTTCAATGGGAGGAGATGGAAATGATGAAATTCTCAACAAAGGCGGTAGGCGCCGCGGTATTTGTCCTGTCCTTGTTGGGCGGTACTTCCGCCTTTGCGCAAACGGCCGTTGCGGATGCGACAGTGGCATTCCTCATGCCCGACCAGGGCTCGACCCGCTACGAAGAGCACGACCATCCGGGCTTTGTCGCGGAAATGAAGAAGCTTTGCGCGTCGTGCAAGGTTCTCTATCAGAACGCCGATGCCGATATCGCCAAACAGCAGCAACAGTTCAATTCGGCGATCACGCAAGGCGCCAAGGTCATCGTGCTGGACCCGGTGGATTCGGCGGCCGCCGCATCGCTCGTCCAGCTTGCACAGAGCCAGGGTGTCAAGGTCATTGCCTATGACCGTCCTATCCCGAAGGGCAAGGCCGATTTCTATGTCTCCTTCGACAACAAGGCGATCGGCAAGGCGATTGCGGAATCGCTTGTCCAGCATCTGAAGGCGCAGAAGGTGCCGACCGATGGCGGCGGCATTCTGCAGATCAACGGTTCACCGACCGATGCGGCTGCCGGGCTGATCAAGGACGGCATTCACGAGGGTCTGGCGAACGGCGGATACAAGACGCTTGCCGAATTCGACACACCGAACTGGCAGCCCGCGAACGCCCAGCAATGGGCGGGCGGCCAGATCACCCGCTTCGGCGAGCAGATCGTCGGCGTGGTCGCCGCCAATGATGGCACCGGTGGTGGCGCCATCGCAGCCTTCAAGGCAGCGGGTGTCGATCCCGTGCCGCCGGTGACCGGCAATGATGCGACGATCGCTGCACTGCAGCTGATCATCGCGGGGGATCAGTACAATACGATTTCCAAGCCGAGCGAAATCGTCGCCGCTGCCGCTGCCGACGTCGCGGTGAAGCTCCTGGCCGGAGAAACACCGAAGGCCGAAATGACGCTCTACGACACACCGGCGCAGCTTTTCGTCCCTGCCGTCGTCACTGCCGAAAACCTCAAGGCCGAGATCATCGACAAGAAGATCAACACCGCCGAGGAGTTGTGCACCGGCCGCTATGCCGACGGCTGCAAGAAGCTCGGCATCACCAAGTAATCGAGCCAAGAGAAAGCGCGGCTGGGCCACCGGCCGCGCTTCCGATTTTCGCTTTTTCGAAAGGCCAGGCAATGTCTGAAACCTCTCATATTCCTGACCCTTCCCGTCAGCCTGTCCTCAGCCTGCGCGGAATATCGAAGAACTTCGGGGCGGTGTCGGCGCTCACCGATATCGAACTGGATGTGCATGCCGGTGAGGTCGTGGCGCTCGTGGGCGACAACGGCGCCGGCAAATCGACGCTGGTCAAGATCCTGGCCGGCGTGCACCAGCCAAGCTCGGGCACGATCCTGTTCGAGGGCAAGCCGGTGAACCTGCCGAGCCCAAGTGCTGCTCTCGGGCTCGGCATTGCAACGGTGTTCCAGGATTTGGCACTTTGCGAAAATCTCGACGTCGTCGCCAATATCTTTCTCGGCAAAGAGCTCAGTCCCTATCAGCTCGATGAGGTCGCCATGGAGATCCGCGCCTGGCAGCTTTTGAACGAGCTTTCGGCCCGCATTCCAAGTGTGCGCGAGCCCGTCGCCTCACTGTCCGGCGGACAGCGCCAGACGGTAGCGATCGCCCGATCGCTGCTGCTCGAGCCGAAACTGATCATGCTCGATGAGCCCACAGCAGCGCTTGGCGTTGCTCAGACTGCCGAAGTGCTTGACCTCATCGAGCGTGTGCGGGAACGCGGCCTCGCTGTCATCATGATCAGCCACAATATGGAGGATGTGCGCGCCGTTGCCGATCGCATTGTCGTCCTTCGCCTCGGCCGCAACAATGGCACCATGCTGCCCGACGCGTCCAACGAGCAGCTCGTCAGCGCCATCACCGGTGCATCCAACAATTCCGTCTCCCGCCGTGCGTCGCGCCGCCAGGCGCAAAGCCAACCGAACGAGGAGGGAAGGCCATGATGAAGACTATCGAGAATGATCCGGCGGCACCGGCGCTGCTCGACCGGCGTGACGAGAGAGTACGCCATGACGATAGTTTCGGCGGCTCGATCCAGGCCTTTTGGGATCGCATCCGCTCCGGCGATCTCGGTTCGCTGCCGGTCATTGTCGGCCTGGCGATCATCTGGACGGTGTTCCAGGCACTCAATCCGGTGTTTCTCTCCAGCAGCAACGTCGTCAACATGCTGTTCGACTGCTCGACGGTCGGTGTCATCTCGCTGGGTATCGTCTGTATCCTGATGGTGGGTGAGATCGACCTATCCGTCGGCTCCGTCAGCGGCTTCGCCTCGGCATTGGTCGGCGTCTTCTGGGTCAACCAGGGTTGGCCAGTGGTCCTGGCAGTCCTCGCCGCAATGATTGTCGGCGCACTGATCGGCTCGCTCTACGCGTTTGTCTTCAACCGCTTCGGCATGCCGAGTTTCGTGTCGACGCTGTCGGGGTTGCTCGCGGTTCTCGGCCTGCAGCTCTATATCCTCGGAGCGACCGGTTCGATCAATCTTCCCTATGGTTCCTGGCTCGTGAGTTTCGGCCAGATCATGGTCATGCCGGACCCGGTCGCCTATCTGCTGGTGGCGCTCGCCGGCATTGCCTTTTTCTTCGCCAGCTACCGCACCTCGGCGCGCCGGCGGGCGGCAGGCCTGTCGGCGAAATCGGCCCGTGGGCTGCTTCTGCGCGCCGTCATCATCACACTCGCCCTGGAGGCTGTCGCGTTCTATCTCAACCAGTCGCGCGGCATTCCGTGGATGTTCGGCCTTTTCGTCGGGCTCACCGCCGCCATGAATTATGCGCTGACGCGCACCAAATGGGGACGCTCCATGCATGCCGTCGGCGGCAACAGGGAAGCAGCGCGCCGCTCGGGCATCAACGTCTCGCGCATCTATACGAGCGCCTTCGTCATGTGCGCTCTGCTTGCGGCAACCGGCGGCGTTCTCTCCGCCGCACGGCTGGCGACGGCAAGTCAGCAGGCCGGCACGGGCGACGTCAATCTCAACGCCATCGCCGCAGCAGTCATCGGCGGCACGAGCCTGTTCGGCGGGCGCGGCAGCGCCTATTCAGCCCTTCTCGGCATCATCGTCATCCAGTCGATCGCCAGCGGGCTGACGCTTCTCGATCTGTCGTCATCGCTTCGATACATGATCACCGGCGCTGTCCTTGCCGTCGCCGTCATCGTCGACTCGCTGGCACGCCGATCGCGAATCTCGCACGGCCGGGCCTAAAGCAACCAGAAAGCAGAGGAAGAAAATGGGACAGGATCTGTCTGGAAAAGTCGCGGCCGTCACCGGAGCGGCGTCGGGTATCGGCCTTGAATGCGCCAAGACCATGCTTGCCGCGGGCGCTCGGGTCGTGCTGGTCGACCGAAATGAAGACGCCTTGAAGGAAATCTGCTCGAAACTCGACGCCAACGCCATTCCCTTGGTCATCGATCTCACCGATCCGAAAAGCGTCGAACGGATGATGCCTGAGATTCTGGAAAAAGCCGGCCAGCTGGACATCTTCCACGCCAATGCGGGCTCCTATATCGGCGGCGAGGTGCTGGGCGGCGACCCGGATGCCTGGGACCGGATGCTCAACCTGAACGTCAATGCCGCCTTCCGCTCGGTGCATGCCGTTCTGCCGCATATGGTCGAGCGCAAGACCGGGGACATCATCCTAACGAGTTCCGTTGCCGGCATGATCCCCGTCGTCTGGGAACCGATCTACACGGCCTCGAAACATGCCGTCCAGGCATTCGTCCATACACTGAGGCGGCAGGTGGCCAAGCATGGCTTGCGCGTCGGCGCCGTCGCCCCAGGCCCAGTCGTCACCGCCCTTCTCAGCGACTGGCCGCAGGAGAAGCTGGATGAGGCGCTCGCCGCGGGCGGCCTGATGGAGGCGAACGAAGTGGCCGAAGCCGTGCTTTTCATGCTGACGCGCCCACGCAACATTACGATCCGCGATCTCGTTATCCTGCCGCAGAGCGCGGACATCTGACGCAAGTGCGATCGCCTTCAACAACCGCCGAGAGGAAACGGACATGATCTTCGACAGATTTCGCCTGAACGGACAGGTTGCGCTGATCACCGGCGGCACGCGCGGCATCGGGCTTGCGATCGCCGAGGCGCTCGGCGAGGCGGGCGCCAAGATCATCATCACCGGACGAACCCGTAATTCAGCGGCGGAAGACCGGCTCTCCAAAGCCGGCGTCGATTGCGATTTCATCGCTGCCGACTTGATGAAGGAAATTGCTGCCGACGAACTCGTCACTGAGACCCTCTCACGGGCGGGGCGGCTCGACATCCTCGTCAACAATGCCGGCATCGCCATTCATGGCGACAGCGGCGAGTTCTCCGATGCCATCTGGCGGGAGATCATGACCGTCAATGTCGACACCGTCTTCCGCACTTGCCGCGCCGCACTCGCACCGATGCGGCGCCAGGGCGGCGGCGTCATCCTCAATATCGGCTCGATCTCGGGCATCGTTTCTAATATTCCGCAGAACCAGGTCGCCTATAACACCTCCAAGGCGGCGGTCCATATGATGACGAAGAGCCTCGCCAGCGAGGTCGCCGCCGAGAATATCCGCGTCAACGCCATCGCGCCGGGCTATATCGAAACCGATCTGTCGCGCGGCGGCATCGAAAATCCCGACTGGTTCCCGACCTGGCGCAGCATGACCCCGATGGGACGCGTCGGGCAGCCGGAGGAGGTGGCGGGTGCTGCCCTGTTCCTCTGCTCGGCGGCGGCAAGTTATGTCACCGGCGAAGTGCTGGTTATCGACGGCGGTTATACGACGCGGTGAGACGCGAATACGAGATTGGGGGAGGGTGGCTCGCAGCCGCTTGGTCGGGGGAGGGAATTTCTCTCCCTGCTGCGTATATAATCGTGGAGTGGGCCTCGAAGACAAATTGCGGCCCCTCAGCCAGTTCCGCCGCACATCGCATCTGTGCGATCTCAGCCGGATAAGATTTGCACGGGCATGGTGATTTCGAACTCGGTGCCTGCGCCGGTCGTCTGCAGCAGGCGGATCGTACCGCCATGGGAGCTCAGCATGGCGCGGACGATACCGAGGCCCATGCCGGTACCGCCCTGTTCGCGGCGGGTTGAGAAGAACGGCTGAAAGATGCGTTGGCGATTTGCCTCGGAGATACCGCTGCCGTCGTCACGGATAAGAATGACGGCTGTTCGGCCGTCGGCCGATACTTTCAGTTCCAACAGCGTGGCGCCGTGCTGAAGAGCGTTTTCGGCAAGGTTGGCAAAGGCGATGCCGGCTGCTTCCTGGGGAAGAGCAACCGATATTTCCGTATCGCCTGCGCCGGAAATATGGAGGGCGGGAAACCGTTCGCGCAGCGAGGATAAGATGTCGGTGACGTTGCTTCTGCCTTCGGCCACAGGCGTTTCCGCCTGCGCAAGCTCCCTCAACCGCTGCAACAATGCATCGAGCCGGACTGCGTCGGCGACGATGTTGTCGAGAAAGTGCAAACGCTGCGCCTTCGTCATCGGCCTCTCGACGTCATCGTCACGCAAAAGCTCAGCCGCGCCGCGGATGGCCGTCAGCGGCGATTTCAGTTCGTGGGAGACATGAGCGGCAAAGGAGCGGACATATTCGGTGCGATCGACCAGTTTTCCGGCTAGATCGAGGAAGCTTTGAGACAGCATGGCGATCTCGCGCGTTCCATAGCTTTCCAGCGGCCGGATTGCTCCCTTGCCGCCGCGGGCGATCTCTTCCGTGCGAGCGATCAGTGCGTCGATAGGGCCGGTGATGGTGCGCGTCAGCACATAGGCAACGCCGAGCGTCAGCATGAAGGCGACGGCGAGAGCGCCGATTTCCGCCGGCGCCATTCGGTTCGAACTCACTTCAAAGGCGCGAAACCAGATGACGACCAGGATCGGCAGCGCCATGACGGCGATAAGCACGACATAGACGATCAGCGCCAGCGTCGGCCGCCATTTCATCCTGACTTTCGGTGCCGGCATCAGGTCTTCCTCCCGATTTCGCCGCCGAGTTTGAAGCCGATGCCGTGAACCGTCACGATGATCCCTTGACCGCCGGCCGCCAGGAACTTGGCCCTGATGTTGCGGATATGGCTGTCGATCGTCCGGTCGGCGACATAGGTACCAGCGCCATAAGCCGCCTCCATCAGCCGTTCGCGGCTGAAGACCATATCGGGGCGTGACAACAATGCCTCCAGGATGGCGAATTCGAGCGCCGTCGTCGCGACGGCACTCTCGCCGAACATGACCGTCCTGCCGTGGCGATCCAGGCTGAGCTCGCCGGCGACGAGGCTGGCGTGGCGTCTCTCAGGTCCTGCCCCATTGCCGCTGCGCTTCAAGATCGCCTTGACCCTGGCGACGAGTTCGCGCGGGCTGAACGGTTTGGTGACATAATCATCCCCTCCGATTTCGAGACCCAATACCCTGTCGATCTCCTCGTCGCGCGCGGAAAGAAATAGGATCGGCAATCCCGAAGTCTTGCGGATCTGGCGGCAGACTTCCAGACCGTCCATATCGGGCATGCCGATATCGAGAATGATGAGATCGATGTTGCCACGGCGGAAAACGGCCATCGCCTCGACGCCGTTGCGGGCTGCCGTCGATGTGAGGCTGGCGCGCTCGAGGGCAAAGCAGATCACATCGCGGATGTGAGGTTCGTCGTCGACGACGAGAATGCGCGGCGCCATCATCGGTCCTGCGTTAGTTTGTTGTGCCTGTTGTTATCGTTCTCGTTCTATCTTGCAATGGCTGCGGGAGACAGAAGATAGGCCTCCAGTCGCGAAGAACGAAAACTCCAGCTCCGCCAGTCACGGGGGCGATGCTCGAATTTCCAGACGAGTGAGCCCCGGATGAGCTGTGCTTCACTGATCTTGTCGGTTCTATATTCCGGTAGCGCGCGGATATGGAGATCAAGGGCCGGAATGGCGGAAGGGCCAAGCGTGGAGAGATAATAGATATCGAGCGGCGGGCCTTCGTGGCTGATCTCCTGACTGTGGACGACATTGAAGCGGGCGATGGCATCAGGGAAATCGATGAAGGCGCTGATGTAGAGCACCGCAATCAGGGAAGCGAGGTTCGCGGCGATCAGCCACTCGTTGGATCTGTTGAGCAGAATGCGCAGCAGGATCAAGACAAGGCCGATAGCGACCAGGCCCATCCAGAGACCGGCGGCGACGCGCAGTTCCGTCAGGGAATAGGCCTCGACGTAAAGCCCAAGCCGCAGCATCGAGGACAGGCAGAGAAGGACATTCTGGACGATCCAGGCATGGACGAGGCCGCGGATCAGCGAACTTTGATCGCCGGGGCCGCCGCGCCGCATGGCGAGAAGAACGAAACCGGCGGCCAGAAGCGCCGTCGCAATCAGCGGATAGGCGCCGCGATGAGCATATTCGGCGTGGCTCATGTGATCGGGCAGATCTGCGCCGCCCCAGAGATAGACGAGATCGAGAAGCGTCTGCACCGCAAAGACCGCGTTGAAGAGGAGCAGCGACCGCAGCAGCGAGGCCTGGCCGAACGGTGCATTTCTGGTCGGCACGATGACGAACGCCCTGCTGGCTTGCGACCTCGCAGCGCGCCGCTTCAGGCGCGGCCGCAACATCGCCCAGACCACAGTAGCGATCATCATCCAGAAGCCGATCCGCCAAAGGTCGAGAAACTGCAGCAGAACGGCAAAACGGATACTGCGCAGCGCGATCTCGATCAGCGGGTTCGCAGCCGCAAAAAGGAACACGAAGATTGCGGCGAGAACGAGAGGCATGATCCAGAGACCGACGCCCTGCCAAACGACAGTGAAGGAGAAACGTTTGGCCGGCGTCTTAAGATATTTCCTAATATCGTCGGCAAGCCGCAAGGGAATGACAAGAGTGAAACGGAGAAACACCAGCGGCAGACCGATCAGACTGCGAGGCATAAGCCTGCCGCCGACGAGAGCAACCACTATCAGCGCGCTGAAGCAAAGGGCGATGCCGGTGAATGAGGGCGCTTCCAGCAGAGGTGCCGAGGCCAGAACCGAAAAACCAAACAGGAGAGCAGCCATTGACGGCGCTCGGATCTTCCCGGCCGAAAGTAGAATGCCGGTGCAGACGGCGAGTGCAAACAGGAAAAGATTTATCCCGGGCATCTCACCAAAGATCAGAAAATCAGACAGCGCCACCAGTGCAAACAGCGCGGTAATCCGGCCACTGCCACGCCTGATCGGCATTGCTTCTGTCAGCGTGTCGGTTGTGTCCATTGGTGCTCCTCTCGTAGATGCCGCTTTTCGATCACGATGAGCATGGTTGCTGGGGTCTCCTCGGAGGCGGTCCCTCGAGGCCAGCTCGCCTCCGTCAGCCACCATCCGTCATTGCGGAGGCGATCCGGCAAAGCCGGACGGCGTGGCGCGAGGGGGATGTCGTTCTTGCTCATGGCGGAAGAATGCCGCGCCGGATTGCAGATTTTGTGCAGAGAGTGAGCAGCAATTCAGGAAAATCACCCGGACCTATGAGGTCATGCAGCAGGCCTCTCCAGATCATCGCGTGAAGATAGCCTAGTAGAATTTACGATTGCCGCGGACGGCTCTTTCCATTCGTGCGGGACGGCGTCGCCGGCCTGTTTCCGGCGATCGGGATCGAGGCAATCAGCCTGGCGAGAGCCGCCTGGGATCGCACCCCCGTTTTGCCAAAGCATCGGCCGGTGTGGGTTTTTACCGTGTTGGACGAAATTCCAAGAACCCGGGCAATCTCGGGCAGATTCATTCCGCTGCCGATCAGTGCGGCGACCCGGGTTTCGGCTTCGGTCAGGCCAAAGATGTGTTGCAGTTGTTGCGCTTGCCGACGCGTCTTCGCTTCCGGATCGACGATATGAATGAGCACGCGCGCTCCACTATCAACCGCATCCCATATCGAAACCGCTGTCGGTGCAAGCGGCGTGATCATCACCAGATAGGGCGGCAAACCCGATGGCCGGGAGATCGACAATGCCCCGTCGAAAGGCGTGTCTTCGCCATCGGCTATCAGCAAAGCCTGACGAATGGCGTTCACTAGGCGGGTGGATGTCTTCGAAATATGGGCGGCAAGCGAGGGCGTCTCGGATCGGCTGAGAAAAATGCCGTCGGCCTGCTTGAGCAGTGCTTCGGCTGCCGCATTCAAGAGAAGGACCGCACCCCGACCATCGATCAGCACAGCCGCATCCGCGATTGCATCGATCAGCCGTTGCGGCAATTCGGGTGCGCGGGCGATCCGGTTTACCTGAAAGGAAAGATCGATCGCCCGCGCCATGTGCGGGCTCAGCCGCCCTAACCGTGCTGCCGCTTCCGCGGCGTGCTCGTCTTGCTGACGAGACAGGAACAGAGCGACACCGCCGATACCTCCCCGCTCGTGCAGGCTGGCATGCGGCAGGAAGAGCTGATTGAAGATGTTTTGAGGCTTGCAGATATCGGCGTAAAACGCGGAATGCCTTACGGCCTCTGCATCGATCAACCTATTGCCGACTGCAATCTCGCCCGGCTTTACCTTCTCGAATGCGCGGGCATAGGGGTTGCTCGTGTAATGCTGTAGATAGAGCGCATTCAAATCTTCGCGCATACGGCCGGGGATCAGAAAGCTGCCGCGGCCATCGGGCGCCTGATAGACAATATTTCCGGCGACGGCACCGACGTAATCAACGATCGCGCACAGCGTATCCGGCCATAGTTCTGAACGGACCGCCGCCTGATAGACAGCATCAACGATATCGACATGATCCATATCAGCGCCGCTCGTTTTCACGATGATGGTTCCGCCAAATGCAACGATCGCACCATTTCGATTACTGCCTAAATGTCTAAGGAGAGGCAAAATAGCGAGCGTCACCCGATCAGGCGATATCTTGCGCCGTCTCGTTCACCGAATGACTTGCCGGGATTTGTGAGAAGATCGTTGAAGAAATGGAGGAGGCCTCATCTGAACCTTGGCGCGCGCTTGGCATTGTGAAGCAATTCGGAGGCGGTCGCGAACGGCCCAAAGAGTTTGAGCAGCAGCGCTTGTTCCTCGGAATCTATGCGGTGACGAGCGCAGAACTCCGTCACGGACCAGACTTTCGTCAGATCGTCTGTTTCGACTTGCCTGGGTTCGATGTGTTCGGTCACGGCGTGTCCTCCGAATATCAAGACTACGCCACGCCGGCATTTATAAGAACTAGCTAAAAAGAATTATGCCGTTTTGCAGACCATCGGAATATGATTGGCTCCCCCCGGCGGACTTGCGTCAATCAGGCCGATATACGAAGACGCCCGCCGATTGCGCGGCGGGCGTCATGTCTCACTGATCTATGACTGCTGATCAAACGAGAGCGTCGGTGCCCGTGATGTTGAGCGTCAGAACGCCAGCATCCGTGTGGCCTTCGCCATCGGAGATCTTGTAATACTGGACGGTTTCCGTGACGGTCTGGCCAGCAGCCAGGTCATCCGTCAGCTCATAGGTGAATTCGCCATTCGGCTTGACGTGGAAGACGCCATAGTCGCCGACGATGTCGGTAACAGCGTCGGGGCCGCTCTTAGCGCTGACATTCGTGCCGTCGAACTGGCGGAGGAAGAGGTGACCATTGTCGCCGGCAATGTCGTTGTCCAGAACGTTGCCGCCGATGGCGTCGCCTTCGTTGAAGCTGTAGTGGTCGTCAACAGCGATCGGCTTTACCTGGGTGACGCCCTGGATGTTCAGGGTGAACAGGCCGACGTCGGTATGACCGCTGCCGTCGGAGATCTTGTAGGAAACCTTCTCCTGGAACGATTCGCCGTTGGCGAAACCGATCTTGGCAGCGTCGCTCAGGACATAGGTGTAGCTGCCGTCCGGCTTGACGAAGAAGGTGCCGTAATCGCCCTGGATTTGGGTAACCTGGCTGTTGCCGCTCTTGGCGCCTACGCTTGCGCCGTCGAAGGCGCGCAGGAACAGGTGGCCGTTGTCGGAGGAATCGTTGGAAAGCAGATTTCCGGAAATAACGTCGGTTTCTTGAAATGTTGCACTATCATCAGTTGCATGTATCGGCGAAGCCATTGCTCTCTCCTCAAATTGTTTATTAGCGGGTCAATTTCGACCTCAGCGAGCGGCTCCTTTAACAACCTATTAATACTACAAGTCAATGGCCTATTTAACAGAAGGTTAATTTCGATGGCGATCTTCGCGTTGCTTCCATTCTGGCGGAATAATGTCGCTCTCGCGCCAAATTGAAGAAAATTCGACAAAAACTATACCCGGCTAACTTGAATAAAATGGCACCGAGTATATCTGAAGGCGATTAGCGGTGCCCGCGCCATGCCATCCGGGCTATCCGTTGCAATTCTGCTCGCCGAGCCCTATGTTGCTGGATGTACCCGATCCAAGCGGAAATCCAAGCCGTTGCCGGCTGCTGCTTGAGACGCTTATGCATCGGCGCGCGCCTTAAGGCTGCGTGATGGGCAATCCCACAAACAATCGATAACGTCGGCCAAGGCCGGCAAAGGATTTCTTTTTGAACAACACACATACAGCCACCGCGGTTGCGGCGGCGAATCCGCGTGAGGATGACGAGGCTGTCCGCAATGTTCCCAGGAGCTGGAAGCCGTTTCCCTGCCTTCTCACCCGCCGCGAATTGCAGGCTCTGATCGCCGAGCAGCTCGGCTGAGCGGCGATCGGGCCACCATCCCAGACAAGGAGAACTCGAAATGCAGGTACTCGTCAGAGACAACAATGTCGATCAAGCGCTCAGAGTCTTGAAAAAGAAAATGCAGCGCGAAGGGCTGTTCCGCGAAATGAAAGAACGGCGCGCCTATGAGAAACCGTCCGAACGGCGCGTCAGGGAAAAGGCGCAGGCGATCAGCCGACATCGCAAGGCTGCACGCAAGCAGATGCAGCGTGAAGGCCTGCTGCCCGGTCCGAAGCGGGCGGTGGCCGCCCGCTAGCGGCTTTATCCTCACCAGCCTTTTCGGGCTTTGGTGGTTACATTCCTGAAAGGACAGACAATGGACGAACTCAATAGCCTCACCGTTTCAGAGGAACGCCTCGAGGATTGCCGCGATGTCGTGGAGCCGGATCTGCAGGATCTGATTCAACGCGCTCTGACATCGGGCTTTTCCCGGGAGGAAGTTCTCATCGCCGTCAGTGAACTGGTCGCCGAAGACTTCGCAATGGTGATGAAAACCCCAAGCGTCCATTGATCGACTGCGTGCCTCAATCACCTTTGGAAGGGGCTCACTACTAGGGCCCGCCGCTGGGAACATCGGCCTTCGTAGATGGTTACTTCGTCTCTTGCACAGATGGAGATGACGATGGCCAATCAAGACAATGCGACACGGGTATGGGAATTGATCGACAAGATCGGGTTTTGCATGCTGACGACCCGCAGCGGCGACGATCTCAGAGCCCGCCCGATGTCCGCCTATACCGCGCAGCTCGAGAATGCGATCTATTTTCTGACGGATGTCAGCAGTCACAAGGACGATGAAATCACTCGCTGGCCAAACGTCTGCCTCGCCTTTGCCGACACCAAGGGACAGAAATATGTTTCCGTATCGGGGACGGCCGAGGTGCAAAACGACCGGGAGAGAACCAAGGAATTATGGGCGACGCCGGCAAAGGCCTGGTGGGACAATCCCGACGATCCTTCCATCCGCATCCTCAAGATGACGCCGGCTACGGCCGAATATTGGGACAGCCCCGGCACGATCATCAGCTATATCAAGATGGCGGCCGCAGCGGTCTCGAATACCAAACCTGATATGGGCGACAATGCCGAGGTCAAGCTCTAGCGCATCGTCGGCCATTAAGCCCGCTTACAGCGCCGCATCTTTTAGACGCGCAAAGGATGCTGTAACTCTTTGAATTTCTGCATATTTTATCCTTAGATCAATTCCGGCTTAAGGAATTATGCGGTAGCCGATGCCTTGACAAAGTCGATGAATGCCCGGAGCGGCGCCGGCACCAGCCGACGCCCGGGATAGTAGAGGAACGGCCCGGAGAAGCGTTGCCACCACGGTTCGAGGAGGGGTTCCAGGACGCCGTTGTCGAGATGCGGGCGCAGCCAGTCCTCGAAGAGGCAGACGATCCCTGTTCCTGATATCGCTGCATCGACGGCCAAATCGGTCGCTCCGCCGACCCGCACGATCAACGGCCCCGTTGGATCGACCCGCACTATCTCGCCATCGCGCTCGAACTCCCACGGCGCCGTCATCGCACCGCTGGAAAAGCGACCCAATAGACAGGCATGGCCGAGCAGCTCGCTCGGATGTTGCGGCCGGCCACGGCGATCCAGGTAGTCCGGGGAGGCTGCGATGGCAAAGCGCTGGACGCGTGGCCCGATCGGTATCGCGATCATATCCTGCTCCAACCGCTCGTCATAGCGGATTCCAGCGTCGCAGCCCGCCGCGATCACGTCGACAAAGCTCTCGTCGGTTACCACCTCCAGCCGAATATCGGGATAGGCGGCGAGGAACGGTGGAACGATGGCGGGCAGAACCAGCCGCGCCGCGCTAACCGGCACATTGAGACGCAAGGCACCGGCCGGCCTGTCGCGAAATCCGTTGACGACGTCGAGGGCAGACTCCACCTCGCTCAAAGCAGGGCCGAGCCGCTCCAGCAGGCCCTTGCCTGCTTCGGTCGGGACGACACTGCGTGTCGTCCGGTTGAGCAGCCTGACGCCGAGCTGGGCCTCCAGGCGGCGCACCGCTTCGCTGAGAAAGGAGGCGCTGCTGCCACTGACGCGCGCGCCCTCGCGGAAACCCCCGGCACGGGCCACGGCAACAAAGGCATTGAGATCACCCAGATCTGCTTTCATTGTTCGCCACTCCGCACAGCCCGTGCGGATTATAGCCAATTTTCACGCGCGCCGACAATGCTTATCTTGGGCCTATCTTGGCGTCATCTCTTGAAAGGAATTAGATCATGACTATCGATCAGTCCGGCACGTTCAACCTCGGCGACCGCAGCGTGAAACGGCTTGGCTATGGCGCCATGCAGCTTGCCGGGCCTGGCGTGTTTGGTCCGCCCAAGGATCATGGCGCGGCATTGGCCGTGCTGCGAGAGGCGGTCTCGAGCGGCGTAAACCACATCGACACCAGCGACTTCTATGGCCCGCACGTCACCAACCAGATCATCCGCGAAGCGCTGCATCCCTATCGCGACGATCTCGTCATCGTCACCAAGATCGGCGCCCGGCGCGGCACGGATGGATCGTGGATGCCGGCCTTCTCGCGTGAAGAACTGACCGCGGCAGTGCACGACAATCTCCGCAATCTCGGCCTCGATGTGCTTGATGTCGTCAATCTCAGGATCATGTTCGACGTGCACGGCCCGGCCGAAGGGTCAATCGAAGCGCCACTGACGGTCCTTGCCGATCTCCAGCAGCAAGGCCTGGTCCGTCACATCGGGCTGAGCAACGTCACATCCAAACAAATCGCCGAAGGGCGTGGGATCACCGAGATCGACTGCGTGCAGAACCAGTACAATCTGGCGCATCGGGCCGACGATGCTCTGATCGACGATCTCGCGCACGACGGCATTGCCTATGTGCCGTTCTTCCCGCTCGGCGGGTTCAGCCCGCTGCAGTCTTCCACCCTGTCCGATGTCGCAGCACGCCTCAACGCCACGCCTATGCAGGTGGCGCTCGCCTGGCTGCTGCGTCGCGCGGAAAACATCCTACTGATCCCCGGCACCTCTTCCGTCGGCCATCTCAGGGAGAACCTCGCCGCCGCCGCGCTCGCGCTGCCGGATGAAGCCGTCTCGGAATTGAACCGCATAGCTGATGTCGCCGCCTGACGGCAGCCGATGACTGCAAACCGATCCGATCGCTACGCCACGCTCTCGCATGGCGTAGCGAAGCAATACCGCTGCCGCTATTTCCTCAACTCCGCCGACCCGTTGCGACTATGCTTTCAATAGCGCTCCGGCACATACATTTCAGGTGGAACCGGCGCCCTGTTGTAATCGGCGTTACGGATGCGGTCCGGCAACTGGATCTCAGGTTTGGGAACATCCTCGTAAGGGATCTGCTCGAGAAGATGGGCAATGCAGTTCAAACGCGCCCGTTTCTTGTCCACGGCCTGTACTACCCACCAGGGTGCATCCTCCGTGTGGGTACGCGCCAGCATTTCTTCCTTGGCTTTGGTGTATTCCTCCCAATGGACACGGCTTTCCATATCCATAGGTGAGAGCTTCCATTGCTTCAGCGGATCGTGGATACGCATATTGAAGCGGAATTCCTGCTCCTCGTCGGTGATCGAAAACCAGTATTTGATCAGCACGATTCCGGAGCGGACCAGCATCCGTTCGAATTCGGGCACCGAGCGGAAGAACTCCTCGAGTTCATCAGGGGTGCAGAACCCCATCACGCGCTCGACACCGGCGCGATTGTACCAGCTTCGGTCGAAGAGCACGATTTCGCCACCGGTCGGAAGATGCGGGACATAACGCTGGAAATACCATTGATGGCGCTCCCGCTCGGTCGGGGCGGGCAGCGCGACCGTCCGGCAGACACGTGGATTAAGGCGCTGGGTCACGCGCTTGATCGCGCCTCCCTTGCCGGCCGAATCCCGGCCTTCAAACAGCACCACCACCTTCAGCTTCTTATGCTGAACCCAATCCTGCAGCCGCACCAACTCGTGCTGCAACCGGAAAAGCTCCCGGAAGTAGATCTTTCGCTCGAGCGTCTGCTCCGCCGGTTCCGACATTCCTTCGGCGACCAGATCGTCTAGCCGGTCTTCCTCCATCTGCATTTCCAGCTCTTCATCGAAGCTGTCGGCGATCTCGGCCTTTATGCGGCTGAGTTGGTCCTGATGTGTCTGAGACATGGATTTCCCTTCCTGCTTTCGTTGACAGGAGCATGTCAGTGCGAAGTTTATATGACGACCACTGATCGAAGGCTGAAACGGTTTACCCGGGTCCCTCGTTCCAAGCGCGGCTATAGCCGTCCTGTCCTGAATTGGTCGACAAGATTCCGACAGGCGCGGATCGTCAGGGCCATGACGGTGAGCGTCGTGCCGGCGATGCCGCTGCCGGGGAAGGCGCTGGCGTCGGTGACGATGAGGTTCGGGGCATCCCAGACCTGGTTGTAGGGGTTGAGCACAGAAGCTTGCCGGTTTTCGCCCATGCGCGCGCCGCCCGTCTCATGGATTGCGGCGCCCATGCACATGGTTTTGCGGAACCACTTGCGGAACATGAAGCGGCTGAAGGCATCGGCTTCGGGAAAGGCGCCCTTGCCCATTTCCTTGAGGCCGGTGGGCGAGCCGATGAATTCGAGGTCGCCGCCAATCTCCTTGATCATGGCGATCAACGTCTCCTCCTGCCTTCTGAGCAGCGCCTGCTCCTCCTCCTGCATGACGCAGCGGATATGCGGCACGGGAATATTCCAGGCATCCTTGCGCCTCAGATCGAGCGTGATGCGGTTGTCGGCATAGGGCAGCATGCGGCCGAAACCGAAGAAGGCGAGACGCGCATCGGTGTCCCCGGAGACCGGCGCGCGGCCGACGCTTCCCTGGTAGTCGAAATCGCCGCGGGCGGCGTCGCCCTCGCCGAAACGGGGAATGAAGATCCCGCCCGACGGATTGTAGAATGGGTCGGTCGGCGCGGAGTCGTCGGGCGCCCAGCCCTTCGCCTTGGAAAAAGACCCGAAGGCGAGGCACGGCAGCTGGTCCATGAAATAGCGACCGAGAGCGCCCGAGCTGTTGCCGAGCCCATCCGGATGTTTCGCCGAAGCCGAATTCAACAGCAGCCGCACGCTCTCTATCGGCGAGGCGGAAAGCACCACCGTCGCGGCGCGAGCCGTCGATACCGCACCCGTGTTGCGATCGATGTATTCCGCGCCGGTGGCGCGGCCGGTCTTCTCATCCGTGGTGATACGGCGAACGACGGCGTCGTAGAGGATGGTCAGCTCACCGGTCGCCTTTGCTTCTCGCAGCGGTCGCGGCATCCGGTCGGCGTCAGGCGCGATGTAACGCCAGGAGACGACGTGCCTTTCCGGCCAGCGGCTTTCGACCGCCTGCTTGAAGATCTGTTCGGCGGGCGTCAGGCTTGCCGGCTTCGCATAGACGCCGTCCGGCAGCGTGGCGACGTTGTCCTTATTGCCGTAGAGCCCGAGATAGGTCTCGACTTCGTCGTAGAAAGGCGCCAGTTCGTCATAGGAGACCGGCCAGTCCACGCCCTTTCCGGCGCGCGATCGGATCTTGAAGTCGTCGTCGGTCCAGCGCAGCAGCACCCGGCCGAAACTGTGGAGGCGCCCGCCGCCCTGGCGGCCGCGGATCCAGAGGAAGGGTTCGCCCTTCGGCGTCGTATAGGGATTCTTGCGGTCGTTGACGAAGAAGTGGCTGAAGCGCTCGGTGAAAAACGCTGCGCGCGCCTGGATCGGCTGGCCCTTGAGAGTGGCCCGCGCACGCTCCCAGATATTGATACTGCTTGCCGGCGCCTTCTTGCGCGCGGGATCGAAATCCTTCGGTCCGACGGTGGGGCCGGCCTCGAGCAGCAGCACCGACAACCCCTGTGTCGTCAGTTCCTTTACCGCAAAGGAACCCGCCGCGCCGGAGCCGATCACCAGCGAATCATAGACGATCTCAGACATGTCTTTTCAAATCCTGTCCTGGAGCAATCCTCAAAACGGCGCGAAACGCGCCCGGAATTGCGGGAAAACAAAGGGATGGCGCGTCACAGCCGCGATCCGTCAGCGCCGAAGAGGGATGCCTTGGCGATATCGAGCCCGGGAGCCAGAGCATCGCCAGGCTGCAGGGTGACATCGCCCATGAGCCGGAGCGAGAGGCTCTGGTTTGCCCAGTCGAACCAGACGACGGCGTCCGAACCCATCGGCTCGACGACGGAAACGCGACCGGGAATGGTGGGCAGGCCGCTCGTGGCGCCATCGAGCACAAGGTGTTCCGGGCGAAAGCCGAGAGTAGCAGGACCTTCCGCTGCGTCCGCCCGGAAGGAATAACCGGAGAGGTCGATAGTAAGCTCCTTACTCCGGAAGACCGGAGCGCCGTTGCCGCGCTCGATCCGGCCCTCGGCGAAATTCATGGCCGGAGCGCCAATGAAGCCGGCAACGAAGAGATTGGCCGGACGGCGGTAGATCTCGGCCGGCGAGGCGAGCTGCTGGATCACACCATCGCGCATGATGGCGATGCGGTCGGCCAGCGTCAGGGCCTCGACCTGGTCGTGGGTGACGTAGATCATCGTATTGCCGAGGCGCTGGTGCAGCTTCTTGATCTCGACGCGTAATTCGTTGCGCAGTTTGGCATCGAGGTTCGACAGTGGTTCGTCGAACAGGAAGACATCGACTTCACGCACCAGCGCCCGGCCGATGGCGACGCGCTGGCGCTGACCGCCGGAAAGCTCGGCAGGGCGCCGGTCGAGCAGCTTGCCGAGCTGGAGAAGGGCGGCGGTGCGGGCGACGCGGGCCTCGATCTCGGCCTTCGGCAGGCGGGCGACGCGAAGGCCGAAGGAGAGGTTCTTGCGGACCGACATGCGGGGATAGAGCGCGTAGGATTGGAAGACCATGCCGATGCCGCGGTCCTTCGGCTCCTCCCAGCTGACGTTCTTGCCCGAGATCCAGACCTCGCCTGATGTGATGTCCTGAAGGCCGGCAATGGCGTTCAGGAGCGTGGACTTGCCGCAGCCGGAAGGGCCGAGCAGCACCAGGAACTCCCGCGGCGCGATATCGATCGACATCTTCTCGATCACCGTATGATCGCCATAGGCGATCTTCAGGTCCTTGACGGAGACGGCAGATTGCATGGAAGCGCTACCCCTTGACTGCGCCGGCCGCGATGCCGCGCACGAACCAGCGGCCGGACAGGAAATAGATGGCAAGCGGAACGATGGCGGTGAGGATCGTCGCCGCCATGTTCACGTTGTAGGTTCGCTCGCCCATCGTGGTGTTGACGATATTGTTGAGCTGCACGGTCATTGGCAGGTTGTCTCGGCCGGCAAAGACGAGACCGAGCAGGAAGTCGTTCCAGATGCCGGTGAATTGCAGCATGGAGACCACGACGACCATCGGCACGGCAATCGGCAGCATGATCTCGAAAAAGATGCGCCAGAAGCCCGCGCCGTCGACGCGCGCCGCCTTGCAAAGCTCCTCCGGCACGCTGACGAAATAGTTGCGGAAGAGCAGCGTCACCAGCGGCAGACCGAAGATGACATGCACGAGAATGATGCCGGCCAGTGAATTATAGAGATCGATATTCGCCATCGCCCGGACCATCGGATAGAGGAAGATCTGGTAGGGGATGAGGCCGCCGGCCATCAGCAGGCCGAAGAGCAGGTTTGCCCCGCGCGGCCGCCAGAGCGACAGCGCATAGCCGTTGACGGCGCCGATGAAGACCGAGAGCGCGACCGAGGGAAGGGTGATCGCCACCGAATTCCAGAAGCCGCTGCGAATGCCGACGCAGACGGTTCCCATGCAGGCGCCCGACCAGGCAGTGGCCCAGGCAGAGAAATCGAGCGTGGCCGGCAGGGCAAAGATCTGCCCGAGGCGGATTTCATCCATTGACTTCAGCGAGGTGACGACCATGGTGTAGAGCGGAAGAAGGAAGAAAAGTGCTGCGACGACAAGGAAGACATAGAGGCCGATGCGCCCGGCGGTGATCTGTGCCGGCTTCGGGCCATTCGGATGAAGACGGGCCATCACGCGGCCCCCTTTGCTTTGTCGCGCATGTGCATCGCATAGCGGAACGGAGCGACGGCAATGATCACGCCGAGGACAAGCACCGTCGCGCCTGCTGTCGCGAGGCCGAGGTTCTGGCGCCCGAACAGATTGTCCATGATGAATTTCGCCGGCACCTCCGTCGCATTGCCGGGGCCGCCATTGGTCATGGCAACGACAATGTCGTAGGTCTTGATCACGCCCATGGCGAGCAGCATGCCGGCTGCGGCCAGCGCCGGCCCGAGCTGCGGCAGGATGATCGAGACATAGATCCGCCAGACGGGAATGCCGTCGATCCGCGCCGCCTTCCATTGCTCGGCCTCGATGCCACGCATGCCGGCGAGCGCAATGACCATGACAAGCCCCGCGCCCTGCCATACGCCGGCAAGCACCAGCGCATAGATCGCCATGTCGCGATTGACCACCCAGTCGAGGACGAAGCTTTCCCAGCCGAGCGAACGCACGCTCGCCTGGATGCCGAGCATCGGATTGAGCATCCATTGCCAGATCAGCCCGGTCACCACGAAGGACATGGCGTAGGGATAGAGGAATATGGTCCTGAAGGCGCTTTCGAAGCGGATCTTACGATCCAGCGCCGCCGCCAGCAGGAAGCCCAGCAGCAAACAGCCTGCGACGTAGAGGACGCCGAAGATCAACACGTTTTGCAGCGAGGCCAACCACTTGGCGGAAGAGAAGAGCTTCGAATACTGCGCCAAGCCGACATAGGTCGAGGACGGAAAAAGCGTCGAATTGGTGAAGGACAGGCGGATCGACCAAGCCATGGTGCCGATGAAGACCACGACCGCGACGAACCATGTCGGCAGCAAGGCGATGGTCGCGGAAAGATTGGGCTTGCGTTTGATGGACATCGGCCAGCTCGTTGACGGAGTGGAAAGCAGGGCTCGGGCCGCTGGGTGGGGCGGCAGCCGGCAGCCGTGGCGTCGGATCAGGCCGACGCCACGGGTACTATCCTACTCGAAGATGGCGAAGAAGTTTTCGGCTGCGGCGCCCGCATCGCTCGAGCCCCCGCTCCAGTATTCGTCGACGAAGTCGTCGAGCGCGCCGACCTGCTGGGGCGTCAGCACGATCGCCTGGTCCGGTACGATCGCCCCGGCGCTCATCAGCTCGACACCCTTCTGCGCGCAGGCGTCCAGCTTCGACTTGTCGACGTCGGCGCGCATCGGAACCGAACCCTTCTTGAGGGCGAATTCGACCTGGACGGCCGGGTCCATGACGACTTCGGCGAGAAGCTTCTGTGCCTTGTCGGTCTCGGCCTTGCCGGTCTTGGGGAACCAGAGGGCGTCGGCGATGTAGACCATGCCCTTCGACTCCGGCACGATCATGCAGCCATAATCCTTGCCCGGCTCCTTGCCGGCGACGGTGAATTCGCCCTTGGCCCAGTCGCCCATGAACTGCACGCCGGCCTTGGCCGTGATCAGCATGGCGGTCGCGTCGTTCCAGTTGCGGCCGGCGGCACCCGCATCGACATAACCGCGCAGCTTGCCGAGGATCTCCAGGGTCTTCTTCACGCCTTCGACGGACGCCGGGCTCTTATCCTTGTCGACATAGATCTTCAGGAAGCCGTCGATCCCGACCTGCGAGAGCAGGATCATGTTGAAGACCTTGGTTTGCTGCCAGGGCTGGCCACCCCAGGCGACCGGAACCATGCCGGCAGCCTTCAGCTTATCGAGATCGGCAAAGAGCTCGTCCCAGGTCTTGGGCTCTTGCGAAATACCGGCCTTCTCGAAGGCTTCCTTGGAATAGAAGAGCCAGCTTTCACCATGCGCGCCGGTCGGCGCAAGGTAGATCTTGCCGTCATAGGAGATGAGATCGTGGATCGATTTCGGCAGGGCGTCGGCCCATTTGCCGGCAGCGGCCACGTCGTCGATCGGATTGAACAGGCCCTGATTGATGAAATCGGCGGCAGCGAGACCGATGACGCCCTGCTTGGCGCCAGGCGCGTCACCGGCGACGATACGGTTCTGGAAGGCGGCATCGGCCGCACCGAAGCCGGCGATCGAGGAATCCTTCCAGACGCCGCCGCGCTTTTCGAACTCGGTCTTGATGACGTTGAGGGCGGCTGCTTCGCCGCCCGATGTCCAGGACGACATGATCTCGATCGTCGGCTTGTCCTCGGCATGCGCCGAGGCGAAGAGACCGGCGAACGCCACGCCGGCAAGAAAAAGCTTCATCATGGTCTTCATTGTTCCACCTCTTGAAAATGCCCTCTTTGCGGGGCGTTTGTTGTCTTAGGGATGACTGTCAGCGATAGATCGGCAGGAGCGCCTGCCGGACGAGCGTGAGCCCGTTGGCGATGTCGCGGACGGGATCCGGCGCGGCATCGAGTTCGAGGATCGCCCAGCCTTCATAGGCCCGGTCGCGCAGCAGCCGGATCCAGGCCGGCCAGTCGACCCGTCCGAGGCCGAAGCTGCAGAAATAGGGCTGGTGGTGTTCATGGATGTGCTTGTCGATCGGCGTGTCGGCGGGCATCGGGCCAATTGCATCCTTCCAGTGGGCGATGATCATGCGCTCGTGATGGCGATCGACGAGCTGGACGGGATCGGAGCCGGCAACGATGATATGGGCCGTGTCGGGGCACATGTGCACGTAGGCCGGGTCGGTCAAAAGCATCATCAGATCGACGTCGCGCGCGGCGGCAAAGATCGAGTGCGCCTCGGTGTGCAGCGCAAGCCGCACGCCCCTGCCATAGAGGGTCGCGCCGAGCCGGTTCAGAAAGTCGGCAATCACCTTCGCACGGTCGAAATCGTAGAATTGCACCGGCTGGGCGCCGAGCGTCTGGCGTAGCGGCGCGCCAATCACCATGATGTCGCTGCCGCAAGCTTTCAGGAAGTCGGCATATCGTTCCGCCTTGTCGATCAGCGCGCGCTGGGCCTCGGGCTCAGCGAAGTCGCCGGCCGCCTCAAGGTCCGCGAAGAAGCCGCTGCACAGCGTCAGACCGCGTCTTGTCAGCTCGGCTGCGAAGGCATCGACTGAACCATAGGTCTTGATGGCGTCCTGCCAGTTGAAGGGAGAGAAGGTCAGCTCGACGCCGGTAACGCCGGAGGCCTGGACACTGTCGAGGATCTTGTCCCAGAAGGCGCGCGGCTCGGCGCGTGCATGGTCGACGATCGCATCGTGGCTGTCGACGCCCCAGAAGCCGGGATGGAAGCATGTCACAAGATCGACGCCGAAGCGCAGCTTGTCAGTAGCCATAATTTGTCCATTTCTCGAGGCATGACCCACCAGCGTGCGGAAG